>CAVIES010000001.1:0-57427 GCA_963641675.1 Anaerovoracaceae bacterium
GACGTTTAGCTATTGATATGTCTTCCAGTCTCTACACACAGCAAGGCGTCGATTTTGACGTGTGGTTCGGCCTTGGGACCGGCTCGCAGTATGTCAACATCTACGGCAGCAGCGGTCAGGACATCGGGCAACGATACTACGCAGGCTCTGGTGGTCCGGCGACAGGGTGGTCCTCTCAGGACGGGCAGGATCTTTGCAACCACTTCAGCGGGTATGGCTTTGGGATTTATCGTGTTGGTGGAGTCCCGTGGAACACCTATCGAGGCGGGGACACTTCTAAATGGTGGACAAACTGGCTGAAGACATTTGCAACCAACCATACGGCGTGCAAGTGCATGTCAGGGATCATGGACGACTGTTACTACAGGGACGTCTGCTCTGCCCAAGACGGGGATTCTATTGCAGTGTTCGCCTGGTCCCCTATTGAGAGTACAGAGATCACTTTCAACTACGAGGTCCTCAACCGTGAGACTCGTAAGTGTAGCAAGAGCTACCACCGCATGTATGAGGAGTATGTCACGATCAACCCCCACCTGAAGGCCGTCATCGTGTCCCGGGGGTGTGGTGCGGGTGACGGCCCCTGCGCGGAGTACCGCTTCACTGCAAGTCAGTGGGGGCAAGGCACGGTGCAGCACCAAGGCATCTACGGTTGTTGGAACGACGACAACTGCCCCGAGTATGGCACATCAGGGGAGAGTATGTGGAAGTGGAACCGCTATTGGACGTGGCACCCATGATTCTCTTCAACAAGCCTTTTATTTCTCAGTGGCTCTCACACCAGATCCCTGGTGAGGGTGAGTTTCCTCTGAACGCTCCGAACATGGCGTACATCAGAGACGGCCATGTCTGTGGTGCTGTGGTGTACACGTGGCCCTCGGGGAACGGATGCATGGTGAGCGTGGCGTCTGACGGGACGGGAAGATGGTTTAACCGGACGTTCCTTCGGGCGGCTTTTGCGTACCCATTCATTCAGATGAAGTACGCCCGGATATCGGGCTTGGTGAGAGTGGACAACTATGCGGCTCAGAGGTTTGACGAGCATCTGGGCTTTAAACGAGAAGGTCTCTTGCGGAAAGGGGACGACGATGGCACGGACCTCATCCTCTACGGGATGTTGAAAGAAGAGTGCCGATGGCTTCACATTTGAGGTAACGAATGGGCAAGAAATCTTCAAGTTACTCGGAGATAGACCCCCGAGTGGGGCAGGCAATGTCCCGGCAGGCAGACCTGGCGCAGCAGTACCAGGACTGGTATGAGACGACGATGATGCCGACGATGTTCGCCGCTACAGAGATGGCGAATGAGCGGCAGTATGCCCTGGCCCAGTATGCACGCGAGCTGGCGACCTATCAGCGAGATCAGACGCAGGCCCGCACGGACAAGTACAACGAGCGCGCCGATGCCCAGCGGGATACGGGCATGGCCATCAAGGACAAGGTCGATCCGTCGATTGCCGACGAGGCTACAAACTTTAACGAAGCCGCAGCCCGAGAGCGCAAGATTGAAGAGGCCGTTGGCGACCTCACAATGGGCTATGGCCAGTTCCGCAAGAACGCCATGCACCAGTACAACGGGCTGGGCATCGACCCGACCTCGGGGCGGTTTCAAGCGGGCTTTCGGCAGATCTCTGACGAGGAGGCCAACAGCAAGGCCCAGGCTAAGCTTGCCGCTGAAAGAGCTGCGAAGGAGCTGGGGTGGAACAAGCAGATGGCAGCTGTGAGTATCGGCCAGGACTACCTCAACCAGTCTAACAACTACGCCAACCTTGCCAACAGCACCATCAGCTCTGGCATGGGTCAGGTGCTGTCGTCTATCAATGGGGCGTCGAGCACAGCCCAGTCGCAGCTCTCGAACTTGAACAGCATGTACAACAGCTACGGCAGCAATCTGACCTCTCTGATGAATCAGAACCAGAGTGTGTTCAACGCTGGCATGGGTGTGAGCAACTCGAATCTCCAGCAGAGCATCACGAATAACCAGAACGCAGCCACGGTGGCGTCGGGATATGGTCAAATGTTTGGGTCTATTGCCGGGGCGGCTGGCAAAGTTGGCAACTACTACTTGTCATAACGAGGCGGTGAATGAGTAAGAAAGGATCTTCCTCCGTCGCCATGGACCCCGCCATTGGCGAGGCCATGACTAAGCAGACGGAGTTGATGGAGCAGCAGAACAACTGGTACCAGAACACCTATTACCCCTGGCTCCAGCAGCAGATCAAGACGCAGAACGAGCAGGCCAACTTGGACTACGACTTCCAGGTGGATAACGCTGACTGGTGGAAGAACTACTACACCACGCAGTCGGAGAAGCAGGACGCCCAGTCTGATGAGCTGTACAACCGCTACTTGAAGTATTTCAAGCCTGTGGAGGACAAGCTCGTTAAGGAGGCTGAGGAGTACAACAGCTCAACGAAGGCCCAGACGGATGCCCAGAACGCCATCACGACGACCAACGGGTCGTACGACGCTCAGCGCCAGGCACTCAACATGCGCATGAAGTCCTACGGCATCGACACTAACAGCGGGCTCTACAGCGAGCAGGCGCGTGCGTCCAACATTAATCAGGCAGCAGCGGCTGTGACAGCGGCTAACCAGGCTCGTGAGAGTGCTGTGGACCTCGGCTGGCAGAAGCAGCTCCAGCTGTCCCAGTTAGGCTCGTCGTACCTTGGTAACTCGGTCAACTTGTCCAACCTGGCTAACAGCACGGCCACTACAGGGTCCTCAGCATCCAACGCAGCGCTGTCCACGGCGCAGAGCACCTCGCAGACCGCGTTGGGCAACTCGCTCAACTTCGGTCAGATCGGCCTTAACAGTTACCAGACGATGAGCAACGCGTGGGGGCAGTACGGCAACATGGGCCAACAGAAGACTAACTACAACCAGCAGGTGCAGTCCGCGAAAGACGCCGCGTCTGCGGCACAGGCCAGCGGCACGGCCTCAGCTGTTGGCACGGGTGTGGCTGCAGTGGCGGTGGCCATATGAAGAAGCTTCTGTGGTATAGCGGCGGGAAGGACAGCTTGGCCGTTCTCCTGCTTCTCAAGTCTCTGTGGGAGTCTGATGACTTCCATGTGGCGTGGGTGGACACGGGGTGCCAGTTCCCTGAGGTGATCGAACACATGGAGCGAGTGAAGCTCTACGTGAAGAACTTCCACACCTTGAAGTCCAACGCTCTCGCGTGGCAGTTGGAGCATGGCCATCCTGTTGATCTTGTGCCAACGAGTAAGGACGCGACAGGCCGCTACATCTACGGCGGTGACCACCATCGTCCCTACGTCTCTCGCTGGGAGTGCTGCAAGGCCAACGTCTGGGCCCCAATGGAGATGTTCATGCGCGAGCACCACCCAGAGATGGTGTTCCGTGGTGACCGGAGTTCTGAGCGGGATGCAGGGTTGCGTGAGGCTGAGGGCATCACCATTGTGACGCCGATCTTCGGCTGGACACAGGAGCAGGTGCTCAACTACATCATCGAGCAGGGCACCAAGTATGGCTTCGTCCAAGCCCGCCACGGGCTCACCGAAGGGAGCTCGCTCGACTGCAAGGTCTGCACGGCCTATCACTGCGAGCACAAGGAGCGGATGAAGTATTTGAAGGAGCATCACCCGGAGCTCTATGAGGCTGACCGAGTGTTTTTTGAACGTTATAAGGAAGACATCTTCCAGGAAATGAAGGAGATCCTCTAATGGCTCATTATTGGGGAAGTTTCGCCGGAGGGTTCGCCCAGGGGTTGCGCAATGGCTGGGACCTCGGCGAGAAGATCACCGACTCCATCGCCCGAGGCAGGTTCCAACGATCTACGGACGAGGCAGACAAAAAAGCAGATGAAGCGTACGCCAAGCTTGACGAGGAAAAGTCCGCCGGAGAGAAGGCTAAGGCTCGTAAGGGAGCCCGGGAACGTGCCATTGACACGGGTTCCCTGACGACGTCGTCTCCGCTAGAGGCTACTACTGGCGGTGCCCCGAAGTTGCCCGAAGAGACATCTGCGCTTCCCGCTAGCATAACCGCTGATCAGATGGCCAGTCCCTATATCGGTACGCAGCAACCTGCGCCCGCAGAGTCTTCCAAGATGGCGCAGGCCATGCCATTCAGTCCGAGTGATCGTACGGCTGTGGAGCCTCCCTCCGAAGGAAGCCCCCTGGACTACATCCCCAGTCAGGCGGTCGATTCAGCGCTCCCTGCGCCAACACATCCGTCGGATAGAGAAACTGCTCTGTCCGACTCCGAGTACATGCGGCGTCGTCAGGCTATTTCATCTCAGCAGAAGCGAGACACTCTCCGCGCTCAGCTTGACTATTTGAAGTACAAGAACCCCGAGGCTTACATGGAAGTCAAGGAGAAGTTGTACGACATGGACACGGACGCCTCCATCCAGCAGGTCATTGAGGGGATGGAAGCCGGAGATCCGACAGCCATCGGGCAGGCGGTGCGCACGTTGAGTGACATGGGCTACTTCCCCGAGGGAGCCCGGCCCCGCGAGGGCAAGAACGACACCGTTGAGCTTGTGGACAAGGATGGCAAGGTGCTCTGGGGTGGCAAGCTTACGCAGGACCTCGTTAAACGTGGGATCCCGCTCTTTGCTATGGCTGCTAAAGCGAAGGCTCGGAATGACTTCAAGTCTATGTACGACCTCCAGGATAAGGTCCGGTCTGACCGCCGAGCTGATAACGCTGAGAAACGAGCCGAGGAGCTCCTCCGTTACCAGATCGCGAATGGCAACCGCAACTACGAACTGGCGGTCAAGCGGTTTGGCTGGGAGCAGGTGCGTGGCCAGCTTGCCCTCAAGATGCAGGCGGAGCAGATGGACCAGGCAGAGCGCCACTTCCAGCGCACTCAGGGCGAGACTGAGTATCAGCATGACGTTGGTAACTGGTTCAAGATGGCCGGGATGAACGGCTACAGTGCCTCTAGCAAGGGAGGTTCTGCCCCTGGCGGAGCTGAAAACTGGGCCATGACCAACCTCCCGTCGGGCACGAAACTTGGGGAGGATGAGAACGGCAGCACTGCTGTAGTCAACACCAGAACTGGTGAAGTGATGGGGTCCTACAACAAGGATATCCGCAACGCTGTTCCAAGCTACGCTCGCACTCCTGCAGAAGAGAAGACGCAGAAGGACCTCGCCGCCAAGGGGTGGGTGGATGGGTTCGCCTACGATGACTCTGGCCGTGTGAAATACACGATGCGCAACCCGAAGAACGGTCAGTATGTCTTCGCTGATGACCCGACGCATATCTACGAGTCTCAGGATAAGCGCCCGCCGCTCCCTCCGTTCCCCAAGCGGGGTCAGCGCTGGAGTCCTGAGGACCAAGGGACGGCTCTCCCATCGCGCACTGGCAGAGACTCCCCGAAGGCTGAGACCTCGCATACTTCTGTCAGTGAGACAAGGAGCGAGACTCAGAAGGCCCAAGCGGCGGAATCCAGCTTGTATGACAAGGACCCCGGCCGCACTGCACCTGTAGCAATGGATAGCGGCATGCCTGATGTGCCTGCAGCGACACCCGAAGAACACCAACAGGGCTCTGCACTTCAGCAGGCCGAGGCCCGGTTGAAGGAGCTGGAAGATCAGCGTCTTCAGAACGGCTGGTCGTGGGGCTGGGAGATGGAGCATCGGCGTGCTCTGTTGGACTATCGGCAACTGAAGTTCGGTACCGCTCGTGGTGAAGCAGCACCTGAGGAGGCCCCGGCACAGTCGCCATTGCTTGGCAAGGACCCCGGTCGCACTGCACCTGTAGCAATGGATAGCGGCATGCCTGACGTGCCCGCATCCAAGAAGGAGTCAGCCTTGCCTGCCTCGAAGTACAAGCCTGAGGACTTCTTTGAAGCCTATGCTAAGAAGCCCCCCGAGAGTGTTGATTCCCACCTTGACACTGACGCTGACCGCAGAGTTACAGCCCGTCGCGGGGACGAGTACAACAAGCTCGGCGCTCACGAGTACGCAGACCACGAGTACAAGTGGGGTGCATCTCGCGACTACGGCGCCCCCATCACCGGGGCGGACAACTTCCGTCGGCAGTACTCCAACGGGTCCTTGGACTACAAGGTTGACCCAGAAATGGCTAAGCATGCAGATGCAGCTTCGCGTGGGCAGGCAGGTCGTTACCAACGTGCAGAGGTGTACGACGACGCCAAGAAACCGGGTAAGAAGGAAACCGCCCTGTCACGAAAGCGGAACGCAGCTGCGGACGATTTCTACGACGCCTATAAAGAGCGAGGCTACGGGCCTAAGCGTGGTTCCTACGATCCTATTGGGAAGATCCTTGACGACACGCATGTCACCAAGAAGGAGAAGGCGATCAAGTGGCCTAAGTCCGAGGCTGAGATGGACAAGGATGTCGCTCGCTGGGAAAAGAAGTTCCCGAAGATTCTCAAGGACGCCCAGAAACCTCGTGAGCAGGATAAACCCGTCCGTCGTGACCCCGAGGACTACCGCTACGCCTTTGAAAGCAAGTCGAAGCTTGGGAAGAAGTATTTCGACGTTAAAGAGGTCATCACCTCGCCGAAGGGATCTGCAGAGTGGAGCAACAACGAGGCGCACGCCGCCCACGTACTTGCATTGCCCGCCATGGCTGAGCTCATTAACAACGGTGTAGAGGTCGAGTACATAACTGCCGACAGACTCAAAAAGCTCTGGACGACTGTACTCAAGGGGGATATCGACGGGGCGTCCCAGCACTTCTTCCGTCGTGCTGCTAAGGAGATGCTGGACCAGGTCCGCTCTCTGAACCTCAACGAGATTGACCGCAAGGAGTGGGCGAAAGACTACCTAGAGGCAAAGCGCATACAGATCCGCGAACGAGGTAAGCGACCTGTGCACGAGATCATGCGAGAGCTCAAGGGCAAGAAAGCAAAATCTAAGAAGGAGGCTAAGTAATGCCGCGCTATATTGGTGACTACAGCTGGGACCTCGCCGACGCACCGGAGGAGACAGACCAAAACTCCGGTGTCCTTGGAGACACCGGGACCGACCTCAAGCTCGGCGTGGGCCAGCTAAAGCAGGCGTCCTACGCCGTGGGGGACCTCGTAGCCCGTCCGTTCCGTTCGGACGATGACGAGACGTTCTCCGAACGGTTGGCCAAGGCTGACGAGAATGAGATCGGGTCCGAGGCTTGGCAGGCTAAGAAGCGAGCCGAGTACTCCGACGCACGACAGGCGTCTGAAGAAGACTACGAGGCGGTGAAGAAGTCCTTCGGGGACTCTGCTCTCGGGCAGTACGCGGGCACGATCTACAGCATGGCAACCCACCCCCGCGTGGCATTCGGGCGCATCGCAGAGTCTGCCCCTGCGATGGTGGCGGGCGGTGGCGTTGGCGGAGCTATCGCCAAGGGAGCTACGGCTCTGGGCTTGGCGACCCGGGCGGCTACTATCGCTCGTGCGGCCAACATCGGTGCTGCATTGGGCGAAGGTGTCCAGTCGGGTGCCAACAACGCCTATGACCTTATGAACTATAACGTCCGCAACGGGCGTCCCCGCTACGAAGGCATGGGGGGTAACCAGCTTCTCACGGCTGGCGGCGTGGCGATGACGTCGCTTGTTGGCGCTAGGGTAGGGGGTGGCATCGAGGCCTCGCTCTTCAACAAGGAGGCGCGTCAAGCTCTTAAAGCGGGGAACAAGGGCACAGTGCGTGCTGCGGGCGGTGAATTCGTCGAAGAGACCGGTCAGACCGTCTGGGAAGACGTCCCGCAGAACCTCTCCATGGGCAAGTCCTGGGATGAGGGCCTCTATGAAGATATGGCAGAAAGTGGCTTCGCAGGCGGAGCCATGGGTGGTGGTGTGCACATAGGACATCGAGTTCTCGGCACAACTGGGCAGCAGTCCCTCCTGAACGACGCACCAACGCAGCAGGACACCCAGGAACGAGCGCAAGCTCGGGCGCAAGAGCAAATGCGAGCCGAGCCCCAAGGGGAGGCTACGCAAGAAGCTCCAGCTAGTGAGCCTGAGCAGACTGGGCCTGTGTACGCTCTTGGCTACGACCCGCGCGTTGGCACTCGTAACGACGAGCCTATTGACATGGGGTATGACCGCTCTGCCTACCCAGCTCCTAGTGCACCAGTCAGTGGCGAGATGACGAACCGCATGGTTCCGCAGTGGATGCTTGATGAGCACGGTCAGCGCAAGTACTCGCAGTCGGAGATGGACCGCATGGAGCGCCAGCGCCAGCAGGGCGTTGTGCCCCCTGTCTATGCACTGGGCTACGACCCGCGCGTTGGCACACGCAACGAGCAACCCATCATCATGGGCCACAACCCGAACACCGAGGCCCGTTATAACCACATGACCCCCCAGAGTGGCTTTGACGAGCGTGGTCATCGGACTATGAGCAACCAGGAGCTCAATGATTACCACTCTGGCAACCGCCGTGCTGTGGAGGACGCAGCAGCTGCTACTCCGATGGCAGGAACCCAGCCTGTTCCTCCAGCGCCTCAGCGCGAGCTCACCAAGGAAGAGAAGGCGGCAGAGAAAGCTCGTCAGAAGGCAGAGGAGAAGAAGGCCAAGGAGAAGGCAGCCTTCCAGCAGGCTGAGGCCGAGGCTGACACCTACCACTCCCACTACGCCGATACCCTCGAGCGTGGCAAGAAGGTCTCCCGTGGCGAGATGAAAGAAGATGCCCAGTGGCACGAGGCCCATCCTGAAATGGCTCCAACTCTTCAGGTGCTCGCCCGTGCGAATAAGCTCGCGAAGGCAGGACTGCGACCATCTGAGTTGCGTGACCTTGCTCGCAAGCACCACAGTGAGAACCCGATCTCCATGCTGGAGTCCTTAGAGCGCGGGGCAAACGACGCCAGCACTGTGGAGCGTGGAGACGTGCTGTCCGCCGCGGCGGAAATCCTTCGCAATCCGGAAGCTGACTTGGAGCAATTCATTGCAGGGCGTCAGAAGACACGTGCTGATGCTGAAGCCAAGGCCGTCCTTGAGGCAGAAACCAAGAAGGCCCAAAAGAAAGCAGAGAAGGCTGAGGCAGCCAAGCCTAAGGCTGAGCCTGTGGAGGAGGTCGTCCCCTCTGCAGAGGAGTGGGAGAAGATGTCCGACGAACGCCGTGCCAAAGTGGTGACTGCGGCAGCTCGTTCCAAGAACAAGGAGTTCCACGATGGTGTCCGCGACTTGAATGACAAGTTCAGGGCCTACCAGGAGAAGGTGCGTCAGAACGAGGAAGGGAAGAAGGCCGCAACGGAGAAGGCGGCGGAGAATGAGCCTGCCAAGACTGAGCCCAAGAAGGAAGAACCGACGGCTGAGGAGAAGAAAGAGGCGCCTGCTAAGCTCGAAGAGAAGAAAGAAGAGCCCAAAGCTGAGGAGAAGAAGGACGAAATTGTTACGGACAAGGCTGGTCGGCGGGTCTGGAAGTCTGTGCTAGACGAGGAGGCTGAGCGCCCCGAGGGGTACCCTAATGAAATGCCAGCGCAATACCTGCGTCGGCAAAGGTGGCTGGATGTGGTCGGCCGGGCGATGAAGGCACTGTTTGTGGGGCACGACGAGGTTGGCGCAAGGGGCGGAGTTACCCATGTACGCGGGGTGCTTAAAGCAAACTCTACAGGGTTCAACCGTGTGGGGGACCTTGTATACGCTATGGAAAACGGGGGGCTCAAGGAGGACATTCAGAGGTTCGCCACGAAGGAACATCTGAAGGCTCTAGAGGCCATTGAGTCTGTTACAAGAGAGCTCTACTACCCCGACTTTGACCTTGGCCTCGATGAACTTCGGGCGAAGCTCGGTGTCAAGAAAGCTGCTCCTGAAGCCAAGGCAGTGAGCAAAGAAACTTCCGAGTCGAAGGCGAAAGAGGTAAAGCCTGAGGCCAAGGAGGATCCTAAGCCGACTTCTGAGGCGATGGATGCATTCCTGCAGACTACCAAGAAACTGGTGCTCCCGTTGAAGGCTTGCGGCATCCTTGACGGCAAGGTAACGTCGCTAGGCCTCCCCGACATCAAGTCGGAAACCTTCCGCAAGCGGGCCAGTGAAGTGCGCACGATGTCTGGGCTGCGAGCATTGACGGCGCTTCGCAACGCAGCAAAGAAGATTGCCCCTGGGTACGAGTTGGATCTTCCATCAGCCTACGAAGTCGAAGGCAGGGAAATGCGAGACATGGAGGACAACGCCGGGAAAGTGACCGTGGCAAGTGGGGAGTCTAGTAAAGCTAAGAAGACTGCAGCTATCCTCAAATACCTCCGCGAGCACCCCACGCGTTTGAAGGGGATAAAAAACAGCAACGGTGTTAATGTCCGCACACCAAGCCTTAGCACGAACGAGGCCATCATCACGCTGACTAAGTGGCTGTACTCTGAAGAGGGTGCCCAGCACTTGTCCCTCCTTGAGAAGGATATTGCCGATGAAAAGCTGCGCGGCGAGATGGAGTCCTGGACGGAAGCAGGTGAGGGGGAGTGGTCCCCTGAGGACAATGGGTTCACCTCTAACGCGCACAGCGTCTTTGGAGGCGAGCCCAAATCAAGTGATGACGGCAGTGAGCACCCTGTCGGTGATGATGACCTCAAGAAGGACAAGCCGAACACCCGCAATGCTGTCGCTGCAGGCAAGGCGGGGGCTGGACTTATTGCCTCGGTAAAGGCCGCTTATAAAGCCAGTCGAAAGCAGTTAGGCAGAGAGGTGTTCGATATGCAGATGGCAGACCCCCGATCCGGGGCTTTAGCCATGGAACGCATAGAAACCCCCGAACTCATTGCCCAGCTAGATAAAAAACTCAAGGCATCCAACAAGGCCAACCTCAGCGACAACATCGCCCAAGCAATGCAGGCCTACAGCGAGCTCATACTCGGAAAGACCGATGGGCACCCTGGTGCTCTGCGCTTTGAGGAGTACGAGGAAGCAGAAGCCCGTGAGGCCATGGAAAACTCCCCTGTTGGCCGTTGGCTGGCACGCCAGGCGAAGCTCGTGGACAGCAAGCTCCTCGCGAAGGTTGGAAAAGAAGCAGAAGTGGAGGACCGCCAGGTCAACGCGTTCATTGCTAAGAAAGGCTCCAATCCTGCTGTGGCAGGGGTTCGCTCTGAGTCACACCCCGAGTTCCGAGGAATCGGCGCCAAGATTAGCGCCGCCGTGCATACCTTCTTGGCCAATACCTTGATGAACGACGGCGGATGGTGTGAAGGTGTGGACATGGATGCACACGTTGCCAAGCTTCGCAAGAAGCCTCGCACCAAGGCAGGCAAGGCAATTTTCGCCAAGTCGGGGGTCTTCAAGAACAAGCACTTGGAAGGTATTGTCATTCCACTAGCCTATGCGATGCGCACGTCCAAGAACCTGCGCAGTGACCTGGCGACCATCGTCTCCAAGCAATGCGCGGACAACATCATGCACATGATTGATGCCTGGGCAGCAGAAGGGAAGTCCATCCCTGACAACCTTGTGGTCCTCGACCTCGGCATCCAGAACTCTGAACACGTAAGCCCTGACGCTCTCGACGCGACTAACGGTCAGTTCTCCTACAACCGCTTCGGGTTCCACGTCACGGACAAAGGGGAAGTCACTAATCTGGCTACTGGTGCGGTCACGACGGAGACCTATCACGTCTGTGCCATTGCACCTACGGAGCGCAACCCTCATATGGGTGCAAGTCAGCGCCGGGCGTCAGACAATGCCAATGCGTTGGTCTGCTCACACGAGGCGCTCCATGATGAGGACGAACGAACGAGCAACAAGTTGGGGCGTTGGTTGTTCGTCAATCTGTCCAACCACCCCGAGGCTAAGCTCCTTCGAGCTGTGTCTTTCATCGGTGTGCGGGGGGACATCCATACAGCCCAAGAGGCTATGAATTTCCTCATCGATGAAGGGAAGACGTGGTACCACGGTGTTGAGGTCGATGCGGCCAAGTTGTGGGCTAAAATGTCCGTCGCAGAGCGCGAGGCTGTGGCCCGCACATTTGCCTATCCGTGGGTAGAGGCAGATCAGCGTGGGACAGAGTTGATCACTGAGGGACGGCTGACACCCGCAGAGATAAGGACAAAGAAACTAGAAAAGACCGCTGCAGAGATGTATGCCGCTTGGGGCTCCGCCTACATGTCCCGTCGTGGTCCCGGAAGGGCTGTTGTGGATAAGTACTTCCCAGAGTGCGCGAAGCAGATCTCCAAGGCGCTGTCTCTTGGGACCAAGGCAACCAACAAACAGGGGGCGGCTACCCCGGTGAAAAGCAACACGCAGGGTCCTGCCACCCCTGCAAAACAGAGGGTAGTGAATAATGCAAGAGCAGACGAACCTGGAATCTCTGGATATGACGGAGGAAGAGGGGATCGAGTACATGAAGATGCTTCTGGAGCATCCGGAGAGGAGTACTTGGGACGACTGGGGGAGGGACGAGAACGGGCATCTGAATTCGAGTCTGAGCGGGGACGCGATGATCAACGTAGTGGACGCGGCAGTGAAGCACCACAAGGGAAAGAAACCCCAGAAGAGCGAGAAGCCCGAGTAGCTAGGGAAAAGGCCGCTGAGCGCGAGGCCCGTGTTCAGAAGGCCATCAAGGAAGACGTCCTCCTTGATCCTGCCGTGGCTCGTACGCAGGGCATCGACCCTGACGCCTACGAGACCCCAGAAGGCAAGGCAGTGGTACGCGGGTACGCGGAGGCCATCGTTGATGAGCGCTCCGCTCGTAGCCGTGTCGGTGCTCTGTCGAACGCCGCCAAGAAGGACAAGTCCAAGGAGGAAGCGCTCGCCAAGGCTCAGTCAGAACTCCACGAAACTAAGGCCAAAGTCACATCGGCTCGTGTTAAGTTCAGCCAGTTCACCCGTGCACACCAGAAGGAAGTGCACTATGAACCGCTGAAGCCTCAGGCATCTGAGCAGTTCCCCTACGACAAGTGGGTGAACAAGATCAGGAATCCCAAGCTTCAGGGCATGGCCCGCAACGTCGCGTCGGCCCTCTACAAGCATGGCCTTGGGTTCACGTTCACGCGTGACCTGGTGAATATTGTCAAGGGCTACCTGCCTGCGGCTACCCGCTGGCAGAACTGCATGGACCTTGCCGACCAGGAAGGCCGCACGTGGCAGGCTCGTGCTGTAGCCATCAACCAGAAGTACGACAAGCTCACTGACAAGGGTAAGGAGCTCCTCAATCGCTTGATGGAGAGCTCCGCCATCGACGGCATCTGGTATGCCCTGCCGGAGAACGCCGACCAGGATATCAAGGACATCTTCAAGGCCCAGTGGCACGCCTATGAGGATGAGGCCGAGGACAAGTGGCACGACACCCGCATCGAGGACGACATCCCCGCTGACGTCATGGAGGTCTACAAGGACGCCTTGAACTGGGGGCGGGATGCGCACCAAGCGGAGCTGGAAGGTGCTGTCAACCAGGTTGTCGAGCTGTACCGCAAGAGCATCGAGGCCTACCCCGACAAGATGGCGGAGCTCGAGGCTGAACGCAACGCAGAAATAAAACGCGTGACGGAAAGCCTGAAGGAGACGACAAGGCCCTACTTCCCGATCCGTCGCTTCGGCGACTATGTTGTGGTTGTTCGCTCGGAGAAGTACAACCAGCTGTGGCAGCAGTTCACGGCAGTGCAGAACGCTGTGAAGGGGCTTGATAACCCCAACACTGCCACACGCCACACCCTCCGTGACCTGCGGACGCAGATCCTTCAGCTGCAGCAGAACGGCGAGGACTACGTTGTTGAGTTTGCTGAGTCTCCCGCGGACGCAGTCAGGCTCCAAAAGGAGTTGCAGGAGGCCCTCCCCAACACCCAGGCGGTGTACAAGGAGCGGATGCAGTTCATGCAGAAGGACGCCCTGGAGCTCTCGTCGCTGCTCAACGTGGCACACAAGGCCGCGCAGGCCGCCAACCCTGGCGATGGGGACATCTCCATCCTCAACGAGAAGGCAGCCAAGATGTTCAGCGAGTATGCCACACAGATGTACATCCAGCACCTCTCAAACAAGTCGGCCATGAAGTCCCGCCTGCACCGCCGCAAGGTGGCTGGCTACTCCAAGGACATGATGCGGGCGTTTATGACGTCTGTGTCCGCGCAGGCTCGGCACCTCGGATTCCTGAAACAGGGCGAGGCCATCCGTGACTCTGTGGACGAGATGATCCAGCAGGCTCGTACATCTGAGAACCAGGCGGTGGCCACGACAGCTCTCAACGAGATCCTGCAACGCATTGATCAGAGCGTCCAGGGTGTCAGCCCTGCAACGAACGCAGCACTTCGTACAACATCCGCTTGGATGCTGCTGACGAACCCGTCGTTCTTCCTGCAGAACTTGACTCAGCCGTTGCTCTACTCGGTGCCGTACATTGCTCCGCGTTACGGCATGTACCAATCTCTTGGGGCCATGTCCAAGGAGATGGTGAAGGTTGCGGCCTGGGTAAGAAAGGACGGCACGCTGTCTGATGTTGAGTACCTCGGCCTCACGGAGGAAGAAACGGAGCGCTTGAAAGAGCTCGAAAGCCAGGACTTAGTCACCACCAAGGATAAGCTGGAGATAGAGGCCCTCCGCAAGAAGCTGGCTCTCTCGCCCGACCAGGTCAAGCTCCTCCAGACCATGCAGACCCGCGGCCTGCTGGACATCGGCCTCTCTCAGGAGTTCGGTGAGTACAGCACGGCTGAACACGGCGAGATCTCCAATAAAGTGCTTGGCTGGACGAACTTCCTCGCGAAGGCCGCTCGTCAAGTGGAAATCGTGAACCGTGCTTCCACGGCTCTGGTGTCGTACAACCTCGAAAAGGCCCGGCTCGTAGGCAAGGGGATGTCGGAAGAAGAGGCTCAGGCCAAGGCTCTGACGTACGCTGACCATGTGCTGTACGAGACCCACGGTGACTACAGCTCTCGCAACGCTCCGCGCTACTTCAAGCTGAACACGCTCACACGCCTGGCCTCGCAGTTCCGCAAGTTCCAGCTTATCCAGCTGGGGTGGATGTGCCGCATGATCAAGCAGTCGCTGTCGTCGGTGCCCTCTGAAGAGCGTGCCTTCGCTCGGGCTGGGTTGCTGTACACCATGTCAACCTTCGCACTTGTCACAGGTGTCCGAGGCATGCCACTTGTCGGTACGGCCATGCTACTCATGGGTCTTGGCGGTGGTGCTGGGGATGACGATGAAGACGTGGTGCGCCGCGAGCTGGTCAATGCTGGTGTTGACAAAGCTGTCGTGGACTTCATGCTCCGAGGCCTCCCGGCAGCTGTGGGGCTGGACCTCAGCGAGAAGCTCGGCGCTCGCAACATGCTCCTGCCGACGCCGTACTACGATGGGTCGTATGCCTTGAAGGGTGGCGAGGATGACGCCAAGGATCTCCTGGCATCTGTCCTTGGACCGGCGGCGAGCCTGTTCCTGAAGTTCGGTCGTGCAGCTGACTACGCCTGGCAGGGAGACACCTACAAGGGTGTGGAGACAGCAATGCCCACAGGTATTGCCAACGTGATGAAGGCCGTCCGCTTCAGCACGGAGGGTATCTCCTCGAAGGGGGGTGACATCTTGGTCCCCGGAGAGAACTTCTCCTTTGCTGACCTCGTCACCCAGGCCATCGGTCTGCCGACTACGGAGATCACCAATCGCAGCCTCCGCGCCTCGTCCATGTACCGCCACCAGACGGCCTACCAGGAAGTGGCCAAGGGCATCCGTCGCGACTACCAAAAGGCGGTCAAGGTGGGCGACCGGGCGGGAGTGCGTAAGGCCTTGGAAGCGTGGCAACGCATGAACCAGGACCGCATGATGCAGGGCTTCGCCCCCAACAAGGTTTCAAACCTCACCGGAGCAGTCAAGGCTCAACGCAAGCGGGAGCGTGATGCCATTGGTGGTGTGGCGGCGGACAAGTCCAACCGAGGGTTTGCAGCTAACCTCGCGAAGATGTACTAGTGACGTAGTCCGCCCACTCCTGGAGGAGCTTTCTTCTCAAGTCGAGGAGGTTGCTCCTCTGGTAGGACAGAGTGACCTTCCCTCCAATGCTGTGATGGAGGCATGCCTCACGGGTTTCGGGGTTCTTCTCATGGTCAGCGCACCACGAACTGAAGGACGCTCGGAACCCGTGAGCTGTATAGGGGATCTTGTTGACCTTGAGGAACTGCATAGCCGTGTGGTTGCCGACTTTTTTCCCAAAAGGGAACTCTGCCGTGAAATCAAATATGGCACCCATCTGCGTGGGGTAGGGGACTTCCCAGGGCTCTGTAGAAGTCTTGGACTTCTGGATGACGAGCACTCGCTTCTCTGTGTCAATGTCCGACACTCGGAGATCTGCGAACTCCTGCGGGCGCGGCACACACAGCATGCATGCAAGGGTCACACGCTTGGCAGGGGTGTCAGGCAGTGCAGCAAGCTGAGCGTAGAGGGCAGGCACGTCTTTCCATGGGCAAGAGGCACGGTGCTCAACCTTTGACACCTTGGACGCCTTGGGCATGAGGAGTTCTAGCGCTCCCTCCCAGTCGGTGGGGTAGCTCCCAGCGAAGAGCCCCCTCACCGTGGCATAGCGGTAGCAGGCTCTGAGGCATGTGAGCATGCGCCCGCCTGTGCTGCTTGTCCATACAGGGGTGAGGGCAGTGGCAATGTCTTGGGGTGTGATGAGTGTGAGGGGTTTGGAGCCGATGCTTGGGAGCACCTTGCTCTCAAGGAGTGCTTTGCCGTTGTGCACCCAGCGTGGCGTGCGCAAGGCATTCTTCTCGTAGTACCACTGCAAGGCGTCCCCATAGACATCCTCGAGTGTGGTGTGAAGCCCCTTGGCGGCCAGGGCTTCTTTCTTCTTTGTAGCAGCTATAACGGCACGAGCCACAAGGGGGTGCTTGCCCTCAGCAATCTGCTGTCTGACCTCTGCGGCTTTGGCTCGGGCATCTGCCAGGGGGAGAGCCCCCAGCCCAAGGTCGTGCCTACTACCTTGGAAACTGAAACGGAGGAACCAGCGACGGCTGTTTCCCTGCACTCTGAGATACAGGCCGTTGCCATCCAGATGCTTCCCCTCTGGGAGCTTGGCGATCTGGTTCGCTCGTAGTCTGTTTATGATCATTCCGCGTCCCTCTTTACGTCCCTCATTCGTTGAGTAAAACCGGCTAATTAGCCGTAGAAGGATTGTACACGCGGAGTTGAAAACTGCCTAATAACTTGTATAACTACAACGGGCTGAGTGAAACAGTAAAAATTAAGCACCCATGCATGGGCTGATGGCGAGCATCATGCATAGGTGCTAAAACAGCTTTAAAATCAATATGCTTTTAAGGTGCCAAAATTGACGTCCCTCATTCTGCCCACTGCTCGCCGACCGCATATCGGCGGACCTGACCGACGTTCCAGCGAGGGTTGGCGTTCTCGCGGATGCGCACGGGCTTGGGGAAACTGCCCTTCTTCAGCCGTTCGTAAAGTGTCACAGGGTTGATGCGGAGATAGCGAGCCACCTCCTTCGCCGTGGCGAAACTGTCGTTGCTGATTGCAGGGTCTGCCAAGTCACGGGCGCCCTTCTGCGGAAGGAGCGGGAGGAACCCCGTAGCGTACGCCCGCTCCTTGAACCGCTTCAACTCGAGAAAGAGGTAGCGGGGGTTGATGCCACCGGGAGTTGAGCGCTTGAAGAAGCCTCGGAGCTCCAGCTGGTTGAAGTACCGGCGGGTAATGCCGAGGTACTGGGCTCCCTCACTGCAGAGGAGGAGAGTGTTGTCAGATACTTTGGAGAAGTCGATTTCTTTCATTTCTGTGCGTCCAAGGCGTTCAAGTCAATCTTCCAGCAACGGCACTGAGCAGTTGTAATGGTCGTGTTTTTCCCAAGTGAGCACCGGGCTCGTCTGTCTTTGAGGATGCCCGCATTAGCGAGACACTTTGCAAGGTAGTCCACACTGACACGGTTCTCGTTGCACCAGTCTCGGACTGTATTGGCCGACAGAAGCAGTACGTTGTCCAGGGAGGGGTCTTTCTGCATGGGGGTGCCGCGGATCGAACGGCCAACAATCCCCATTGGGCACCGCACGTCATATGGCGCCTCGTTAGCCTTGATGTCGTACGTAGCCGTCTGAATGATGCGCGGGCTCAGCTCGTTGAGCATCAACCCCAGAGCGTCTGTGGCGGACAGGGTGTTGGCCTCCTGAGTACGTTGGAACAACATGCGGGCGGCCTCGAGTGCAAACTTGGTGAGCTTGGGGATATCGAACTCGATAACTCCCAGCTCCTTCATGATCTTCGCGCATGCCAAGGTGCACACCATGTGGTTGCGATAGAAGCGGTAGCGGGGCTGGGCCATGAGGTCCGCATCAGCACGGAGGTCGTCGTAGGTTTTGAAGATGAGGTCATGCACATCCGCTCTGTGCGTGACGATGTAGCGGATGAAGGCCTCGCCAGCAATGCCCATGTCTTCCTCCATGGCGGACACCTGGGACGCTACAGCCATCGGGTCAAGCGCGGGGATGTTATAGGCGTCCACATTGATCTCGAAGATACGCATCACTTCAGCTTCCGTGTCGCCGTTGGTTGCCAAACGGGCAGTGATCTGTGTGTTGCCGGTCAGAGCCGTGTGAGTGCGCCACTCGTTGCGCTCGGCAATACGGACCGTGCCACCCGACGCCTTCATGCGCATCTTCTCCACACCAGAGGAGAGGGAGTAGCACAGCTCAGAGAGTTCGCGGCTGTTCTTGTTGGTGACTTCGTCGAACAACACGGGGAGGTTGCGCAGGGCACCGAGGAAGTTAGCCTGCGCGTTGCCCGTGGCGCCCTCCTTGCCGCTGAAGGCGAGGCCAGGCATCGGACGGCCATAGGCATACAAGGCCGCCAGAGCTGCCGTCGTCTTGCCCTTGCCGGACTGCGTACCAGAGAGGACGCACGGGATGCCGTTGTACAAAGAGTCACACATCACAGCCAGGGGAGCCGCCCACAGGGAGCAGATCATGTACTGCATGGGCTCCATGCCATCACGGTTGTAGATGCTGTTGATCTTCTTGGCGTAGGACTCAACAGATCCCATGGGAGATGGAAACACCTTCACATGATCCGCCGCCGAGCCGCTTACCAGCACCTCCGTGACGTTGCCGTCGGGAGTGTAGAGGCGAGTGCCAATAAGGAAAGAGTAGTCCTTCTGCCAGCCGAAGTGACTGTAGGTGTTCATCACATCGGTAGTGTTCATGAGGTTGCCCACCTCATCCTTGAGGTAGCAACCCATGTTTTTTATGCTGTCATTAGCGTTGCCTGCCATGATTTCGTATTGACCTAAGAACTCCACCAGCTTGTTCCCACCTGTACCGATGAGACCGCCGGGGATGTTGAACTCTCGAACCTCTCCCTTTGGAAGGTGGGCCCGAGCCGCGAAAGAGAACGCCCCGTCTGCATCCCTGAGACGCCTCGTAAGGTAAAACTGCACACCGCAGAAGGGGTGCGGCACCAGTGCACCGTCCTCATCCTTGAAGTAGCGGATCATCTGACCGCCACTCCACCCATAGCCCTGGGGCATGGGAGGGATCTGGTACTGCACCTTCTTGGTGTTGCCCGCCGTGTCAGTGTGCTCCACCTCCACGGTTTCTTCCTTCTTCTCGGGTTCCATGATGCCAAGGACCCAAGGGGTTTTGATCTTGCCTTTCTTCGGGCAGTTGGCACACCCCGAGGGGTTGCACTTCTCGAAGTACTCGCAAGTCGGAGGGGGCGAGGTCCACGTGTTGAACCGCGTGTCCACGTCAGTGTTCTGGTGCCCCGTCTCGCCTCGCTTCTCTGACCACTTGTAGGCAAGGTCAATGCCCTCCTCACAGTGCGTTATGAGTCCGATGACTCCACGCCAGTGGTCGTAGCTTACGTCGCCCTGAGTGTCACGCATCAGCCGGACCTGAGCACAGTGCTCAGCAACCATACATGCGTGGTGGGGCGTATTGCACGCCTGGTAAGTCGTTGGCGCCTGATCACCCCCCTGCATCCAGGTGGGCATCTCCCCGAGAGTATCAACCCCGGCGAGCTCCGTGACCTTAGTGACGAAGGAGCCCGTGGTGATAGGCCCTCGCTGGGCGAGAGCCAGCTTGACCTCCAAGGGATGCTGGGGGTCCTTGCGGTTGTGTGTGCCGATGGGGCGGAGAACGGAGGAGAAGTCAGCCGTGCGGGTGGGGTCAGCGAGGATGCCGTCCTTGGCGAAGAGAGCCTTGAGGCCGTTCGCCGTACGCACCCACACCTCAGGGGCGACGGGCTCAGTCAAGCACCAGTAAGCGTGGACACCACGCCCCGAGTTGATGAGCATGGGAAAAGGGAGTTCCTTGTCCTTGCACCACGTGAGGATGGCCTTGGCGGCTTCCTTCTGCGTGGCGTAGCCATGCCCCTCAGCGGCCTTGTCGGCCCCGCAGTCAAGGTCGATCCAGAAGGCCTTGGCTGAGAGCCAATTCTCTGACGTGCGGGTGATGAACTTGCCATCCTCGTTCTTGTAGGGAGGACGCTTGAACGCCGCACATGCATGGTACACCGTGGCTCCCTGCTCATCACACTGCTGGGCAAAGTCTGCTGCCGCAGCGATGGTGGTGAACCCCCGGTGCTTGAACCCCTTGTCTCCGGCCACTGCCATCAAGTAGGCGCCCTCCGCAGGAAGGATGCTCTCTAAAAATTCTTGTGTGTTCATAGTGACCATCGTTGAAAGAAAACTAAGGGGAGCTAGTGCTCCCCTCACCGAGACTACCTGGGGTTAGTCGAACCCGAGATCGTCGAGAGCCTGTGCGAGGCCAGCGTCCGAGTCAACCACCTTGGCAGGCATGGCCTGCTGGATCAGCTGATCCGCAGTAGCCGCCGGGGCGGGCTGAGGAGCGGGCTTGGCGACAGGGGCAGGCTGAGGAGCCTGCTCAAACTTCTGGACAATCTTCTCGGCTTCAGCTACCACGGGGTCGGGGCGCTTGTGGACCACCACAGGGGCTTCCTCGTTGCCATAGATCATGCGGTGGACAGCTTCGCTCTTGGACTGCTCGATCACTTCATTGAACACATCGGCGCTTGCCACGAAGCCCTTCGGCGTGAACACCAAGCGAGGAGTGGCTTCCTGCATGTCGAAGCTGATCTCCGTCACAACACCCTGATAGGGCACCTTGCGAGCGTTGAGCGTCTTGCTCAGTTCGCCGAGGGCACGGATGGAGGCAGGCGGGACACGGAGGAGGTAGAGCGTCTGGGGATCGTCCGGCGTGCACACCACGATGCGGACGAAGTCAGAGCAGGCCTTGCCCTTGCCTGCGGTGCCGTCAGCACCACGGGAGGTGCCGAACACGTTCCACTTGCACGCGGCGCAGGTCTGGCACTGGGGTTCAGCAGACTGAGCGTCAGGGGTCTTGCCGTTGTTGGAGAAGCACGTGGGCTTGGCTTCTTCACCAGAGGCGCCGTCCTTGTAGCCACCAGCGTAGTAGGTCTTGGCCTTGTCCGGGCTGGCCTTGACGATGATCACGTTGATACGCGTGGCCGGGGACTGCGGGTCGAGCGGGTTGGGAATGACCTTGCGTTCGCCACCGGAGACGATGGTGAACACCTTCCCCTTGATGGAGATGGAGGGGAAGCCCTGAGACGCGTGGCTGGCGAGGTCGTCGTTGCTTGCCTGAGCCTGAGCGAGGTAGGCGGGAAGGGCGCTGGTGTTGTCGAATGCGATGATGTTTGTCATCTGATAAGTCTCCTGAAAAATTTATGCGCGGCGGAAGCCGACTTTGATTTCACGACGAACAGTAACTCCGGGCGGCACATCGTTGTTGGTCGCGAGGTAGTCCTGTACTGCTGTCTTATTGGCACGGACGTCCAAGAGGTCGAACGCGCCGTTGTTGGTGATGTACTCCATGAACGCGGCCTTGTCCGCGACTGTGGCAGAGGTGGCTGTGGTGCTGTACACCGTGCCCGCCGCTGTCTTCATGGACTCCACGCCACTCTGGTTGAGGGCGGTGAGGGCCTGTGCCTCGAGCTTGGCGAGGGCTTCATCATAAGGCTTCATCGCCTCGGCCTGTGCGGCCTTGAGCGCGGCCTTCTGATCGCGAAGGGTAATGTACGCCTTCACGAGGTCTTCAATGTTTACTTGCATGTCTGGCTCCTTAGTTAAACTTATTCTATAAGTGGTAACCTTATAAAGTCTACTTCTCCGTATTAGGGGTTTCCCTACCCCTTTGATTGCTCATTGACCAAATCGAGGAGGAGGCCCTGCATGGACTGCTTCTTCTCAATGCGGTCGTAGATCTTCTGCTCGAACTCTGTAGAGACGAGCTGAACGATAACCGTGGATCGCTTCTGCCCCGGGCGGCGAACACGTGCACACGCTTGCTGGTAGATCTCGTTGTTGTAACAAGGCCCGAACCAGCAGATGGTCGTGGCGGCAGTGAGCGTCAGCCCATGGCTCATGGTTGCCGGGTTGGCTACCAGCACCTTGGGATCCTCAGCGTTCTGAAAGCTGTAGAAGATGGCATCGCGTTCGGTCTTCCCAACACTCCCGTCCACCACCTCTACCGTGTGCCCCTGCTTTCGCAGGTAGTCCACAGCTTGGTTGAGGGCAGAGGTGAAGGGGATGAACACGATAGTCTTCCCTTCGGACTCGCACACCACTTCGTCCAAGGCTTCCAAGCGAGGCGTACAGTCCAGCGGGACCTCCACGCCACCATCACCGTAGGCCGCGCCACAGCAGATCTGCAACAGCTTGGAGGCTTTGACTGCCTCGTTCACTGCAAGCACCTGCCCCGACGCCACCTCGGCGAAGAGCTTGGTCTTCATGTCTTTGTACGCCTTCTTCTGCTCGAGCGACAACTCCGTCTTCCGCTGTGTGACGATCTGCGGAGGCAAGTCCACAGCGTCGTCCAGCGAGAAGCGGATGGCCGGTTGCATGATGCGGTACACCGTGTCCACAGCGTCAGGCTTGTTCACCCATGTGAACGGCCCCCGCTGGAGCATCACGAGGTCTCTGAAGCGCCCGAAGTACTTCGGACAATCAGGATTGCTCGGATTCACCAGCTTGATCTGCCCATAGGCATCCGTAGGAGCATTGGGGATGGGTGAGCCTGTAAGCCCCCACACCTTCCTAGCCCCGTGGAGCTGTTTGTTGCAGATCTCGTTAGCCACCTTCCAGCGCTGCGCCGCAGGGTTGCGGAACAACGCCACCTCATCGATGATGATAAGGTTGATGTCAGGGCGGTCGGCGAGGGCGTCCTTGATGATGCGCAGACCATCTGTGTTAATGATGTAGATGTCCGCCTCATCAGCGAGGAGCTTCAGCCGCTTCTCACGAGTGCCGTACAACACGTTGAACTTCAAGCCCGTGAAGGAGCGGAAGATCTCATCACCCCAAGCACGCTCCATAACCGATATGGGGCACACCACAAGGGCGCGGTTCACAGCTCCAATGGATCGCATGTAGTCCAGCGCCCACAGGGATGTGACCGTTTTACCCAAGCCCATGGAGTTGAGGATGAAGCAACGGTCATGCATAGAGGCAAACTCCGCTGTCTTCATCTGAACGTCAAAGGGCTTGAACCTGCCTTCGTAGGGATAGTAGTAGTTCATCGGGGACGGCACGTCAACGCCAAGGTTCCGAAGAACCTTCGTCTCGTCCGGCCTATGAGGAACTGCCACCAAGTCCTGGCCGCGATACTTGAACTCCTTTGCCGTCGGGATCACGTCAGTGAACTTCTTCGGGTTCCGGGTTTTAAGGATCACAGCCTTCTTAGGCTTGAAGATCAACATCTCTGACTCCTACGAATCGCGGCGCCAACCGCGATTCTTCTTCTCGCTGACCACCCGGAGGTTGGAGCGGGCGTTGCTCCCGCCGTCCTTCAGCATGTGCTTGTGATCAACATCCTTGCCGTCTCCGGGTTTCACCTTACCTTCTTGTTCCATCATTCTACGAGCTTTATTACGCATAGCGCGCTTTTTCTTTTGCGCTGGCTGTGACTCGTACCAAGTATCGTACTCTTTTTTACGCTGCGGACTCTGTGGCATCCTTGATCCTCCTGGGTAATTTGCCAACGGGTGTGGTTAAAAGCTCTGTGGGGATCCCGGCTCGAATCCTTGCATACAAGGTGCCCCGATCTACTCCGCACCTTTCTGCTAACTCAGTTACGGTTACCCCGCAAACAATGTGGTTATCTCGTTTGTTTCGACACTGCTCCTTTGGAGTCGCCCAACGACAGTTGCTAGGTTCATAGTTGCCATTTGTGTCAATGCGATCAATTGACATCCCCGGCTTCCATGTTGGTAGCATGTCGTCGAAGAAGTTCTGGCAGTTTTGCCATCGCTCGCAAACGGATATGCCGCGCCCACCATAATTTCTGTACCCATGCATATTCTGGTCTCGGCACCGCTGGCGCATCCCTACCCAAATGTGGTAAAGAGGGTGCCCCGAGTAGCCGTGCTTCCGCGCACACTGCCCGCGTGCAAAATGCGAGTAGCACCCACAAGACGGCGTTCTCCCTAGCTTGGCCTCCTTGACCACATCGGAAATGGCTTTCACACAGGCGTTCCCACAGGCACACTGGAATAGCCACTGACGACCTTTCCCTCTGTGCCCCATCATTTGGAGAGCAGTCAACAATCCGTATTTCCTACCGGAATAATCCCTTGGCACTCCCATATTTTCTCTGCTCCTTTTCCCAGGACGAGCAACAATCCCGGTTGCACCAGCGCCGCCCCTGAGGAACGGGCTCCCCGCAAAAGAGGCAGTAGCCTGTCTCCTCTGCTTCCTTCGTTACCGGCTTCTGGCGATGCTCCTCCAGAAAGTCGGTGTCCATCTGAGCTCTATCTGCTACGTCCATTACTTCTCCTTGCGTGCAGTGATGAGAACTGGCTTAGTTTTCATGCGCCACTCCTTCATCAGTTTCTGGCCCTCTTCCGTCGTATCTCCTGCGAACAGGTCGTTAATGTAGTACGTCAGGTCGTTGTCCGGGGAGGTGGTGTCCACCGTCCAGTCGTGAACGCACATGAAACCTGCAAGGTTCAGCGCATCCCGAAGCTCGAACCGACTCCACAGGTGGTACCCGAGGATCTCGTCCCACATGATGCTCCTGCGGCCCACGTCGTAGATGCCAAGCGTCCCGCCAGGGGAGAGGAGGTCATACATCTTCTTCAAGACAGTTGGCAACTGCTCAAAGTGTCCCAACGTGTAGTTGCACATCACGAGGTCAAACGTCCCCTCATGCCCGACACAGACCAAGTCCTTCTCGAAGTCCCTGCACACAAAGCTGATCCCCGACCCCGGTGGCACCATCTCTACCTGACTGGGGAAGATGTTGATGCCCTTGGCGAACACGAAGGAGGGGTAGAGCTCCTTGAGCTGGTAGAGCATCTCGCCTGTGCCACACCCAACATCCAGCACCTTGTGCAGTGTTGTGCCGTGTGAGGCCGTTATAAACGTGTTAAGGATCTTCTGTGCATGGACCACGGGGTCGTCGTCAGTCAGCCACGCATGGAGGGTTCCCGCCCCCTGCCTGTCGGCAATAAACCTCGTGTAGTCACGTGCCTGTTCGTTTGTGTATGTAAGCATAGCTACTCCGGGATGAATGTCATCGTGGTGCCTGTCTGCTTCAGGCATTCCAGCGCCGCCTCCACGAGGTCTGCGCGGTCTGCTACGACTGCCATGCCCCCGTGGGATCCGATAGCTCGGAGGTTGCGACGCTGGTTCTCTGTGGTGTTCTTGATCTTTCCAGGGGCTTTCGTCTCAACCCCTGCAAAGACTCCTATGGTCTTGCCGACCATGTCCTTCGTAATCTTCAAAGGGACACAAGCAATTAGGTCTGGGATGCCTACACATCCCATGCCGTTCTGAACGGGCATGTAGCTCCAAATGTTATGCGCTTTGAGAACCTTTTTTACTTCTGCTTTTACTTTTCCTTCCGGTGTGTTTGGCATTTCACTTCCTATTGCGGCCAGCAATAGCCACGTACGAGTCCGCATTTCTGTGCGGCTCGGAATATGTACTCGTCGAATGGTGTGCGGTTGCTCGTAGCTGCGGCAATGATCTCCTCTTTGAGGGAGTCTCGTGCCTCCAGCTCCCGCTTCTTCTGTGCAGCAGCAGCCACTGCCTTAGCGGACAGCTCCTTCATCTGCCTTGCAAGGGCTTTCTTCGCACTAGAGCGGCACTGCTCCAACCGCTTCCTAGGGATGTCAGGAGCGTAGTAGATGTTCCATCTGCTCCCTAGGGGCTCACATATCCATCCGTGTTTCAGCTTCAAGGCATCTGTGATCACGCGGGCGGCATACTGCGAGTAGCGGACCCCGGCTTCCTTCACGAGCTCTTGCACTCGACCGGAGTCCATCGCCTTGACGCCCACTGTGATCTGCTCCTCAACTATGTTTCGGAGCACCTTGGTTTTCTCGCCTGGTGTGTTGCGAGCCACCATGTCAGACGCCCCATTGACGGATGCCGATGATGCCCCCGGCAATGGCGGTGAAGGCCGCGCTAAAGCACCCGCTTGCGAAGGGCATCCCCGTTATGAAGCCCGGCCACCAGTCGAGCACCATCTGCACGCACATCACAAGGAAGGTCCCCATCAGTGCGGCTCCTATGTTTATCCAAATGTTCTTCCAATTCATTTTCCAGTTCCCACTGTGTGATGATCAACTCAGCGTCGATCTCGTCAAGGTTGTCAAGTTGATCATCTTTTTTCATGATTTAAGTCCTTTATTTCCCGCAGTATTGGCACCCTTCGCACGGACACCACTGACGGCACAGCCCAGAGGGGCGAGCGGGCCAGTCACCCGTCTCGTAGGACTTCCGCATCCGTGCAACGGCAGGGAGGAAAGACTGCCAGATCCCTGCCGCATCCTCACGGTTGTAAGTCTTGCGGTCAATCTTTTTCTCTTTGAGCCAGATGAACGCCGTATGCACCTTCTGGATTTCTGGCCAGTAGGCGAAGGCATAGGCGGCGTACAGTGCCAGCTGTTCGGAGGGCTTCCGCTTGCCAGTCTTGTAGTCAATGATGATGGCTTCCTTGCCACGCTTGATCACAAGGTCGGCGATGCCCCTCGTCCACGCACCCCGCTTGTCACAGGGCTCGTGGAACTCATCCAACATGAAGGGATGCTCAGGGAGCTTCTCTCCAGGGATGGCCTTGATTTTGTCCACCAACCCTTGCCAATGAGCTTGACTGGAGGGCAGGGGCTCTTGGAGGTTGACAGCATTCTCAAAGGCCTTGTGCAACTCCCGCCCTGCAACAACTGCTTCGCTAGGGGGGAAGTCCTGCACGTCGCGAGCGACGCGCAGGTGGTAGTACTTCTTCGGACACGTGGTATACGCATCCACGGAGCTTGCGCTCCATGCAGGTATGTACATATGATCTCCTCGGTGTGAGGAGATCCCCACACCTACTTGTTTTTCAACTCGGCATACGCATCATTGAGGCGTTGCCACATAACTGTCTTGCCGTTCAAGTGGCGCTTCGCTGAGTCAGAGAGCTCTGTGGCTCCTGACTTGGCACGCTCCAGTTTGGCCAGCTCTTCCTTGAGCAGACGCTCAGCCGCCTGACGTCGTATCTCCGAATAGCGGAGGTGGACACCAGGGGTGTTGCGGATCTCCTCAATGTACTCTGCGGTCTTGCGATTCCAGTACTCTTTCTTCCGCTCAATGAACGCCGCCTTCTCCTCAACGGTAAGGCGAGGTTCACCAACTCGGGCTCTCCGCAGCTCTTCAGTGAGAATAGCGGCAGTGATCCTGATAAGGCGGCGGTGAGCACAGTCGGAGCGCATCTCCGCAGTGCGGACCACACTGGGGGCGTCTCTGCGCTGTTCCTCAACAATGGCTTCCCGACGCTTGTCGATAGTGTCAAGGAGGTCCAGCACCTTGATCGCCCCAGTCGGCTGGCGAGCAATGTCCACGAGCTCTCGCAGGCACACCCGCTTGCCGTTGAACCACGAGCGGTTGCGGTAGATGCCCTTGATGTACGCACGGATACGCTCGGTGCGCGCCTTCCCGTAATTACGGTCAAGGAGCATCACCACTGCCGCCTTGAGCAAGTCACGATTGTATACCAGTGTGTTCATCCTACCCTCCTATGTGAATACTCATTATACAGGTGATAAGGTTTCACACACTTTAGTAATATTTTCCGTGACTTTTCTACAACACTTTACTTCGCATCCCCATAAGTCTTGCCGATATCCGCCTCGCAACTCACAGGCAAACCCTTGCACCACTTCAGAGGAGTCTTCATGGTCTTCTCCATGAGAGCCTTGGTCTCCAGTGCCTCGTCCTCAGGTACCACGACAACCACTTCATCGTGCACCATGTTTACGATGCGTCGGATCTTCCCGTCCTTCTTCTCGGCACACCTACGCTCAAGCCAGTGGCTGATGGCAACCATCTGATAGCTAACAATGATTCGTGCTAAAGCTTGAATGATGTTCTCGGTGAGCGCCCCACCGTATAGACGTGCCCTGATGCCCTTCCGCTTCTGATATGAGTACTCGTTGCCATACTGACCTTGCTCTGCCTCCATGCCGGAGTACCAGAGCTTCAAGCCGTTCGGGAGTCCTATGGATCGCTCCTTGCCGTTCACAATGAGCGGACACCCTACGCCAATGACAGAGTCATAGCCTTGCCACATGCGGTCGATGGCTGTCTGGCACTGCTTCCACAATGCAGGGATGGCGGAGTACAGTTCTCGATACAACTTGACAATGCGTTGGCATTCCTCAAGGGGCATGTTGACTTTAATAAACCCATTGGCTAACGTGCCTTGAAGCTTTCCCGCTCCAACACCATATCCTAGGCCAAGAATACACGTCTTACCTACATGTCGTTCCTCTGGATGATCATGCTTGTTTATGGGCTTTCTGTAGATTTCAGAGGCAAACTTCGAGTAGATGTCCTCGTTGTTCTTGAAGCCCTGTGTAAGGTCATCCTGCCCAGCGAACCACGCCAAGGTACGCGCCTCAACCTGTGAAGAGTCACACGCCACAATGCTGTAACCCTCAGGCGCCCTCATGGAGTGGCGCAACACGCCACCACGCGGAAGATTCTGAACATTCAATCCGCCGCCCCCCGAGAAGCGTCCTGTATTGCTTGCCCCGTAGTAGTTAAGCATGGCGGGAAGTGTCCCTCGATCAGCCACATCTATAAACGCCTGAGTACGCGTCTCCTCGATGGTGGTCTTCACGCCGAGCCGAGCCGCCGCCAGCGCCTGTATCTCTTCGTTGGGATGAGACAGCAGAGCTTGGAACCCTGGGTCCGTTTTGGCGAAGGCATAGGCTTCCTTACCTGTAGTAGGCGACACCTTGGTAGGCGGCTCCACGCCACGGTCTCGAAGCATCTGAGCGAACTTGTCGTTGCTCATGAACACATCCCGTTCAAGCCCGCCCACATTAGCAAGCAAGCCAGCCTTGTGCGCCTTCACCTCTGCAAGGTGCTTGACGAGCAAAGGCTTGTCCAACACAATGGCAGGCTCCGTGAACATCTTAAGAGTGATGTTGATCAAAGCCGTCTCCATGAGGGGGAACTCGGGGGCAAGCTTTTTCCACAGCTGGTAAGTCAGGTTGACGTCCTGCTTGCAGTACTCCCCAAAGCGTTGCAGGTCGTCCACACTGAAGTCGGCAAGGTGCTTGCCAAGGGTGTTGTAGATCTCCGTCCCCTTGTGGCCGATGCCGAAGTACTCCGACAGGGCACGCAAGGAGCCCCCGACGAGCCCGCCCGTCTTCGCCCCGATGATAGGCCTTGACATGCTGAGGGTATCGACAAGCAGGCGAGGGTGGATGTCCAGCACCCAGCTCAGGATGGCACCATCGAAAGCCGTGTTGTGACAGATGACAACGGAGAGGTCGTGCTTGAGCAACGCCTCGCGTATCTCTGCGTTGGTGCCCGTGATCCATTCAATGGGTCCATCGTCTTCCTTCACGCACACCCCGATGATCTCGAACTGAGGGGAGCGGATGTACTCCTCCGTCGTGATCTTCGAGAGTGAGAACTCCTTAGAGTAGTAGGTTTCAAAGTCAAGAACTACGCTCATTTGTTTAATTCCTTCTCAAAAATGACATCAATGACATACTCTTTAGCCTTCTTGCACTTGCGGAAGCGGCGAAGCACTGAGGTAACCCCCACGCACCTGCCGTCCACCTTTGGTGCGAAATACACTTCAAAATCGTCGCCGCTGTAGACGAAGTAGTAGCCATCAGGCCGCTCCAACTCCCAGCGTTTGGAGAACTTGTTCCAATGCCACTTCAGTATCATGCTTATCTCCTAAGGGGTAACCCAACAGCACTGTGAGCCGCCGGCATACCCCTGCATTTTGTACTCCTCTTCAGTCACGGTCAGTCCGAGCTTGAAGATTGGTTTAAGGGCGCTGAGGTACATGCCCCTGAGCTTTGGCAGGAGGCGCCGCATAGCCCGCTGACTGCTGGTGTAGTCATCGTCGTAGCAGTTCCTCTTTGCGTTCTCAGGCTCAGTGAGGATCATATCCACCACTGCCTCAGGGGTCTCCCAAAACAGCTTTCGGAATGGTGTCTTGAAGCGGGTAAGCATGTGGGGGTTGCAGTAAGTCAGTGTGTTCAATGCCATGAAGTAGTTAGCGCGCCGCAACTGTTCGGGAATGGGCAGAGCCTCATGGAACAGGCGTCCGTAGTACTCCCTGTTGAGCTCAGTGTTCACACCCTTAGGAATGGACTCAGGCTCAATCAAGCAAGTCATGAACAGCTGACGAACTCCCTCCTTAGCGCTGTCGAAAGAGGAGTACTTGCCGTAGTAGTACACACTGCACCCTGCCACGACGTCGAGGACGAAGCTATCGCTCCCCATCTTGCGTATGATCGCTCGTGGTGGGTTGGTAGAGAACGTTTTTCCGTCGACTGACACGCACAGCGTTCTGCCTGAGCTCCCCTTCGTGTCGAAGAAAGGGACAACCCAGTGCTTCTGCACATCCCCACGGTTGGCTACATAGTATGTCGGGCGAGCGTGCTTACTAAGGATGAGCTTGTCACCATGGAGCCGCTCCAGTTTGACATACTCTGTGCGACGCTGAATCCGCGACGGGCTAAGAGTACCCGCCGCCACAGCAGAGCAGTAGGACATACCGCAGTCAATGATAACGAACGCTTGCCGATAGGCGCCGTACTTGTAGTATGCTGGATCCCACCCACCAGTGAATGTAGTGTTCAGTGCGCACCCGCTGGGGTACACATCCCATGGGTCTGGTGTCCCCTCCTTGAGATTGAAGACACTATCCTCCTCGTTGCTTTTGTCTCCACGATAATAAGAATACTCTTGCCATCTTGTTGCCATTTTTTAGTTCCTTACTTTGCGAGGGCATGCTCAATAACCGAAGCTATGAGCGCCTTCTTCGCCTTTGTTTTGTGGTAAAACTTCCCTACAACGCATAGCTTCACAGAGTTCCACGCTGTGAACTTGTCCGCTCGAGTTGCTTTGGAGATGAACCCCCACGGGAAGTCAGTCACTTCCTTGCCTAGTGTTGGTGACCACACGTTGCCCTGTAGTGCCATGTAGTAGGCATGGCCAGGGATGCGCCGCTCAACCCATGTGAATGTCATCTGTCAAGCTCCTTTGTTAGCAGTGCCGCCTCTATGTATTTCTTCGCCGCCTCTACTGTTGCAAAATCTCGAGGGTCACAGAACGGCAGGCCAGTGCAGTACGCAGACCACGCAAGTCTGCCGTAAGTGTTGAACTGCACTACAGCCAGCCGCTTCTTGCTACCGTCCTCATCCAAGCAATACAGCTCACTCCAGTTTGGGGCAGAGTAGCCGTCTGGGCCATCCTCCCACCAATAGCTCATTTGTCCAGCTCCTTCTCAAGGATGTAGGCGTCGAACACCTGCTGAGCCTCCTTCAGGGTCTCGTAGTAGTTCACATAGATGCACTCTCCCAGACTCGTGACCCGAAGCTTCCAAGGGAGGCCGGGGATGTCCTCGCTCGTGGTTGCACGAGCAGAATAGATCTTGTGTGAGGTGAGCATGTCAGTGCCTGTGTTGCCGTCTGACATGTCCCTCCACACGCCTTCGGAAGACTCTTTCATTTGTCCAACTCCCTTTCAACCATCTCGATCCAGTGCCGCTTGGCGTTTTTGAACGCCTCCTGCTTCGTCTTATGGCGGCTTATAAGCTGTGGGCCGATGTAGAAGAGCCAGTAGTACCCCGGATGGCTCCACAACCCCACGTACTCACGGTGGAGGCAGAACCCCGAGGGCATGTTCTCCGTCCAATAGATGTAGTCCGTAGGACGAGAGCCACTGGCGTCCCTGTATACCTCCCACTCGAGGCCAACGATCTTGACTCGTTCTCTCTCTTCAGTCATTTGCCTAACTCCCAAGTGATGCGGAACTCCTCTGCCGCCTTGAAGGCGTCCTCGGTGTTCTTGTACTTGCCTACTAGGTTCTGCGTGTGCTCACCCATCGCTACATGGGTGAGCCAGATGGGGGTACCGCCCCAACGCTCACGCTCCTCGATGATCAAGTACTCACCTGCCAATGTGTCGAGCCAGTGCCAGTACTCGAGCTTCTTGGGCTCGCGAGTGGTATTCCACACGAGCCCGCACTTCTCGAACTTCATGTAGGCCATCACTCCTCCTTGTAGTCAGTGATGACCATGCCTGGGACGTTGGGTTCGTTCTCGAGAGCCTCCGTGGAACACACCCACACGAGTGGGTATTGGCACTCGTCAGGGTCGGGGAGGGGGGTGTACCCATCAGTGAAGATGACGATGCAGTCGGGCTCGGCGTTCTCGTTCGCCCACCGCACAATCTCGCCCATGTTCGTGCCGCCCCCGCCCACAACGGGACGGGACACGATGGGGAACTCGTCGGGCGTGAACTCCTCGACCTTGTGCACCTTGCTGTCGCAGTACACCACTGTGACACTTGTCGGATGGCACTGCTCGAACAAGGCGTTCAAGTGTCCAAAGTACTTCTTCAGCTCCTCCTCATCAATAGAGCCAGAGGTGTCCACGCCGACGATGATAGGCCCCATGCTGGGCATCCTTTCACGGCGAGGCAGATAAGCCTTGCGAAGATAGCGGCGATTGGGGTGGTTCCACGACTGGTGCTGTTGTGCCCTGCCAGTGAAGAAGCGCTCCAGTACTGTGTGCCATGGCACCTTGGAATCGAGGAACCCATCGATGACCTTCTCCATGTTGGCGCTGAGCGAGCCGCACATCTTGGCGGCAGTGGCCGCCGCTGCTAACTCAGCCTTGGCATCAGCAACCATCTGCTTCACTTCATCGGGCGTAGGCTGACTACCCTCAGCGTCGTCGTGGCAGAGGTCATCCATGTTGAGACTGTACTGTTGGCCGTTCTCCTCCCGCTCATGCCAGAGCTTCTCGTACAACTGCTCTGAGCTCAGCTCGGATGCGCCCTTGATCATCACACATCCATCGATGGGTTTGGCATCACCTTGCATTTCATCAGCGAGGATCTCATTGATGATGGCGTCGTTGGCAATGTTCCACACCTCAGGATCTCTGTCCCCACGTCTTGCCAGATGAGCGAAGGCATTGTGCATCACCTCATGGGCGAGGACGAACACAGCCTCAGGCATGGAGAGGCTCTCGGAGAACTCACGGTTGTACATGATCTCCCCCCGCATGTTCACTGCGGCAGTGGGCACCTTGTCAGTCTCACGCATTGGGTGGCGAAGCAACAGCGATCCGAAGAAAGGAGCAACCACCATGAGCCGCGTACGGGCTCGTTCCAAAACAGTTTCTTTCATTTGTCAAGTTCCTTATTTAATGCAATGGGCAGGAGTTCTTTTGCAAGCCACTCCTGCTGTTCATCGATGAGGTCATTGGTGATGGCTGAGTAAATGATGTCAGCCTCCCGCCATCCACCAACGTAGTCGAGGAGGGTTCCCGCGAGGTCACACAGTGCCTCGCGTTCCTCCTCCGGCTCCTCCCCATCTCGGAATGTCAAGCGGGTCACCTCACGGCATATTTCCTGCACTGAGGCTTCCGTTCCATCCTTGTGATAGAGAGTCATGATCACCTCGGCAGGTAAGCGGCAAGGTTCTTCTGCAAGGCTCTCATGGAAGACGCCACGCTGTTGCGCACGCCATCCACATCTCGCAGTGTCTGAGCGTCCACGCCACTGAGGACAGACAGCACACGATCACATGTGCTGTTTATTGTGTCGTTGTCGTTGATGTTCAACTTCTTCACCCGTGTAGCGGCGTCCTTGAGGTTGCTCACCAATGTGTCTCTGAACACTGAGCCTGCCTCACCCACGGGGACGGACAACCTCTCTGCCATGGCTGTGATTGGTTCGAGCAACTCCTTCATGCAGTGCTCGGTGGCCATGGCTTCAGTCTCTTGGAGCTCTGCATCCAACGCCGCCTTGATGTCCTCGCTCACTTCTGTGCGGAAGTCCCCGCCGTCACTGATGGGCATGACTACCAGTCGGATGTCCCACAGGGATGCCATGGTGTCAGCGTCGGGGTAGTCCATGGGATTGAACAGCGACCCCATCCGATTGGCATCCTCCTGCACTGCCGCGTCCCAGTTGTCATGCAGGCGAGACACGAGTGCCATGCAGTTCTCCTTGAGGCGAGTGACTTCGGCAGTGAAGTCAAGGAGCTCAGCCGATGGGATGATGCGAGCACCATCACTCATCCAAGGGAGGGAGTGATCCTTGTAGTACTCGTACACCTTGTAGAAAGCCTGCTGAACTTCCTTTAAGTCCTTGTTCCCCTTGAGCAACGTCTTGTTATAGCGCCCCACCTTGGTAACGCCAGCACTCGCCTCGAGGGTTTCGGTTGCACTCTTGTCGAACGCACGAGCCTGCCACATGTTGCGGCGCATCTGCACGAGGACGCAACGATCTTTGAGAGAAGGGAGAGATTTAATTTCACACATTTGAGTTACCTTTAACACTTTCAAAATGGGCAGGGGTTGCCCCCCGCCCGAGAGAACTACTTGAGATCACCGAGGATGTACTTGGCATTGGCAAGCATGCGATCCCTGTAGGATGCAAGCTTCACCACTGCCGCCTTGCCCTTGGCTTTCTTGATTGTCTTCAAGATGAGCACCTCGAACTCAGGCTTGAGGCGGGCGGAGTACTTGAAGAAGTTCCCTGCTGACTTCCCATCAATGTCCTCGCTGATGCGGATGCACAAGGCATACAGCGTTGCAGGATCCGTAGGGATCTCAGCATGCATAGGATCCTTCTTCACCTTGTCATAGTCAGGCAGGTTGTTCATGATCTGCAGGAACCCTGTGAACTCAGCCGCCGCACCTTCACCAACTGCACCCGCCACATGCTCACGGTACACAGTCTTGGCAAGCGTCATAGGGATGCGGCTCACGTCTTCCCATGAGCGAGGCGTGGGGTTGCATGAGCGGCTTGGATCGAAGTCACTCAGGAGGTTGGGCTTCCACGAGAGGAAGCCCACGATGGCAGGGTTAATGTTGTTGTCTTGCGCCCACGCCACCCAGTCAGGCAGGTTCTCATCGAACTGCAGGGTTCTCATGCGGTTGGCAAGCTTGGTGCTGAGGCGAGAGGCGCCTGACTTATCCTCGGTTCGGTTGCCCGACGCGATGATGTAGAGCTCCTCGGTAAGAGGCATCTGCCCTGCATGTCGGTCGAGGATGATGCGGCACAAGGGGTTCTGCATATCCATTGTGGCGTCAGACAGTTCTTCGATGATGAGCACGGCGGGGCCAGTCCCCTTTCGGATGTCATAGAACTCCTTCGGCGGCACCCAACGTGAGCACTCTCCACTGAGGTCAGGCAGTCCGAGGATGTCTGAGGGTTCCCGCAATGAGGGGTTGAACTCAATGATGCGATCCTCTTCGATGCCATGCTCCTTGGCGAGTTCGTTGGCAATGGCACGAGCACACGAGGACTTCCCGCCGCCAGGCTTCCCGACGATGAACGGGACGAACTTGTTGCCACCTTCGATGGCAAACTGTGCGAGGACAGACGCTTTGATATCAGAATACTTCATATGTTTAAGTTCCTTTACAACTTCAGTTATACACGTGGTAAGGCAATACTACACAGCCATTACACATGTGGTAAGTGGGGATTACCCCAGTCCGCCTAGGGCAATGAATGAGATGGCGGCAAGCTCAGCGGCGAGCACAGCCCACAGCAGTACGGTCACAGCACTCTGCATGATAGGCCTCACTCCACCCACCAAAGGCATATGCCGAACCATGCCAGTGCGAGCCATGCTAGGGCGCAGACGAACTGGAGGAGGGGGGACACATACTGTGCCCAGATGTACTCACGCATTGTCATGCTTCCTCCTTAGGTGCGTTGATCTTCTCCGCCCACGCCTCACGGGCGCCCATCTTGGCAACGTACCTAGCCCACGCCTCGGCAAGCCTGCCGTCAAGCTCGAGGGCTTCATCGGCCTTCTGCTTGACCACCTCAGCCACCACCTTGTTATAGGCAGTGGGGTCGGCTTCAGCCGCGGGCTTCGCCACGTCGAGGTAGTACTGCATGAGGCTCTCGCCATCATCGTGCACCTTGGAGCCTGCAATCAAGGCAACGTCGAACAACAGCTCGGAGCGCCGCCCATAGATGGCCGCCCACTTGCCACGGAGCTTCTGCTCCTGTGCCTTGAGGCGGTTGTACTTGAGCCAGTCCTTCTCGGAGATATGGCTAGGGCACTTAGGGTAGTTCATTTGAGTTCCTTTGGTTGGGTTAGTAAGAGAGGCCGCGAGCGCCCTTGATGTTGCCGAGCTCATCGCGGATGGCAGGGCCGGGGCACACGATGTCCATGCGTCCCTTCACTGCCTGCCGCACCATGCGGCTCACGATGTAGGTGACTCCGTCAACAGCAGGCGGGAGGTTGGATACAGCCCCGAACTCCGGCTGAAAGATAGGCACCCCGCAGACATCCCCAATACGGGTGTTCGTCTGCATGACGCGCGGCGTCCGCATGTTCTCAGCGGGCATGAGGCTCAGCACCTCCTTGCCCAGTTCGTCATAGATCTTGAGGGGATGCGGAGTGAGATTAAAGAATTTCATAGCTTTGAATCCTTTTAGAGTACAACAACATAGATACAACACGCCCCACCATGCATTGATATGCGTGGCAGGGCTTCGAGGGGTTGCACTTTTAGTCAGGTGCAAACTGATAGACGTGGGTGAGCACGCACCCAGCCCCGAGTCCGAACTCAGGGTAATGGTAGAACCCATTCTCCTCTGAGTCCCACTCAAAGTCAAAGGTAGGCGAGGGGAAGCCCTGATGATGCAGGGACTCAACCCACGCATCAACCTCGGCCATGTCTTCGGCAGACAGACTGCCGTCCTCTCCGTACTCAAGGTACGGGATGCACCACTCAGGCAGGTGCACATCCATTTCGGCGATGATCTTCATGCCTGTTCTCCTGCACGTGTTATGGGAAGTGCAAGCCAGTTGTCCTTGAAGCTCCTATGGGTCTTGCCGTCCGCCCCGACTCCCAACATGGCAAGCCATGCGGGAGCGTACTCCCGAGCGAACATCCTGATGTGGCGGGCGGTGGATACACTCCACCCCTGCCACCGCTTATGGAACGCCCCATTAGCGTCCACCTCCGCCACGATTGTGTCGTAGCTCATGAGGCGCTTGGAGCCGTTGTCATCGAGGATGACAATGGCGTTACCACGGAAGCTATGCGGGGGTGCATAGGGTGAGGCGGTGAGACGCTTGGTGTTCCAATGCGCACGGATGTCTGCGTATGAGTAACGCATGATTTCAATTCCTTTAGACAAGTTGATGCTGTGCCCATGCTTGCCCCCATGGGCGAGGGGTGTGGCTGATGACAGGCCCTTTTAGGGCCTGTCCGTGTCGGCGAGGCGTGCCTCTACCCACGTGACCGCCTGGGACACGGTGACGATGTTGTACGGCTCCTTGCGGAGGCTACCCTGTTCGTGCACATGCCATGTGCCGTCGGTGCGGCGGGTAATGAAGAAGGTGCGCCCAAGGGCGTTGACCTCGTAGGTGTAGAAGTCCCAGTCGGCGTGAGTGATGATTTCCATCATGGTTTAACTCCTTTAAGAATTGGTTGGTGCCTATGGTTACCCCCATAGGCAGGGGGTTAGAGATACTGGAGGACGGCGTTCTTGGCACGGCGGTAGGAGACGCCGCAAATCTTGGCGAGCTCCATGGTCATGTCGGTGAGGAGGAACTGCTCGCAGTCGTCGTCCTTGTACCCACACCCGAACTCCTCCCACGAACGGTAGATGCGGCGGATCTTGCGAGCGGTGAGGGCGGCATTCTTTGCAAGGGACTTTTTCATTTGTTAATTCCTTTAAGCAATTAAATTGAGAGGAGCCAATTAAGCTTTATTTGCTCAATAGCTTCCTCGAATGTTTGGGCATCGATATGAGAATAATCGAAATGCCCATTTACTTCTGAAAACACCGAAGCCTTTACAGGCGCGGTGCCGCCAAGTGTTTCCACACACAAGCCGCACTCACTTTTTGGGTGTGACTGTGGTGCCACATGCACGACACGGCGCTTGTCTAAGGCCAAATGTTCCCAGATGAAAAACCCGTCCGCTGTTTGAGTGGGGCGGCGGAACGTGCCCCAATGTGTTGTCACACAGTTTGCCTCCGAAAGGTTGTTAGGGTTTACCCCTAATAGGAGTGAGAGGTGTCGCACGCATAGCGTGCGTTAGACCAGTACAACTAGGGCTAGACCGGAGCACTTTGGTGCTGGTCTAGCTAGTTGGTCTAGTCAAATTAGAATTTTTGAGTTACAGCTAACCCGTTGATTCTATAACCATATGAATCATAGGTGTGCCTAATTAGTTCTAATTTGACTAGACCACTAGACGTGGTGGCCTACCGGTTTGCCTACATAAGGTAAATTTACGCCTAGGTAGAAATGCCTAGAGCAGACAAACAAGATAGACGAAAGTAAATCCTAGTTGGTCTAGCGGTCTAGCCATATATAATAATAAATAAATTTATTTATATATAACAGTACAGTAGCCTGCCTAGACCGACTAGACCAACCGCTAGACCACAACAAGACCAAGCGAAAAAGCTGGTCTAGCCGCGCTCCCGCGCGGCTTAGCCCTGGGATTCCTCGCACACATGTGGAGAGCCCACCCCCGAGGGGGCTTTTATAAGTTTGATGATAGGCCCGCAAAAAACTAAAACATTAAAGGGATTAATCCCTTTAATGTTTTAATCCTTTCAATCTGTGTTTGTCTAATACATTGAAGGCCATTCAATTGAATGGCCTTCAATGTATCCGCTCTATCGAGCGGATACCTTTTATTACGCGGAGACTTTCAATGAGCGGCACTTAACTACCGCTTCAATGTATGCCGCACGTGCTTCCCAGCGTCCTTTGCTTGCCAAGTCCTTAGCTTTCTTAGCCTTGTTAGCGCAGTCAGCTACGGTATCAGTCAGGAGCTTAAGCATGTATTCCTCAGCGGAGAGTTCCGCATCAGCCTTCGCCTTCGCTTCCTTTTCCTTTGCCGCCTCAGCCCTTTTCTTCTCGCTAACATAGCCGATGAAGGCTTCAGTCTTTGCACGCTTACACGCCTCAACAATCATAGTGTTTGATGTGGTACGCCAGTGCTTATTTTCGTCCTGATGAATGCCGGCTTCATACTGCATGAAATCAAACAGTTGCGTTTTGTACTTACATGCAACTTTGTTTTCTTTCAGCGTTTTGCCAATCGCTTTAATGTAATCATCTTTGGCGATATCGTCTTTGCTGAGTGCTGTAACTGATCCGAGCACGCGCATCATGATGCGCTGTAAGTATTCGTTAACGCTATTGCAAAGAGACAAACCAGATTCAACCGTTTTCGCGAGCTCTACGAGCTCGAGTTTCGCCGTTGTTTTTTCTGCCATTTTCAACTCCTTTAAGTGAAACAGTGGAAAAGCCCACTATAAAGCGCTCACCTACGAAAGCATAAGCGCTTTAACTGGGTTTTTTCGGACTTTATTGGTAATGCAGTTGTAAGCTTTAGCACCTAACGCCCACTCGAAAATTCGAGTTATTCACGCCCACTACTCTGTGCCAATTTCCCCGGGAACACCGGTTATCTTGCAGGCACGGCTATCTACCTCAGCGCAGTTTCCCGCGCCAATTTGTTACGCTACAACATCAGGCTTATGCACTCACTCAGTCTTCACAGCCCCCAAGTTCCTTCATGCAGTGCGATATTCTGCGCTGTTTAGATACCCCTTGTGGGCGCTGTTTAGCATTGATTTAACTGCAATCAATGCCCCACATTACAGACCAATTCCGAATTGTTAAAGAGTCCCAACTTTCATTACTCATCAGCGCCGCTTTCACTCGCGGAGAGTGTCTGCTTATGCACTGCAGAATTACTCGCTTGGGGCGAATGATCTTGCTGACTCATTCGCTAGGCATCGAACTGCATGCCTTACACATAACGCACATAGCACGAACAACAGGGTTTACCCCTAAAACGGGGCAAAACGGGTTCTCGCGTGAAAAATTTTGAGGAGTCCTAGGGGTTAGAGGGGGGCAGGCGGGGGTGGGGGTACCCGTCTCGCCGACCCCCGTGGAGGGGGTCTTAATTCACACCCCTAAAACGCCTCCCATTTTTCAAGGGTCTCTACAAGTCTCCCTGTGTAACCACTCCGACCGGCCCAACCCGGCGTCCCAAGACGCCTAAAACCCCTGGCATTCCCCAGGAACCCCTCAACCATCCCACAACCTATTGCCCGCCTGGTAAAAGGTCTACACAAGTCATTACAAACGTGGTAAGATGCGCAGCACGGTGATCCGAGACTTTCGTGACCTAGTGCTGTAATCCTCCGACCCGATTACCCGTTCAAGCTATCTCGGACACCGTCAACTTGTTCAAGCGGCCTGTTTCCGTTCAACCAGGCGCTGGGGGAGTTCCTTTCTCACACTGAGTTTTCTTTCCCCGGTGCCGCAATAAGACGAGCTCTGGTTCTGCAAATCACTCAGGCCGCTTGAACAAGTTGATAAGCGCATCTGGGAATTTCAGTTCCCTGCCTCCCTGCCAATCGGAGAAAACATGGAATCACCGCTCCTTGGGATGCCTGGCATCCTTTGTGACAAACAGATCGCTGAAGAGGCTCGCATCCACGGGATGATCGAGCCTTTTTGCGAATCTACGAACAAGAACGCCGAAGGCAAGAAGATCTGCTCTTATGGCGTGTCGTCCTACGGCTATGACGTCCGCCTCAGCGGCGAGTTCTTTGTAGCTCGTGACACCCGTCCGATGAGCGCCAACCCTGGGATGCTGGACGTCCACGACGCCTGGAGTGTGCGCGACGCCTTCGTAGCGAAGCAGGTGCCCGAAGGAGAGGCCTTGGTGATCCCTCCGCATGGCTTTGTGCTGGCATGCACCAAGGAGACCATCAAGATGCCCAAGGACTGCCTTGCCGTGTGCATGGGCAAGTCCACCTACGCCCGCGTGGGGCTCGTGGTGAACGTCACGCCCCTTGAACCCGGCTGGGAAGGGCAGGTGACAATGGAGCTCTCCAACACGACCCACCTCCCTGTGAAGGTCTACGTCGGGGAAGGCATCATGCAGGTGCTGTTCTTCCGAGGTGCTGTGGCCTGTGAGAACCCTTACACCGCTCGCAGCGGGAAGTACCTGGGTCAGACGGGTCCGACTCTTCCGAGGATGTGAGATGCCCATTCGCCCTGAAAGTGACTACGTGAAGATCAACGTGCGCATCACCAAGCGGCAGCAGGAGTGGTTGCGCAACCGCACCGAGCAGTTCGGGCAGAGCTACAACTGGATTATCCGCTGGGCCCTCTCTGAACTCATTGGACGGGTTGAGCAGGGCGATAAGGAGAAGGCGGACGATGCTCGCAAGCAAGTACCGTAACATCGACCCTCGGATGATCTACGACCTCGCCTCCGGGGTCGAAGAGCCTGATGAGGTCGCAAAGCGATATGGGTTTGAAGGGGATGAGTGGGACCAGCTGGCCGAACGGCCGGAACTCATCCGAGCTGTGAAGCAGCAGGCTGCTGAGCAGGCTAAGAACGGCACCACGCTCAAGAACAAGGCGCGTCTCCTCTCGGACTCCATGCTGAACAACCTGTACACGGCAGCAATGCGAGAGGACGTGCCAGTCAAGGACAAAGCCTCGGCTCTCCTGGCAGTCACCAAGCTGGCTGGGCTGGACGTCCCCGCTCAGTCGCAGGCCCAGGGGGCGGGGTTCTCGATCACGATCAACCTCCCGGCGGAAACATCGAAGGTAAGGCCTCCCGCTGTGGAGGTGGTCGCGACAGAAACGAAAGCACTGGAGGACAAAGATGTACACGACGACTAACAAGTCCACCACTCGTGTGGGGCAGTCGCAGGCCACAGTGCTTGCACGTACCATAGGCCCGACAGGGCGCTACGCAACGGAGATCACCACATGGGAGCTTGTGTACCCTCGTTACATTCACAGCGAGCTCATGACGCATCGGATGTTCTCACGAAACGCGTCTTCGTCTCGTGCTACACCTGTAAAGACTCTGATCGCCGAGGTGGAGGCAAACCCTGTCTACTTCGACGAGGTGCGGCTCAATCAGAAGGGTATGACGGGTGGTGAGCTTGTTCCTGAGACCGTGGAGAAGCAGTTCCACGACCTGTGGACGCAGGGGGCTGTCGTGGCTGCAAGCATCGCCAAGCAGATGGCGGAGCTGGGAATCGCCAAACAGACAGTGAACCGCATCCTGGAGCCCTTCCTGCCTATTCGGACCATCGTGACCGCCACGGAGGCGGATAACTTCTTCCGACTCCGCCTTGCCGGGGATGCCCAGCCGGAGATCCGCTCCCTGGCCAAGGCCATGCTGCAGTCCCGGGACAGCGTGACGCCTGTCGATGATGGGGTGCATATTCCTTATGTGGAAGCCTTCGCCAAGGAGCCGAGCCAGGTGCATGCCGTCGTGCGAAGCATCGCAGCGTGTGCGCGTGTGAGCGTGCTGCGTGGGGACGGCAAGGAGACGAGCTACGAGGAGGACCTCGCGTTCGTCAAGCGCCTCCTGAACTCCGGGCATATGACGCCTTTCGAGCATGTGGCCTTCTGGGCAGGTGACGGGATGCATGCCAACTTCCGAGACTGGCAGAGCGTGCGCAACTGCATCGAAGAGGAAAAGTACACGGATGCCGTCATGTCTGAGCTCGGTGAGGTGCTGTGGCATGAGTGACGGCGATGTGTGGGTTGGGTGGATGTGCATCTTGCCTGTGGCCTTAGTGGCGTTCATCATTGGCTTCATCGTTGGTGCTTGGGTCATGTACGACGCGAAGCAGGAAGAGACGACTATTGAGATGCGGCTTGACGACCAGCAGATGCGGGTTGACGACCAGCAGATGCGGCTTGACATCCTTGTTGATGAGTTGAAGCACTCAAAGATCGGGAGTGAGATCAATTGGGACAGGCTCTAAGTTACACCCCTCCGCTGTCGCTGGTGCCGTTCTTCACAAGCGAGCAGTTCATCTCCCTCGTGGTGGGGCCGGTCGGCTCCACCAAGACAACCGCAGGGATCATGAAGATTGCCTACCATGCGGCTCGCATGGCGGCGTGCTCTGACGGCGTTCGCCGCTCCCGATGCGTGTGGATACGTAACACAAGGGAACAGCTCCGAGACACATCAATCCCGGACTTCCTCTCATGGTTCCCGCCGGGGGTTGCGGGCGAGTACGCCAAGACCTACAACGAGTTCACGCTGAAGTTCAACGACGTTGAGTGCAAGGTGATGTTCCGCGGCCTGGACGACCAGGACGACGTGAAGCGTCTGCTGTCCTTGCAGATCTCGTTCGCTGTGATGGATGAGTTCCGAGAGATCAACCCTGAGATCTTCAAGACGGTGCAGGGCCGCCTTGGGCGCTACCCTGACAAGAAGATGGTGCCTCCGCGCCCTGAGTGGGGCAAGGACGAGAAGGGCTACCCCATCGGCGGCTGTGTGACCGATGACGGCAAGCCCAACGCGCACATATGGGGCATGACCAACCCCCCGGACATGGATACGTTCTGGGAAGGGTTCCTGACGACCCCGCCGTCCAACTGCCACGTCACTATCCAGCCCGGTGGCAACGACCCGAAGGCTGACTGGCTGGAATTCCTGCCGCCTGACTACTATACGAACCTCGCAGTGGGCAAAGACCCCGACTGGATCGATGTCTACATCAACTCGAAGTTCGGCAAGTCACTGGCAGGCATGCCTGTGTTCCGATCGTTCTCGAGGTCGCTGCATGTCTCAGACGGCCAGCTCAACTACAGCCGCAACCGCAACGCCCCCATCATCGTTGGTATGGACGTGGCCTTGCACCCTGCGGCAGTGTTCGGGCAGGTGGACTACAAGGGGCGCATCCTGATTTACGACGTGTGCTCAGCTACAGGCATGGGTGCGCAGAAGTTCATCCGTGAGAAGGTGAAGCCCATTCTGGAGCAGAGGTTCCCCGGACATCCTGCTATCTTCATCATTGACCCGGCGGGCAACACCCGCGCGCAGACCGACGAGAAGACTGTACTGGACGTGATCCGAGCCGAGGGACTGGCCGTACGTACGGCCTCTACCAACGTGCTCCAGGCTCGTCTGGGTGCTGTGGACGCGGCGCTGAGTCGGGTTGTGGATGGGGAGCCGTACCTCCTTATTGACGGGACGCACTGCGCGGACCTTGTCACCTGCCTCTCGGGCAAGTATCGTTACAGGCGGAAGAAAGACGGCGAAGCCGAAGATCAGCCGGAAAAGAGTCACCCGTGGTCAGACATTGCGGACGCACTGCAATATCTGTGCTTGCACGCCGACACAAGCGGCGTCTACAACCAAGAGGGCAACGTTCAAGCCGTGCCCGTCAAGAAGGTGAACTACCGATATGTTTGAGGAAAAGAAAGAAACCGCCCTGCCGATGAATATCACGCAGGCGGCGGCTCCGGGGGTTGTCAATGTAGGCGGCATCCTGGAGATCCGCAGTGCTGACCAGCTCATTGCTGATGAGAAGGCCAAGGCTGAGGAGGACAACGACCAGTCTGTCGTGCAGGGGCTTGCGGGTTACGTCCGTGCCTGCTGGCAGGAAGCCCGTGACGCCAAGGAGAACACGGTTGAGCCGCGCATGCTCTCCGCGCTCCGCCAGCGTAAGGGCGAGTATGACCCTGACATGCTTGCGCAGCTGCAAAAGCAGGGTTCTACACCGATTTTCATGCTCATCACGAGCAACAAGTGCCGTGCGGGTGCCTCCTGGCTCCGTGAGGCGCTTGACGGGCTGCCGTGGAGCGCGAAGCCCACGCCTGTGAGTGACGTCGACGACGAGACCAAGGGCGCCATCATTGAGGCTGCGTCTCAGCAGGTCTACATGGCGCTGATGAACGGCTATCGCCCCTCCAACGCTGAAGTGAAGGAGTTTATGCTCGCTGTGCGAGATCAAGCCTTCGCGAAGATCCAGGAGGCTGCCAAGCAGCGTGCTGAGCGCATGACGGAGAAGATGAAGGACCAGCTCATTGAGGGCGGGTTCCCCGAGGCAATGGACCAGTTCATTGATGACCTCGTTACGTTCCCGGCGGCTGTCCTGAAGGGCCCGGTCGTGCGCAAGCGTCCGCAGTTGAAGTGGATGAACATGAAGTCCTCTCAGCCTACGGTGGACGTGGTCGAGGCCTTCCGCCTTGAGTGGGAGCGCGTGGACCCCTTCAACATCTATCCTGCTCCAGATGCTACGAGTGTGGACGACGGCTATCTCATTGAGCGTCACAAACTGTCGCGTGCTGATCTTGTGGCCATGCGTGACGTTGAGGGCTACAGCTCTGCGGCCATCAACTCTGCCCTTGATGAGTACGGTCGCGGCGGCCTGCAGGACTGGCTCACGGTTGACAGCCAGCGCATGGTGGTCGAGGACAAGGGCTTCCGCACGATGAACAACCCCTCGGAGCTCATTGATGCTCTGCAGTTCTGGGGCTCCGTGCAGGGGCAGAAGCTCCTCGACTGGGGCATGGGTGATGAGATCACGGTTGAAGACCCGCTCGCTGAGTACCACCTCGAGGTGTGGCTCGTTGGACGCTGGGTCATCAAGGCAGTGGTCAATCCTGACCCCTTGCACCGTAAGCCTTACTACAAGACTTCTTGGGAGAACGTCCCAGGATGCTTCTGGGGCAAGTCCATCCCTGACCTCTGCAAGGATACGCAGGCGGTGTGCAACGCAGCGGCACGAGCCCTTGTGGACAACATGGGCATCAGTTCAGGGCCGCAGGTGTGCGTTGACGTGGCTCGCCTCCCGGCGGGCGCTGAGATCTCCGAGATGTACCCGTGGAAGATCTGGCAGGTGAAAGACAACGGTATCGGCTCGGGTGCGAACCCACCGGTGAACTTCTTCCAGCCGGGGAGTAATTCTCAGGAGCTCATGCTGATCTTCGAGAAGTTCTCAACGTTGGCTGATGAATACACAGGCATTCCGCGCTACATGACGGGCAATGCCAATGTGGGTGGTGCGGCTTCGACGGCTTCAGGTATGTCGATGCTTCTCTCCAACGCGGGCAAGACGATTAAGAACGTCGTGACCTCTGTGGACCGCATCATGCAGCCCGCTATTGAGCGCTTGTACATGTACAACATGATGTACCTGGACGACCCCGAGCTGAAGGGCGACGTAAACATCGTAGCCGAAGGTGCAGAGAGCTTGATCCGTCAGCAGCAACAGCAACAGAAACTCAATGAGTTCTTCAACATCGCTGTGGCTAACCCGGTCGTCACTCAGCTCATCGGCTCTGAAGGCGTAGCTTACCTGCTCCGAGAGATCGTGAAGCAGCTGGGCATCGACACGGACCAGGTGGTGCCGAGTCTCCCGGTGTTGCGAGCCAAGCAGGCCATCCAGAACATGGCCGCTGCACAGCAACAGCTTGCTGCACAGCAGGCGCAGGCTCAGGGGCAGCCCCAGGCAGGGGGTGACCAGGCCAAGCCGGGGAATGACCTCGACCAGCGGCGTCTGTTGAACGGAGATCCTCAGCAGGTGACACGAGCTGGAACCGGCCAGAACCTTCAGGCCGGGGCTTAACACGTTTATAATAGGTTGACACACGTGTACCATAGGGTTTATACTGATGCCGGATTCTCGGAAAAGCGCATTGAGTCTGTCCTTCGGGACTTGAGTCAAGAAGCGTTTTTACCGTTTATCCGGTTTCTGGAGGACCGTCTCGCCACTGCGCGTGAGACCCTGGAAAACGCTACAGAACCAGCTACTCTGTATCGGGCACAGGGCCATGCAAAAGAGGTTGAGGACATTCTTGAAACCATAGCGGCTTGCCGCAACAAACTTGGCTGACCGTAAAGTCGGAGCCGGGGAGAAAAAAGTAAATGACATTGCCAGAAGCAATCCAGCGTCAGGCGGACTTCGCTGACCAGTACGACGCCCAGATGGCCGCACAGGCCGGGGCCGAGAACGGCGGAACGACGGGTATTGTGCCCGCTCAGCAAGTGACCGAAGAAGCAGGAAAAGCACAGACAGTGCAGACACAGACTACGAATCCCGTTGAGTCTGAGACTGACAAGCTTCGCGCTCGCTACAGTTCCCTTAAGGGTAAGTACGACAGCGAGGTGCCTCGTCTCAATGACCGCAACAAGGAACTGGAAGATCGAATCCAGCAGCTGTTGGAAGAGAACGCCCAGCTCCGCGAGCAGTCGGCTCAGAGGGAAGCGGATGCAGCAGGTGGTCTGACGGATGACGATGAGTCCCAGTTTGGGGCTGAAACCGTTGACCTGGTCAGACGTGGTGTGGCTGAGGGAGTCGCCGCTCAGCGTGTGGAGATCGAGAAACTTCGTTCCGAGCTCCAGCGCCAGAAGGAGGCCGCCCAGAAGGCGGAACAGGAATCGCTCAAGCGCCGTGATGCTGAGTTCGTAGCCACGATGAACAAACTGGTTCCGGGCTGGCTTGACCAGAACGAAGACCAGGGGTTCGTTCGCTGGCTTAAGGCCGTTGACCCTGTCTACGGTTTCCTCCGTCAGGACATGCTGACGAAGGCGGCTAACAGCTACGACGCGAATACGGTTGCCTCGATCTTCAACCAGTACCGCAGTGAGCTCGCGCAGCAGAAGGAGAACTCTCCTCTTGCGGCTCAGGTCACTCCCACGCATACCGCAGGCTCGAGCACGCCGAGTGCTCCGATGAAGTGGACTTCTGAAGCCATTGCAAAGTTCTACGACGATGCTCGGCGAGGGAAGTACACGGAAGAGGAGATCTCCCGACTCGAGAAGGAAATTGATGACGCTGTTGCGTCCGGTCAGGTCAGATACTGATTTTTCCTCGGTAAGCCTCAACACCCGGCGCGACGGCATTTAGGGAGACCTTAATGACGACTATCAACCCGGGTGTTGTTACCCCGATTAATTCTCAGCAGTGGGGCCCGCAGACTGCGGTTGCTGCCCCCTCCACCCCGTACTCCGGTACCTTCATCCCGACCGTCTGGTCTGGCAAGCTCGCGAAGAAGTTCTACGCGTCCACCATTTTCGGTGCGATTGCGAACAGCGACTGGTACGGCGAAATCTCCAACATGGGCGATAAGGTGATCATCAATACGATCCCCGACATCACCGTGAAGCCGTACAAGGTTGGCATGCAGCTGGAATACGAAGTTCCGCAGGGTGAAACCTTTGAACTCGTTGTTGACGAAGGCAACTACTACGCCGTGAATGTCAACGACGTGATGGAATACCAGTCCAAGCCCCAGCTGATGAACATGTTCACGACCGATGCGGCTCAGCAGATGAAGCTCGCCGTCGACGCTCGTGGCATTGCGAAGACCTTCTTCGACGACAAGGGCGCCCTCAAGACGGATGAGAAGGGCTACAAGGCTGTGTGGAGCAAGAACGTCGGCGCCACCGCTGGTGCTCGCACGGGTGCCTATAACCTTGGTACGGATGACGCGCCTGTCGCGCTCACCCCGGACAACATCCTGTCCTACATCACCCAGCTTTCTACGGTGCTCGACGAAGCCGACATCCCCGAAGATGGCCGCTACCTCGTCATTACGCCGTACGAACGCCAGATCCTCATGAACTCCAACCTGGCACAGGCTCAGTTCATGGGTGACTCCAAGAGCGTCCTGCGCAACGGCCTCATCGGTCGCATCGATCGCTTCGACATCTACATCAACAACCTCCTGCCGCGCGCGAAGGCTGGTGAAACGTGGGATACGAAGGCTGACGGCTTCACGCCTGGCACGAGCTCTGGTGCTCAGAAGCGCCACCTCATCTGGGCTGGTCAGAAGAGCGGCATCAGCTTCGCTTCTCAGATCACCAAGACGGAAAACCTCCGCAACCCCAACGACTTCGGCTCTCTGGTCCGCGGTCTCAACATCTGGGGCACGCAGGTTGTTCAGGGCCAGTGCCTGGCCCCGATGATCGTCGCTAACTAAAGGCTTTCGGGGGGCGGAGACTAGGTTTTCGTCTGGCTCTTTCCGCTCGTTTCCGTTCCCCGATTTCTCGACATGACACAGGCAATCGAAATCATCAAGCGGGCCGCCCGCATCTTGCAGGACCCCGATTACGTCCGTTGGACGAAAGAGGAAATGCTCGTCTGGCTGTCCGAAGGACAAGTGGCGATTGCCCGCGTCCCCGGCACCTACACCAAGTTCGCAGTAGTGGAGCTGAAGGAAGGTGCCCGGCAAGCCCTGCCGTCTGACGCCTGGGGTCTTCTCACGATCACGCACAACGTGGATGAGGATGGCTCCCCGCTGAAGGCGGTTCGACTTGTCACGCGTTCGCTTCTGGACTGCTACGAGCCCAACTGGCATGGGGCACCTGAGCGGCAGATTGTCGAGAACTTTGTTTATGACGACCGTTCCCCCCGTGAGTTTTACGTCTACCCGCCCAATGACGGGTACGGGCGTGTGGAGATTAGCTACATGGCCATCCCCAAGGAGCTTACGGCGGAAACGGATGAAACCGTGCTGGATGAGACGTTCGATCCAGCGCTTCTGAGCTATGTGCTCTACCGAGCCAACAGCAAGGATTCTGACTACGCGCCTGGCCTCACTCAGGCCTCGTCGTACTTCCAGTCGTACACGCAGGAGCTCACGAATGCCATGCAGGCGCGAGGGGCTTCCACGCCTAACGCGGCGCTTGTCCCTGGGGCGGCGAACGCTAACGGAGGCACAGAATGAGAGTAGTGCCAGTTGACCGCTTCGTGAAGTACATCACTCCGCAGGCGGAGAACTGCCCGGAGTTCGTGGTGCGTCGCGAGGTCATTGCTACCATCACGGACATGTGCCGTGAGACGGGGTGCATCACGGCTGAGACGTGCTTCACGGCGAAGCCTGACTTCATGGAGCACCTCATCCCAATGGCTGATGGGCTCAATGTGGAGCTGGTGCGCCACGCCTACTGCGACGGGCGGGAGCTGATGTCGGCCCGGCTTGATGAGCTGGCTACAGCCATGCGTGGTACGGACTGGTTTGAGAAGGGCGGGCAGCCGCTCTACTACACCTTCAAGCGCAAGAACCTCCTGCGCTTGATCCCGCGTCCAGCTGAGGACGCCTTCGTGCGCTGTGACGTGCTGGTCAGTATCGACCGAGACGCGAAGCAGGTGCCCGAGCAGTTCTTCGAGGACTACCTCGACACGGTGGTTGCCGGGGCGCTGTCCCGCATCTTTCGCATCGCTGGGCAGACCTACAGCAACATGCAGCTAGCTGAGCGCAATCTGATGGCCTACCAGCAGGGGCTGGTTGCCATTAAGAGCGAGGCCATGCGTGACTTCACGCGTGCGGCGGGCAAGGTCAAATTTAATAGGATTGTGTGATGGGAGTTCTGGTAACTAACAACGCATGGGGTGAGCTGGCCGCGTCGATCACGGCTACGACCACGCTCCTCACGCTGAAATCTGGCCAGGGGGAACGCTTCCCCACGGCTGTCGAGGGCACGAGCTGGTTCTACGTGACCCTCATTGACGAGCAGAACAACCTCGAGATTGCTAAGTGCACGGCTCGTACGTCCGACTCCCTTACGGTGGTTCGTGGCGCGGATAACACGGAGCGCATCCCGTTCAATACAGGGAGCCGCGTGGAGCTTCGCCCGTGCGCAGCGCTGTTCAACGACAAGCTTTCCCACGACGAGTGGGAGTCCGCTCGCGACTCGCTGAAGGCTGACTTCACCAATACGCTGAACGAGACGACGAAGACCATCACCAACACCGTGGAGGGCATGCAGAGCTCCATGGCGAATGACTACGTCACGACGGCAGCACTTGAAAAGGCACTGTCCGAGAAGGATACGGCCAACGACAGTGAGTTCCTCTCTATCTCTGACGCTGCGAAGAAGTACCTTCCGCTCTCGGGCGGCACGATCTCTGGTGCTCTGAAGATCGAGGATAACTCGGCTTCTGGCCTCACCATGCGTGGGGGTGACCTGACGATTAGCAAGAAGACTGTCAACAACCAGAATCTCGGCGGCAACATCACTGCAGCTGGCACCATCAAGGGCGAGACCATCCGCTCTACGTCTGACCGCCGCATGAAGACGGACATTGTGCCCCTCCAGAATGCTGGAAAGATCATCGACGAGCTGAAGCCTGTTTCCTTTAAGTGGAAGAGCGACGGGCATCCGTCCTTCGGGTTCATTGCTCAGGATGTTCAGCAGGTCATCCCTGAAATCGTGCACGGAGACGAACGGCACGGCTACGCAATGGAATACAACTGCATCATCCCGTTCCTTGTGGCTGAAGTTCAGACCCTGCGCAAGGAAATTGAGGAGTTGAAGAAATGAAGTACTTGAGTGACGGGCGCTATATGCAGAAGCCCGAGGACGTCGTGGACGCGCTTGCGGGCGTGATAGGTCTGACGGTTCGCTCATGCGACGATGCCACGGGCATGGGAGCCCGACGCTACAGCCTCTGTGGTGAGGAGGTAGCGAAGGTGTTCCCGTTCGCTGCTACGACTGACGGTGTGGGCATGTATCGCGTGGACTACGAGATGCTTGTGCCCGTGCTTGTGCAGGCCATCAAGGAGCTCGCCGCGCAGAAGGCAGCCACCAAGAAGAAGACCACCAAGTCGGAGTAACTTATGGGCGAGTCCACGAAGCCTGAGGTCGAGCTCGCCGCCGTAAAGACGGAGCTTAGATTGATTGCGAAGACACTTGACGAGGTCAAGGCGTCTCTGCGTGAGGTGAGCACCCTCAGCTCTACCCTGAACCAGATTGCCACGAGCCAGAAGAACTACGAGCAGAAGTTTCAGGACGTGGACACCCGCATCGGTGACCTTGAGACTCGGCAGGCCAACAACACGGCCTTCCTGAACAAGATCCGGGGCTCGGTCACCACCTCTGCATGGATCGTCCGTGCTGTTGAAGCTGCTCTGATTGGTGCCGTGGGGTACATGTACACCACGATCATGGATACGCGTGAGCAGGTGATTACCATGAACAATCAGGTGCAGTACCTCGAACGTGAGCATCAGTCCATCCTTAAGGAGCTGGCTCGCGGGGCTAAGGGTGAATGATGGACTGGAAGAAGCCTGCTGTCGCTGCCTCAGCTGCCGGGGTCATCCTGATCTCGTGGTTCGAGGGCTACTCGCCGAAGGCCACTCAGCCCCTTGCAGGGGATAAGTGGACGGTGGGTTTTGGCCACACGGAGCAGGTGACACCTAGCACGACTACGACGCTTGAGCAGGCCTTTCGACTGCTCAAAGTGGATGTGACCAGGGCAGAGCGGGTGGTGCGGGAGTATGTCAAGGTGACGCTCAACCAGAACCAGTTTGACGCCCTGACATGCCTCGTGTTCAACATCGGCTCAGCAGCCTTCGTGCGGTCCACGCTCCTGAAGCGCGTGAATGCCGGGGACGTAGAGGGCGTGAAGCGCGAGTGGATGCGTTGGAAGTACTTCAACGGGAAGGTGGTACAGGGACTGGAGAGACGTCGTGAACTGGAGCTGGCTGTTTACCTTGGTAAGCAAGCGCAAGTGGTCGTTGGCGACCGTGTATGTTATAGCGCTGGGAATTGCTACGATTTCAGCAGTCTATTGGCGAGCCAGGTATCTCAGTCAGATGGAGCTGAGTACGGCGGAGACGACGAGAGCGAATACAGCAACAAAGGTAGTGGACGCTCTGCAGGCAAAGCTGAAGGAGGAGCATGAACAGGCTGAAGAACAGCTCCGTGTGGCTCGTGAGTCTAGCGACGCTGAGCTTGACCGGGTGCGCAGCGAGCTCAAGTCAGCCCGCTCCCGCATCAATTCCCTCTCTGCCGGAGAGTGTCGTAAAACAAGCAAGGTCGCCCTCGAGCATCTCGAACGAGGTGCAGAGCTGGCGACAAGATGTGCTCAAGAGCTTTCAGAGCGACAGCAGTCTCTGACCACTTGCGTACGCATGTATCAGGATTTGGAAAGTGTCTACAATCATTCTAAATAGCTTCTCGGGCATCATCCCTAAGATCAGCGACACTCAGCTTGACGACAATCAGGCCACGGAGGCTCGCAATCTGAAACTCCAGAGCGGGGAGATTCGCGCCTACCAGCGTCCGAAGAAGGTCCAGCATGTCGAGCAGGAAGGCGTGCAGTCGATCTTCAAGCTCGAGGGCTCCTCGGGCGCGTCTGTGTGGCTGGAGTGGACAGAAGACACAGACGTCTGCTACTCGCCCATCGCTGATACGGAAGAGTTCCGCATCTACTACTCCGAAGGCGGCGTCTGCAAGAAGACGAACTACTCCATGGCGACATCTGGCACCGGCCCGTGCCCCCGTAACTGGTACTATCTGGGGGTGCCTTACCCGAAGGCCGCCCCGTCGTTGAAAGCCAACCGCGTACCCAATGACAAGACCACTTGGGAGTCGGAGCATCCAGATACGGAGTACGAGGAGTACTCCGCAGACAACACGAGCAACCGAGCCTACGTGTACACGTATGTGGCTGAGTTCGGTTCCGTTGAGGAAGAGACGGCCCCTTCCGATGCTACACTGGTTGTCTGTGACACGGAGGGCGGCTCCGTTGAGGTGAGCGGGTTCCTCAATCCTCCGACTGACCACTACAACATCACGAAGCTCCGCATTTACCGCACGGTGAGCGGCAGCTCTTCGACGGTGTACCAGCTGGTGGATGAGCTCACGCTGACGAACCACAAGCTCGCGGCAAGCGGCACGTCTTACTACGGCGTTCCGTGGTCAAACTACACCTACAAGGACACCCGCACGGCGTCTCAGCTCGGGAAGGAGCTCGACAGCCTCAACTACACCCCACCGCCCGAAGGCTTGAAGGGCCTCGTCTCGATGCCTAACGGCTTCTTGGCTGGCTTCATCGGCAACCAGGTGTGGTTCTCGGAGGCTTACCTCCCACACGCCTGGCCGTCGGACTACATGCTGACGACCGACTCGCCCATTGTGGGGCTTGGGGTCTATGGTTCAACGCTCGTCGTGGCAACCACCCGCCAGCCGTACACCATTTCGGGCACGTCGCCTGAGTCAATGACGCAGGAAAAGCAGCCTATGAGCCAGCCCTGCGTCGCGAAGCGCTCCGTCGCCTACGACCAGTATGGCGTGCTGTATGCCTCCGCCTACGGCGTGGTCGCACTGGCCGCCGGCCAGATGGATGTGTTCACACGCCCCATCGTGAGCCAGGATGAGTGGAAAGAGTACTACCCCAGCACGATGACGGCGGTCATGTACAACAACCACTACATCGCGGCTTATCGCCGAGGCAATGAGACTTCGATGTTGATCTTCGCCCGTGGTGAGACGCCGGAGCTGATCAACTACGACTTCGCCCCCATTGCCATGCATGTGGAGCGAGGCTCAGGGCGCCTGTATCTCCTCGACGAGTCGGACAACTACATTTACGAGATCGACGCGGACGACGTCAACAAGGAGCAGTACACCTGGCAGAGCAAGCGCTTCGTGAACCCCTACCTGACGTCGTTCTCCTGCATGAAGCTCGATGCGGACTACACGTCCAACACTGACGTGGTTGCGTGGGAAAAGAAGCGCACGGAGATCGCAGAGTACAACGAAGGGATATGGAAGACGCGAGAAGGGCAGAGCCTCTTGGGTGAGCTCAACGCTGTGATGGTCAACCGCTTTGAGGTTAACGGGAGTCTCCTGCAGTCCAACCTTACGAAAGCTGAGTTCCGCTCAGTGACGGTGACAATTTACTCGGATAACGTCGAGGTCTACACGAAGACTTTCACGGACCTGCAGGCTTGCCGCATCCCGTCCTACCGTGGTTACGCATGGTGGGTGAAGTTTGTAGGCAACGTCGATATCCGCTCGTTCTCGATGTCAACATCGATGAATGAGCTGGCCACGCCGAGGTAAGGAGGAGACATGGTTAGCACACGTAAGCCAAGTATCACGATCACAGGCCTCTCGACCCAGCTTGCAAAGCCCTTGGAGGCTCTCAAGCAGTCGGTAGAGATGATCACCGGGGCTCGTCCGGGCATGAGCGAGTTGAAGGGGCTGGAGAAGGATGCCGGGCTCGTGACCGTCATTGAAAAGGTGAACGAGGTCATCGCCCGCATCAACGCATCAGGGAAAGACAATGTCTGACAAGCTGAACATCAATATTCGTCCCATGGAAATCAATCCGACGGTGGACTGCGCGAGCGATACGGAGTACACTTTCGTCATAGTTGACCCGAGCGGAGACGAGCTGGACTTAACGGACTACACGTTCCTCATGGAGCTGCGTCCTTATGCGAGGTCGAAGAGACTTTTCGACACCATGTCCACGGAAAACGGGCGAATCACATGTGAAGGCGGCAAGGTGACGTTGAAGTTCCCTGCCGATACAACGGCTGGCTATAAGTTTGACACCGCCGTCTACGACCTCGTTGCAATTAGCACGGATGGCCTGCGCTACCGCCTTGTCGAAGGACAGATTGAGTTTTATCCGGAGGTGACAAATGCGCTCGTTTGAGGACCAGCTGTTCGGCGGGGTCCGTGTTGTTCATGTGCCAGGGATTCAGGGGCCCACTGGCCCGCAAGGCCCCCAAGGTGAGAAGGGCGAGCAGGGTGACCGAGGCCCCATTGGTGAGCGAGGCCCGCAGGGGCCCCAGGGTGTTCAGGGGCCTCAGGGCGAGGTTGGCCCTCAAGGTAAATCTTTTGATCCCGACGCTACTGGGCCCTACGACGATCGCCCTCTATATGACCAACAGAAAGCTGGGTTCGTCTTCTTTTCTGTCGACACTCTTACTATTTTCTACAAGCTCACCGACGCCCTAGCCGACTGGAGCGACGGTGTTTCCCTTCGTGGCGATACTGGCCTTACTGGCCCACAGGGTTTGCAGGGCGAGAAAGGCGATAAGGGGGATCAAGGTGAAACTGGCCCCCAAGGTGAAACTGGCCCCCAAGGTGAAACTGGCCCCCAAGGTCCGCAGGGCGAGAAGGGGGAGCAGGGCCTTCGCGGTGAGAAGGGCGAGAAGGGTGACACTGGCGAGCAGGGCGTGTGTTTCACGCCTAATTACAAGGGTCTTGAGGCTGATCGCTCTGGCTACGACGGGTTCTCTAGTGGCGTATCCTATCTGTCCATCGATACCGGCATGCTCTACTTCAAGAAAAGTAATGCATCCGGTGACTGGACGGACGGCATCCCCTTCGGGCGAGGGCCGGTCGGCCCTCGCGGAGCGTCGGCGAATGAGGTGCTGATGGATCCAGACCCTGAGGCTTACTTCTTGAGTGTCTACGGCGAGACTATCGACGGCGAGATCTGGTTCGCTGATACGGTGCCGTTTGACCCTGACCCGACTGTGACCTTTGAAGGGGCTCTGGAGAAGTAAATGGCAGATACCACATTTATAACAAGATCTACTCAGATAGAGGCCTTCGCTAAGCGCGTGGGTGTTGAGTTTAATTCCGTGGGGAGCTCCCTGACTGAGCATTCAACAAGTATCGCCGAGAATACCTCTCGGATTGCCTCACTGGAGAGCACCGTGTCCACGAATGCAGGCAACATTGGGGATACATCTGTGGATCTTGTAGCAAAGTTTGAGGCCGCTCTGGCCGATTCGTAATGGAGTGAATGAATGGCAGACAAGCCTTTTTCTAACCCGTCCAGCCTGACAGAGCAGTTGCAAAATCTCTGCTGGCGTCTTGCGACGGAAATGCGGTCACTGTATACCGCTATTGGGCAGCGACTGGACAAGGCAAGCGCTGATGCACTCTACCTTAGCATCACGGGTAAGGCAACATCGGCGGGTGCAGCGGATACCGCGATTAAGGCTACGCAGGACGCTAGTGGCAACGAGATTACAGCTACCTATGCAACTAAGGCCGAGCTCCCTGGAGAAATGACGGGCGCGACAGCTGCGGCTAGGGGCACCTCTGGTCTCGTCCCTGCTCCTGCGGCGGGCAAGCAGACGTCGTTCCTTCGTGGCGACGGGACGTGGGTGGTGCCGACCGACACGACTTATTCAGCGATGACTGCGGCTACGTCCTCTGCGGCAGGTAAGGCTGGTCTCGTCCCTGCTCCTGCGGCGGGCAAGCAGACGTCGTTCCTTCGTGGCGACGGGACGTGGGTGGTGCCGACCGACACGACTTATTCAGCGATGACTGCGGCTACGTCCTCTGCGGCAGGTAAGGCTGGTCTCGTCCCTGCTCCTGCGGCGGGCAAGCAGACGTCGTTCCTTCGTGGCGACGGGACGTGGGTGGTGCCGACCGACACGACTTATTCAGCAGCTACTACTTCTAAAGCAGGTCTGATGAGCGCGGCGGACAAATCCAAGGTGGACGCTAGCGTCCTGACTTCCTCTCAGTCCCTCACCACAGCACAGAAAACTCAGGCAAGAACAAATATTGCCTCTG
>CAVIES010000002.1:0-38290 GCA_963641675.1 Anaerovoracaceae bacterium
GTTCGGCTCGCCGTTGGGCAGCGGGCGCAGCTCCTCGGGGCGCGCCTTGCGCCCGTGCCTGCACGTCTTGCACGTGCGGGCGTAGTCGTTGGCCACCTACTCCACCCCCGCGAGCCTCTTGCAGCGGGCCACGAGGTCGGTGGCCATCTTCTCGGTGGCATCGTCTACATCGACATCGGCGCTCATGCCCCGCTTCTGCAGGTAGGCGATGGGACTTATGGTCGCGTCATCCTCCACCTTCTCCCAGCTGTCGGTTCCCCCAGTCCCAAGACCGTTGCGGTCTTCGCTAGGCTTATCCAGCCCAACGAGTTCATCGACACAGACGATGATGTGATGGGAGTACATCTTGAGCTGGTCACCAAGGGACTGGATCCGTGCGTCATCGTCGGCGCTGAGTACAGACCCGATGCCAAAGATTGAGCCGAGCCACTCGTGAACATTGACGAGCTTCCCTACCGTCTTCCTAGTCACTCTCCCTCATCTCCTCCATCAACTCGTCAATGTCACGGTTGCCGCCCATCGCCTTGTATCCGCAGATGCAGGCGAGGAAGGTGACCTGACGCTTGAGCGCCTGAATCTCCCTGTCGCGGGACTCGGTGATGTCGATGGTCGTTTCGACCAGATGCATGTATCTCTTGCGTGAGGTGTTGCCCTGAATGATTTGCGCCATGGCCACAAGAACAACCGCGAGCGCGAGCAGAAACTCCGCCATCTATCCCTCCATTTCCTCACGAGCGGCCTGATAGCCCTCGTCAAACCCTGTTTCCCTTGCGTACTTGAGCGCATCGCACTCATCGCCGTCATCCTCGACCGATGCGACCTGCGCCCCGCAGTTGGGGCAGAACACGCAGGCCGTCTCGATGGTCGTGAATCCGCAGTTGCCGCAGAGAAGCTCTCGGCGATCGCGGCCAGATGCCCCCCCCGAAACCGTGAGGGCGTACATCTCGCAGGTATCCACTAGTTACCTCCAATTGCGCGTTTACGCAGCTCAGACCATGCGTTCAGGGCATCGCCAGAAACTGCTTCGAAAACGACTACAACGTCATTCGCGGTACCGCTGCCAACCATCGAGATGACACGCCACCCGTTGAGAATCCAGCTGTTTATCAGCAGGTCAACGGGGGTGTTGGTCATCCGAGAGTCGAAGGTCACCGTATACTGGCAGACCTCGCTCACTCGTACCTCCAATGCCCAGTGCAAAGGCGGGTGGCGTAGTTGTTGGCCTTCGCGAGGTCTTTCTCGGCATCCTCGCCGTCCTTCTTGCCTGCGCGGTCAACGTACTTGATGACGTTGCCAAGCAGATAGGCATCAGCGCCGCTGAGACCCTCTATGACGGTTTCAATCTTCTCGATGGTCTCGATGGAGCCACCCGTGTAGTGCGATGGCTCAAAAACCCCCTCAGCGCCCTCGTCCTCCGTGAGCGTGTGGTACTTCGGTTCGGCGGGAATGTAGGTGCCTTTGATGCTGACTGCATCGGCAGCATTCGTTATCGCCTTCAGCTCATCCCAAGTCCAAGTTCGCCCAGTCAAATCCACTCGCTCTCCTCGAACTCATCGCAGCCGCACGTTGAGCCATTCATGAGGTTGTCGTAAATCCAGCCCGCGACATCCTCGAAGTCGCTCGTTGTGCCAAGCTCCTCGCTTGCCCTCTTGCCGCAGACGAACCAGCCGTCTCCGGTGTCTTTCACCCAGTCCTTAATAAGACAGGCCTTGCCGCAGTTGCCGCAATTCCTGCCGTACTCCTCGTCCTCCAATGTGACCTCCCTAGTCGGTTGTGCAGTCGTTCCATGCGCTACTAGGCCGTTGCGTAGCGACCACTCGCCTGTCCCGTCAAAGCCTTTGCCTATCCGAGCCAATCGCATCTATTCCTTAGCGGCACCTCGAGTGCGCCTTTCAGGTCTTCGCCGTTGCTCTCAATGCTCTTCCAAGGCAAGTCGTATCGTTTCCTTCGCTCTTGTGGCCATGCCAATCCGCTGCGTGCCGTGTCGCTTCGAAGCCGTTGCCGTTCCCATCAATGCGTGTTCGGTCATGTCTCGTCTACGCCTTCGCATTTCCAAGCTGTGCATCGCCGCTGCTTCGCCTTTGCGCGGTAGCGAGGGAGGGAGCCGAAGCCCCCTCCCCACATCAAAGCTGCGCCCGTTGCAGCGGTTCCGTTGCATACCCTTGCCATGCCACAGCAACTCAATGCGGGTCGAATCCCCAGCATTTCTAAGCTGTTCCCCTGCAGATCGCGGCGATTGCTCAGCGGAGCCATCTAAGCCAATGCAGTTCCAAGCTCCTCAGTGCCATGCCGTTGCGCGGTGATGCCCCTCAGTCCTAGCTGTGCCGTGGCCGCTCACTGCTGTCCCGAGCATCTCTAGGCAAAGCCTTCGCAGACTTGTCGATTCGTAGCGAATCCTCCGCTAGTCCCCGTACTCCCATACGCAAGACCCCTTGCCACTGTTACGCCACTGGCCGATGCCACGGAGCTGCAGGTAGTTGAGCCACTCTTCGATGAAGCGCCAGTTGGCCTTGTTGAGTGACGTGACGGTGAACTCGATTTGCGTACCAGCGGGAACCGTCTCGGAGCTTGCAAGGCAGACTCGTTCGCCCTGTGGCGTGAATGCCCTCAGCGGGCGCTGGCAGTTGCCGATGACGGAGCCTTTGGGCATCTGGTAGGGGATGCGGCGCTCGTTGATGAAGATGGTGCCGTCAATCTCCTTCTTGAAGGCGCTCATGCCCTTGTGTTCGACCTTCTTGCCGTCCACGGTCTCGGTGTAGCCGTGGGTCTCGGAGTTCGGGACTCGGCGCAGGGCGGATGCAGCGTCCTTGAATGCGCCCTTGATTTGGTAGTTGTAGATGAAGGGCGTGCCGTCCTCGAGCTTTGGGAAGACGGTTCGCTTCTCGGCACCGTCAAACTCGTGGTCACCCATCTCCTCGGTGACGCGAACTTGGGCTTCCTCCTCCGTCATACCGCTCTTGACCATCTCCGCGACCATGCGCTTGCGCATGAAGTTGTCGAAGACCTCGGGGTCGTTATTCGATGAGCCGAGAACCTCCTCGGTGAAAGTGAGCCTGACCTTGCGCACAGCGCCACGATTCTTGGTAGCCAATTTGAATCCTCCCCAGGATTGTTTTTTGCTGGTAGACCTGCCTGTTTAGTCGTTGTCCTTGTTCTCGAGCTTGGCTGCGTACTTGTTCCACCGACCATGCAGCTCAGGGGCGAACTCCTCGAAGAAGCCGTCCCTGCCGAGAAGCCCGACCACCTCGGAGTAGTCGAGTATGCCTTGACGGCAGAAGGTCTCGTAGTCGGTGGCCGCGATGCCGTACCCGCTGAAGCCGTCAGCGAAGAGCGCAGCCCTGCCCTCGGACTGCAGGAGCGTCTGGAACGGGGTCTCGAACTCTTCGAGCCTTTCGGTGAGCGCCGCAACGCGCTGCTCGAGAACCTCGCACTTGGCTTCGTAGTCGGCCAAACGTTGCAGGATGTACTGCTCGCAAGTCTTGATTTCCAATTTGCCCTCCCTAGGCATGACCGGATATGCCCCTCAGACCGTCTGTGGGGCATTCTCGCGGTAGTTTGTAGTTGGTTGCTTGGCGGTGGACTGCTTGCCCAATCCAACGCCTTAGAACGTCTCCTAGAGCCTGTAAGCCCTCAGAGGCTTCCAGCCGTCCATCTCGAGGGCGGTCTGGTACTTGGTCGGCTCGTCACAAACGAGGTACTCCCAATGCCCGCCGTGGGTCATCACATCCCACCCAGCGGAGTTGAAGGCGCTAGGCCACGGTTGCGTGACCCAGCGGAAGTGCAGGCGGTTCTGGTGGGCTAGCCCGTGGCATCCGGAGGTGTTGCCGCTGCCGCAGAGCGTCAGCAGGGGCTTCGGCACCTCAACGCCATGCCTGTAGAGCTTGCCCGCCCCCCTCCTGACAACGTGGTGGCGGTTGAGCGGCATGTCTGAGCGCCCGCAGACAACGCAGTATCGGGCATCGATGGAGCATCCGTCCATGAGCGGCCAGAGAAGCTCTGGCAGTGTGGTTACCTTAGCCATGCAACCTCGCATCCCTTCCGGTGAACTCGAGCTTGCCGCACATCTCGGCGAGACGGGAGACGATGGCCACAGCCGTTTCCTCGTCACCCTCCGAAGCAAGGCGGCGGATGAGGTCTGCCCTGCCGTACTGGGTCGTGACGATGGTCGGTGCCATACGCTCGTAGCGCTCGTTGACGAGGTCGAAGAGCTTGGGGAGCGCCCAAGCTGTCGGGCGCTCCTTGCCTAGGTCATCGAGGACTAGGAGCTTGGTGTTCGTGTAGCGCTCGAGAACGTCCGTGGCGCTTCGCTTGGTGCCGTAGGTCTCCTGCAGGGCATCAAGCACCTTGCCCGCCCTCGTGAAGACCGTGGGGATGCCCTCATCGATCGCGCACCTCGCCGCCGTAGCCGCTACGAGCGTCTTGTGGGTACCGACATTGCCAACGATGTAGGCTCCCCTGCCCTTCTTGACCTCCGAGACGATGTCAGTGGCCTTGGAGCGAACCTCGGCGTAGAGCTGCTCGCACCCCTGACGGTTCTGCAGGAAGAGCTTAGGGATACCCGCGCTCTCGTAGCGCTTGTGGCGCATCGCCTGCACCTTGCGGCGCTCCTCCTCCTCGGCTTCGGCCTTGCGGCGCTCGCGGTCGGCAACCGACTGCTCGCAATCGCACTGCTCCCACCCGCCGAAGACGGGGTTGCCGAGAAGCTCGGCGGTTAGCGGCCTTAGCGTCCTCCCGCAGAACTCGCAGGGTTTAGGCTCAGTCATAAGCATCGAAGCCATCGCTAGCACCTCCGCTCTTGGTGATGGCACGGTTTAGGTAGCTCTCGAACTTCGTTCCGAAGAGCGTCTCCGGTCGAAGGTACGGAGCCATCTTCCGGTCATGCCCCCACTCGCGGGACATGTTGTCGATGACCGTCTTGAAGTCATCGAGGGTGAATCCCTCTGCGAGTCGAGCGTCAATCAGGCGTTTGGTCTTGGGCGTGTTCGAGCGGTATCGAGATCCCGTCTTCTCGTTGAGAAAACCAACGATTTCGCCGTAAGGGGCTATAGGGTTATTAGTACTTAGATACTTCTTACTCTTACTGCACCAAGGGTCGCTTGACGTTTCGCTTGGCGATTCGCTTGGGGGCAGGCTTTCTACCTGCATGTTTGCAAACTCGGTTTTTTCCGGAAAACCCGATTTTTCGTTGACTCGCTTTTTCTTATGCTCCAAGCGCTCGCTTGAAGGGTCGCTTGACGTTTCGCTTGAAGCGAATTGGCCAACGGAACCACGGTTTCGGACGTTCGCCCGCCCTCCGAGAGAACCGGAAGTCGCACATGCCTTCGCCTTCCGGATCCGGCCTTGGCAGGCGTTGAAGACCTTCTGGCCACCCTCCGAGAGTCCGGTCGGCTCGATGCCTTCGAAGAAGTAGTCGAGCATTGCGGTGAGCGCACTCTGGCGCTCACCATCCGGTAGGAAGGTGGCTAGGTCGTAGAACGATTTGTAGAAGTACATCCGCTCTTCGGTAGCCACTCCCTGTCACCTACCGACTAGAACGGGATGTCCTCGTCATACAGCGCTGCGGGCGCTGCAGGAGCGGCCATGGGCGCGGAAGGGGCGCTAGGAGCCGCCGAGGGCGCGTTTCCGCCCTTGCTCATGAACTCAAGGTCATCGATGACCACTTCGACCTTTGAGCGCTTGGAGCCGTCCTGAGCCTGCCAAGAGCGGTAGCTGAGCTTGCCTGCGATAGCCACCTTGGTTCCCTTGGAGAGGTACTGGGAGAGCTTCTGGGCGCGGTCACCGAACATGGTGCAGTCGATGAAGTTGGGGTAGTCCTCCCACTGACCCGTCTGGCTGTTCTTGCGGCGGTCGTTGACTGCCACGGAGAGCGACATGATGACGTTGCCGCTCTTGGTCGGCTTGACCTCGGGGTCGCGGGTGAGGTTGCCGCTGATGGCCACTCTGTTGATGCTCATCTGATTGCTCCATTCCCTCCGCTGCTCCAAACTCTGCTTATCTGGTCGTTGAGCATACGGAGCCGAATCTTGTAGACGTTGATTGCTTCGCCAGAAGCCTTGTAGATGGCTTCCGAACAATCTCGGGCGCGTTTGAGTTCGGCGATGTCCTCGCGCCCACGGCAGACATCGCCGATGATGGTGACCGGAGTTGCCTTGTCTCTCTCGGAGAGGATGGCGATGCGGAGCGCCTTGCGGTACTCCGCTTCGTTCTCGGCGAGTTGGCAACCGCTCTCACGGCACCTCGCCAGTTCCTCGGAGAGCAAGGCGTTAAGCTCGTCCACCTGCTGCCAAAGGTCATCCATTACTCGATGTGCCAATCAGGCGATGCGCAGCATTTCGGCTCCTTGACGAAGCTGTCGAACTGCTTCTCGGAGTTGAACGTGAAGCGCTTGCCGCAGGAACGGCACTTGCCAACGAACGAGCCGTTGGCGGGGGCGCTCTTCTCGGGTCGCGAGGTGTCAGGCTCGATGCCGTCCGTGTCGCTCTGGCCATCGATGTCGAACAGGCCGCAGAGGGCGTACTTGCGAGCGTAGGAGCTTGCCATGCCCGTAATCTGGCTCTCGTCCATGCCCTTCTTGATTGCGGTCTCTCGGGCGTAGGCCGTGACCATTACCCGCTCTCCGGTGCCATCCGCCAGCTCGGCGGTGACGGTGGCGCAGACGTAGATGCGATCGCCGATGACCTCTGGCTTGTCGCTCATGTAGTAGACCAGACCCGCCTTCTGGCAAGGCTCCTTGAGGGCTGCGGTGATGTCCTCGAGCGAGCGGTAGGAGAAGCCACCGAACTTGTTCTCTCGGCTCTTGGGAACCTTGAGGTTGCTCTGGGCTTCGAGGATTGCCATCTGGGTCGTGCGCTTGGATTCTGCCACCACTACTCATCTCCCAACAGGCCAACGGGGTTGATGGTCGCAATCCTTGCCCCGAAGGCGTTCTTGACCTTGTCTTCCTTGATTCCGCGAACCGATGCGGTCTTGACCATCGAGGGTTGCCACATCAGCCAGTCGCAGACCTCGCCCGTGTCCTTCCAGACAATCTGGTCACCCACGAGGGCGAAGTTGTCCTCCCATCCCTTAGACGGTGTGAGGTCAACCAGACCAGCGCCGTCAAGCTCTCGGAGCGCCTGAGACATGCACTCGGGCTTGATAACAGGCTTCGGCGTGGAGAACGAGATGACAATCTCGCCGACCTTGGTGTCACCGACCATGAGCGCCTTGCGGTCGCAGTGGGTGTCGGCGAACGTCTCCATGAGGGACTGCCGCTCCTCGCCCTTGACCTCGTCCAAGCGCTCCTTGATACGCTTCTCGAGGACGGTGAGGAAGGCGATTTCCTCCGATTTAGTGAGTTGGGTTTCCAACGTATTCCTCCTTGAAGTATTCGAGGACGATGCGGTAACTGCTTCCCTCGCCATGCGGCGCTCGGGGCATCTTAACCACGGTTGCGGCGGTGACCTGCGAGTCATCGTTGTAGGCAACGCCGTTGAGGGCATCGCAGACCAGCTTTGCGATGTTGTCCCAATCGGGCTTGCCAACGTCCTGCCGCCCCTCCCAGAACTTCGGGTTGCTCTTCGCCAGCTCGCGGGTCACGAACAGCGTCATGTGAACCACGCCGTTAAACTTGGCGTAGGCGTTGCCGTGGTCGCGCTCGAAGCACTCGGCGATGAACTTCTCGAGCTTGGTGGTTGGGGCGGGCGTGTACGTCCTGCCAGTCTTGCCGCTGAATCGCGGTCGAGCCTTGCCCCTCACCTTATCCACGGGGAAGAGCAGCTCAACCTCATCGACCTTGTGGAGTTGCCACGTCATCTGATTTCCTCTCCCGCTCCCAAGCGGCCAACAGTCGGTCAACGATCGCCGACATGGCCGTCTCGTACTGGGCGCGGGCTTCCGCGCTATCCACGACAAAGCCAGCGGACGGCGATGACAACGAAGGCGATGGCGGCGATGCCGAGACCAGCCCAGACGATGTCGTAGAGAAGCTCACCAAGTACGGTGTAGAGCGTCAGGTGCAGGACTGCGGGCAGGATGCCCGTAACGGCCAAAGCCCCGAGGGGCAAGGCCACCTTATCTGCTAAAGTCATTTCAGACCCTCCCTAGGGTTGATGGCACCTCTTACCCTTGTCCGGTGAGGTGCCTTTTTTGTTGCGTTTGGTACTCCGCATCCGTCCTGTGGCTGGTTCAGTCAGGGGCTAGCAGCGAAGGAGTAAAGGAGGAGCTGCAAAGGGGATTCCAACTGGGGAGTTGATTTCAATCCACGCCGTCTGCCGAGAAAGAGAGGAAAGAGCCAGACGGGACTGGTGTGGCCAAACCAGCCACAGGACGGATGCGGTGAAGCTCTGCGGCCTTTCACTTCTTGGTGAGTCTGCCGCAGCCCGATTCAGACGTATGGGGTCTGCGCTCGGTCAGGCGCTGCCGAATGGCGGGCGTTGCAGGCTCCCCCTGTTTACGTCACATTCGGCTATTCGGTTGTCAAAGAACGTTTGTGGACTAGAGCAGGTCGCTTGCTGAGCAAATCCCAAGCTCAACGAGCTTCGCGCCCTCGTTCCACTTCCACCCGCACTTGCCGCTCAGGCGGTTGTTGAGGGTGGAGACAGAGATGCCAAGCTCCTTGGCAAGGCCACGTTTCGTATGGCCTTTTTGAAGGAGCCAAGAGCCGATTTTTTCGATTGCGGTCTGTGACATGACCTCTCACCTCCGAACTTGAATATTGGCAACTGCTGACAACAAGAAGACTACTGCTTGCCAATTTTCAAGTCAACAAGAAATTGCGCATTTTCAAAATTTTTTGCGGGAACTGGTAAAATGTTGTCAACTCGAACGGAGGTAGCCCCCATGAAGAATTTCAGCGAAACGCTCGTTCAGGTGATGGAAGAAAGGGGCATCAAGGCTGTTGAGCTATCCGCGAAGTCCGGTGTCTCCCAGTCGTACATCTCCAAGCTCGCGCACAACAAGTTCGCAGACCCGACCTTCGTCAAGGCCTGCCAACTCATCGATGCGCTCGGGATGACTCCGGATGAGTTCCTCGCGAAGCAGCGCGAGGACTAACTAGGTACAAGCCATAGATACTGGGGAGTTGGCATGGCGAAGAGGGGCAGGCGAGCCGTTGATTCGGCTTGCGCCATTTACGCGAGGTTCTCAAGCGACAAACAGAGGAACGAGTCAATCGAAGACCAGATAGAGGCCTGCGAGGACTACGCGAAGGCTCATGGCCTAAAGGTCGTGGCAACCTACGCCGACTATGCAAAGAGTGGCACCCGCGAGGACAGGCCGCAGTTTCAGCTCATGGTTGCCGAGTCCGGTGAGGGCATGTGGTCAACCCTTCTGGTCTACAAGCTAGACCGATTCGCCCGAGACAGATTCGCCGCAGCCGTCTATCGCCGCCGTCTCGAGGAGAACGGGGTGGCGCTGGTGTCTGCCATGGAGAGCATCCCCGACACGCCCGAAGGCTCGATCCTCGAGAGCGTCATCGAGGGCTTCAACGAATACTACTCGCGCAACCTAGGCCAGAACGTCTCTAGGGGCATGAACGGCAACGCAAGGCGCTGCATGGCCAACGGGGTGAGCGTCTATGGCTATGACGTGGGAGACGATGGCCGATACGTCATCAACGAGACGGAAGCCGCCAACGTCAGGGCGCTCTTCAACCTCGCCGCAACGAGGGCAACGCGCAAGGAGATGCTCGAGTGGATGGATGAGAGGGGCATACGCAACTCTCGCGGCAACAAATACAACTACAACTCTCTCAGGCTGCTTCTCTCTTGCGAGAAGTACGTGGGAACCTACATCTTCGGTGACGTGCGCATCGAGGGCGGGATGCCCAAAATCATTGAGCGTGACCTATTCGACCGAGTGCAGCTGTCGCAGCGAACAAGACCGAGGGTCAATGCCTTCCCCCTCTCAGGCATCCTCTTTGACGATGAGACGGGACTCCCCTACCACGGCACCTCTGGCACCGGATGCAGTGGCAAGAGCTACTTGTATTACGCCTGCCGCCTTGAGGGCGGAACCGTCCGTTACAACAAGGATGATGTTGAGCAGGCTGTGGAAGAGGTCATCTCGAAGGCGTTCTCTGAGCGCTCCGTGGCCGAAGCCATAGCGGATGCGGCCTTGGAGCTGATTTCAGCCCAGTTTGACGGTAGGGAGCTATGGGAAGCCGAAGAGAAGCTAAAGGCCGCTAGGAACCGCCGAGAGCGTCTCCTAGATGCCATCGAGGACGGTGTGCCGACCTCCGAGGTCAAGCCACGCCTTGACGAGACGAGGGCGGAAATCGAGAAGCTCACGCAGGCCTGCGTGGCGCTTGCACATCCCGACATCCCCTCCCGCGAGTGGATTGTGGAGTGGGTGTGCAGCGAGCTAGGCAGGGAGATGACCAAATCCGACATTCGGCGAACTATCGATAGCGCGACCATCGATGGGCGCGGAGTGCTGCGGGTGCGCATCCCGTGGCTCGCAGGACTCCCCCTCGAGACAAAGAAAAGCGGCGAACATGCTGGTAAAAGCATGTTCGCCGCTGTGACGGATGGTAGACCAGATGGAACATCGGTCGAACTATATATATCTAGCGCAGCGATTGAGATTAAATCTCTCCCGCCATTGGAGAAGAGCGCCTTGCGGGTAGCCAGACCATGACTCTGTGCGAACTGCCAAACTAGAGCCTGAGAGAACAGAAGGCTCCCCAGTTGACCATCGTTGAGAGGGCGGGGAGCTTACTGTCTCGTATCTTACTCGGCTGGCGTGTCGTAGACGATGGGGATGTCCCTCGTCTCGGCCTTTGGCGTCTCGGACGGGCGGCAGACGATGGCACCCGCCAAAAAGATGCAGGCGGCGAGCCACGCGAGGATGGCCACCACGCCCATATAGGTGCAGAGGTCGCACTGGTCGGGGTGCCTACGCACGGAAACCGCCCGCCTCCAGCGCCACGCCCACGGCCTGAGACGTGCAAGCGCCATAGTAGCCGTCCACGTCCAGACCCGCGCCGTAGGTGGCGTTGAGCCACGCCTGCAGCGCCTTCACCGTGTTGGGGCCGCAGAAGCCGTCCTCGTCCAAGCTTGCGCCGTGGGCGTTGAGGAAGCGCTGCAGCGCCACGATCATCTGCGAGCCGTTCGGCGCATCGGTCGAGCCGTCAAAGACGTCCGTGGTGAAGTGGTTGAGGATTTCGTAGCGGATATAGGTGCTTTGGTTGCTCACCTTGCCGTCAACGGTGGTGCCTAGTTGGCGCTGCCACTCGCTGACCATGAGCTTGCCCGTCCACGAGGTATCGCCCAGTCCGGACGTGGTGGAGCCGGTGGAGTCGCTGCCGCCATAGCGCAGGTAGCAGCTCCACGGATAGTCGTAGTACGAGCGGGTGTTCGTTTCATACCCGTCCTGGTCTCCGGGCTGGCCACCATTGGCGCCGTGGTTCTCGTTTCGGCTGGCTTGGCAGAGCAAGCCCGAGCCGATGTAGACGGCCACGTGATGGCTGTCGTTGAGCAGGATGTCTCCGCGCTGCGGGTTGCCGTCATTGCTGCGGCGCACCCACCCGCGAGCCGTGAGGTTTTCGCTCATGTCTCCGGTATAGGATGCCGACCCCGTATCGAAGCCCGCCTCCTGCAAGCAATGGATGACCAGCGAGCTGCAGTCGCACTCCCCGCCCTCGTAGATGTTCCAACGATGCTCTTGGCAGTAGCCGAGGTTGCCCTCGTCACACCAGTAGCGCATCCGGTCGCACAGCGTCTCGATGCTAGCCATTGGCCTGCTCCTTGGCGGTGCCGGTGAGCGCCTGCACCGTGGCGGCGTTGCTTGTGGTGGCGGTGACGCTCACGGTCTTGGCGCTCACGCTAGCGCCGTCAACGTACGCCTCACAGAACGAGTAGATGGCCTGCGAGAATATGAGGCATCCGGTTCCGAATGCGACCAAATCCTCGTTCGCCGTGGCGATGCCCGTGATTGCCGTGCCGATTGACGCGAGCGCTGCGGCCACGGCAATCCAGAACTTACGGCTCAAGAGCTTATCTTTCAGGTTGTCCATCTCCGACCCCTCCTGTTGGTAGGTTGTCCGACTCGTTCGCCGCTGCAACGGCCTCGTCCGAGAAGTCGTTGAGCGAGGTGATACCTAGCTTGGTCATGAAAGAGTTGCTTGCCTTCTTGGAGTAGTCGGCCTTGCGCCCGCTCTCCTTGGCCATTTTCAGCTTGGCTAGGCTCACGCACTCCGCGACAAAGCAAGCGCCGACTATGGCCGATGCATCGTAGGGTATCCAGCTGTGGTACGTGGCGTAGCACCAAATGTCCACTCCCACGTAGGCAACCACGGCGGCGAACATGACGCTGATGATGATGGTCGAGCCCTTGACCGGCTCGCGCATGTGGCTAGCCATTTGGCAGCTCCCCCCTCACGTCCATCGTATCGGCGTGGCTCATGATGGCGTGGATGTAGCTGTTGCCCCCAAGCTTCCAGTACGACTCGGCTCGGCGGTGCATGGTGTCCAGCTCTGCCGCCGTGACGTAGCCACGTTCCCGTGCCTCGTCATAAGAGCGCACGATGCTGGCCTTGAGCTGGTTGCGCTGCGATTCCTTGAGCGCGTCAAACTCCGTGCGCTGTCGCTCGAAGCCCCTGCGCACGTAGGCGGCGAGTCCCGTGACCACGGCGAGGGTCAGGCCGCTAATCACGCTGTTCATCCACGCTGGCATCGCCCACCTCCTCCGTTGCTTGCTCTTGCTCTGCCGTCTCCGGCTCTGGGTCGGCCTCGGCCACGGTGGCCTGCAGCTCGTTGATTCGGTCGCGCCAACTCTGGCGGTCGGCCTTGGCGCTGGCGTACTCCTCGTCCGTGAGTGCGCCGTCCACGTGCTTGAGGGCGAGGTAGTCGGTCTGGGCGAGTAGCTGCTCGAGGGCGCACACCTCGCTGTCGATTTCGCTTTGGTACATGGGCGCTCCTTACGCGAAGAGGAAGCAGGGTCGGGGCATCGCCCACGTCCACGTGACGGTCTGGGCGAAGGCGAAGGACTGGTCGGAGTAGTAGACGGCGTTGGTCGAGTTGCCGCCCTGCACGTCACGCAGCCAGTAGGCCGAGGAGCGCAGCGCCGCGCGGTCGTTGGTGGACTTGGCCATGAGGTCGAAGGCCTGCGCCTCGCGCGGGACGGTGCGCGTGCCGAAGTAGTTGCAGCCCATGCACTCGTCCTGCGACAGGCTCCAGAGCTTGCCCGTCTCCGCCACGACATGCCCGTTGGAGTCCGTGAGCGTGCCGCTCGCGCTGTATCGCGTCTCAAGTCGCGCGGTGCGCGATATGACGTAGTCGCTGATGGAGCTAGGCAACTCTGCGGCCAAAGCCGTCTCGAAGGCGTGGAGGTTGCTTGCCATGTACGGCGAAGCCTGCGCCGAGGTGCCGTTGTTGTTGGCGGTCACGTTCCACTGGATGCGGCCGGAGTTGACGTAGCCCGTCACGCCCGATGCCACGGTCACGGCCTTCTGCGCGACAAACGCCACGTGGTGCTTGGTGAGCGCGGTAGACCCAGTGTTGTAGTACGGGTCGAAGTGCGCCAGCACGAAGCGCTGCGTGGCGGTCGTGATGAGGTCGGTGCCGGTGAAGGTCACGTCTAGGTAATCGCCCACGCGAAGCCCGCTGAAGTCGGCGGCGCTCACCTTGGCGTGGAGGGCGGCGTAGGCATCCGCCCACGTGGAGCAGCCGAGTATGTCCATGATGGAGCGGCCTGCGTAGGTGCCTCGCGCGACCTGTCGGTCGTACTCGGCCTCGGTGGCATCGGCCACATCCTCGATGGCGGGTCGGTAGTCGGTGGCGGCGCTGGCCTGCTCAAGCTTGTAGCCCGCCACGTAGACCTTATAGTCGCTCGCCTTGGTCTTCTCCAGTCGCGGCCGGTCGAAGCTCTCCGATGCGGCGAAAGTCCACGTCAGGCGCTGCCACTCGGTCGTGAGCTTGGCGCTGCCGCTGTTGAGCGTGCCTGTGGCGGTGCTCTGCCCCGCCTTGGTGTTGCAGAACTGAACCGACACGTCCGCGCTGTCGGCCTTGGCGTAGAGCGAGAGGGTGTACGTGCCTGCGGCGTACGCGGTCGTGGTGCCTAGGCCGCTCCACGTGGCGTTCTTGGAGCGCACGGAGTACGGCGTGCCGTCCAGCGTCTCGACGCCCTCGTCCGTCCAGCTCGCGAGGTTCGCCCACGTTGCGCCCGTCCAGTTGAGCGAGCCACGCGCGAGGTTCCACCGTGCGCCCGCGCCGTCCGCGCCCTTGGCCCCGGTGTCTCCCTTGTCACCCTTGTCACCCTTGGCTCCGGTCGCTCCGGTGTCTCCCTTGGGGCCTTGCTCGCCCTGCGGGCCTTGCGGGCCTTGCTCGCCCTGCGGGCCTTGCTCGCCCGTCTCGCCCTTGGTGTCCACCGTGGTTGACGCGCCCGTGCGGTCGGTGACCGTGAGCTTGGTGCCGTCCAACGTTGCGTTGACCTTGGCCGCGCCCTCCGTGGCGGTTGTGGCTGCGGAGGTTGCCGTCTGGCTCTCCTTCTTGAGCGTAGCGAACTCTGTCACTCGAGCCGCTTCTGCGGTCTTCACAGCCGTGTCCGTGGCTGCAACCTGCTTGGTGAGGTCGGCGGCGATCGCGGCAGTGTCATCAATGATTGCCTGCTTGCAGTCATCCACCATGTCTTCGTAGGTTGCGAGTCGCTTGACATCGCCTGCGGCGAAGGCCATGTAGACTGCCTTGCCGTCCTTGGCTTGCTCGTCTCCCGACTGCACAACTGCGTATTCGCCTGCGACCAGCTTTGTCGGGTCGAATTTGCTGTAAGCGCCACGGCGCATCTGGATTGCCATGACTATCCTTTCGGTTCGTACTGCTTCCTGAAGTCGGCGATCGCCGATTCGATTTCGTCTGCGTGTTCCTCGAGCATCGCCTTTGCGTCAGAGTCGAGCTGCGGGAGTCCCTTGACATAGCCTGCGGCGGGTAGCCCGAGGGCTTCTCGCGTGGTAGCGATGCCGTGGCCATCCTTGCCCGCAAGCTCGTTGTAGGCGGAGAGCCACGCACTGTCTGACTCGGGGTGGTCTTGGACGTAGACAACTGCCCTCATAGTCTCAGCATGGGTCTTGGAGCCTAGCAGCACGTGCCATGCGCCAAAGGCGGAGACGGGAATGCAGTGGACGTGCATCCCCCCATCATCGAGCGTCTCCGTTGTCTGTAGGTAGGTCTCCATTGCTTCCCTCCGTTAGCTCATGGTCGTTGCCACGGCCATGACGTTGATGTCACCCGACACCGAATAGTCGTTGGTGTTGAGTACCGATACGTAAAAGCCGCTGGTCGTGATGTTGCAGGCGTGGCACGTCACAGCATTGACGCTGCCAGACGGTGTCCAGCCGAAGTTCGGGAAGATGAAATACGAGCCATGCGCTAGCGGGGGAATCGAGAACGAGACGTTCACATACGTGTGTGCGGCCACCGTCCTCGACTTGTCCTTCAGGAAACGGAAGGAGCCGCTGCCGCCAAGCAAGCCGATTAGGTTGAGCATCCCGCCGATTGCGTCATCGCGGTAGACGTTCACGCCAGCGACCCACGTGCCTTCATCGCTCAGCATGAACTTGCCACTTGCGTACTTGCCGTTGCTGTTTTCCACTACCTCGAAATTGCAAGTACCGACCTGCTTGGTGTTGATGCCGTAGGTATCGTCCTTGTAGCCGTAGCTCTGCTGCACTTGGAAGCCGCCTTGACCGACCTTGATGGTGCCTTCGTCATCGCTGGTAAAGCTCGTGAGCGCGAAGTAAGCGCCTGGGTTTTTGGCGATTCTGGTACCGCTCGTCATGTACATTCCGGAGACGTTCTTGAATTCCTCGGCTTCCTGTCGGGAGACGATTGCGGGCTTGGTGTCCTCGTCTCCCTTGAGGTCGAACTCGATGCCTGCTCCGGAATACTCAACGAGGTGTTCCGCATCGATGACCTTGACGGTCGAGCCGATAGACATGACGGTATCGTTCTCGGCCTTGGTCTTAAAGACCCCCTGCATCGACATATCGCCGTCAGCTAGATTCCAGTAGCTATCTCCGCCCGTAATCTTGCCCGTCTTGACATAGTCGGCGTTGATGCCGATTGCGTAGATGCGCTGCAAGACGGCATCGCCCGCAGCGCTGATGCTCGTGGCGTAAGTGGAGCCGCCGTCCGTGGAGATGGCAACGGCATCGGCGGTGAGCTTGTAGATGACCTTGGAGTCCTTGAGCTGTGGCTTGTCGTGCATGTAGTAGATGTAGGAGCCGTCATCCTGCTTCACTGCGGTCGAGTAAAGGCCGCTTGAGTCGGCCACGGTCTTGCTCACTTGGGCAATGAGTGCGTCTCGGCTGGAAAGCTCCTGAGCCATGGCCTTGCGAGCGGCCTTGACGGTGGAGGTGGTGGCTCCCGCCCTGTTGGCGCTGTTGCGGGATGCGCTCTCGGCGCTGCAGGACACCTTCATCGAGCCGTTCACGGTGAGGTTTACCGTGGTGGCGTAGGAGTCGTAGGTGTTCTGCTTGCGGTCGGTGATTCTGACCTTGTCACCCGCCTGCAGGCAGGGATCGGCCACGTGGGTACCGTCAAAAGGCCTAAACGTCATCCCCACGAGCTGCAAGCCGACACGGTTCGCGATGCCGTTCGCCTTGCCGTTGACGATGAGCGGGTTCCCGCTGATGGAGAGGACGTAGCCTTCCTTGCCCGCCAAAACGGTCTCACCCTCAACGCGCTTGTTGTCAACGGTGGCTGCTTGAGCCGTCACGCTGATTCCGGTGATTACAACGTCATCGGTGTTCACGGTGAGGTCGCTGAAACGATAGAGGTTCTCGGTGTCGGAGAGGGCAGTGAAGGAGCCGCCGTCTGCGGTGTAGCCCTTGGAGTAGTCATCGAAGGTTCCGCCGTCTGCGGTGTCACCAGATGCGTAGGGGCTGGCATCATCGAAGTACTGGCCGTCTAGCTTGTCCTCGGTCTCGGACTCAGCGACCTTGTACCAATCGATGCAAAGCTGGCCTTCGGGGTTCACCTTGGCGAAGTGAGCCGACACCTGCGCGAGGTAGCCGATGACATCAAGGCAGGTGTCGTTCGTTCCCATGAGGTTCTCGGAGACCTCGTAGTCCGAATACGTGAAAGTGGGGGTCGCTAGGACGATTCCGCACTTGTCGCAGATGTCCTGAGCGATGGTGGCAAGGGTGGCAGGGTATGAAGTCTCAACTTCGCTGTAGGCAACCTCGAGCTTGCTCATGTAGTCAAGGCAGTCGAGCGTGATTACGCCAGAGTAGGAGTCGGGCTGGTCTACGACATAGGTACCCCTGCGGAGCCACTCGGTTGTCCCGTCCGACATCTCGGCACCAACCCAGAGGATGATTTCGGCTCCATCGAAGTCGTACTCCTCGAAGCGCTCGTCATAGTTGTTCAGGCCAACGGTGGCGCTGCCCTCGATGGCCGAACCGATGCTAAAGCTGCTGCTTGAGCTGGTGGATTCCTCGAAGCTGACGGAGGTGAAGTCATCTCCGGAAAGCTCCTTGGTGGTGCCGTCTGCGAGCGTGAGCTTACCCTTGACCAGCAAGGTCGAGTTTTCGAGCAGGCGCTTCCTGAATTCGATGGATGCGTTAATCATGGGCTACCTCTCGATAAGGTCGAAGGAAAGCTCCTCATAGCGAGTGCCGTCCATGATGTTGAACCAGCGGAGCGGGGCTGAGCGGTCACCCACGTAGAACGTGCGCGTCTCCCATTGGCCGTCCATGGCATCCCAGTATTTCACGAGGAAGTATTCGGGGTTCACTGCCTTAAGGATGGTCGAGACTGCCTGAGCCGTGGGGTTCTGCCACGCGAGATTGAGCTTGCGCTTCTGGCAGATGCGCTGCTTGTACATGGTTGCGTTGGAGTCCATCACTCGTCCTGCGTCATCGGAGGACACGTCCATCAGCCCGTACTCGCACTTTGACGGGTCGGGGCTGATGGCCATGAGGTTGTTCCTGTCGGTGCCGATGTAGAGGATTGCCACTTAGTCCATCTCCAAAACGCCACGCCTTGCGAGCGATGCCTGACCCTTCATGGTGGCGCGAGCGAGTTCCTCGTTGCCGACACGCAGGACAACCGTGGTGTCTCCGCTGGTGCCGTTGGAGCCGTTGGAGGTGCCGTTGACGGAGAGCATGGCCTTGGCAAAGGCGGTACTCATGACTTGCGCCATATGGCTATCATCCGTGGTCATCGCCATCGATGCGTGCGACACGCTAGCCCTAGAGCTGCTATCCCAGTTAGTCCACGTGGCCTGAGCGTTCATCGCCTTGGCGTAGTCGGAGATGTCGGAGAAGCTCGCGGTGTCAAGGGAACCAGTGATGCCCTCGGTGAAGCTATCGCCAATCTTGCTCCCCATCTCGGATGCGACATCGGTCGTGTCAAGAGCGCCCTCGGTCATCGAGGTCACGGAGTCAGCAACGCTGTCGGTGTAGTCCTCGATGCCCTCCGCAAAGCCGAGGTCGAAGTACATGCCGATTTCCTTGGTGACACGTGACGGCGAGTGGATCCTGAGTGCGGAGCGGATGGTGAGTGACGCGAGGTTCGCAAGTGTGCGGGCGGTGCTTTGGATGGTGCTTGAGTAGCTCCAAAGGCCGCTGTTGAAGCCAGCACCGAAGTTGCGGCCTGCGCTGTAGGCAGTGGAGTTGGAGCCTAGAGCGCTGTTGGCTGCGTTGTTGAGCGAGCGGGCGGCGGAGGTCACGGAGCTGCTGTTGGAGCTAATGCCGTTGGCGAAGCTCGAGACGATGGAGCGGCCTGCGCTCTGGGCGCTCGAGGTGTTGGAGCTGAGAGCCGTCTGGACGGAGCTTGAAGCCCTCTTGGCGGCACTCGATGCCGTGTTGACCTGCCCGCTGATGCCCGTGGCGAAGTTGGTCATGATGGTGCGGCCTGCGGTCGCGGCGGCGCTCGTGTTGCTCTTGAGCGCGGTGATTACCTTGTTCTGGGCGTTGGTGGCCTTCTGCGTGGCGGTGGAGGTGGCGTTGTTCAGGCCGTCTCCGTAGCCGCCCATGAGGTTCTGGCCAGCGCTCTTGGCCTTGTTGTAACCATTTCCGCCGTTGAGGGCGTTGATGACTCGGGTCTGGGTGTCGGATGCCTTCGTGACTGCCTGAGCGCTCGCCTGAGACACGCCGTCAGAGTAGCCGCCCACGAGGTTGCGGCCTGCGGAGAGCGCCTGCTGGTAGCCCGTACCGCCGTTGAATCCGGCCACGGTCTTCGCGCAAGCGTCCTGAGCCTTGGAGACGGCGAGTTGCACCATGTCCGTAGCGGCCACGCCGTCACCGAAGCCGCCTGTGAGGTTGCGGCCTGCGTCCTTGGCTTCGTTGTAGTGGCTACCGAACTTCTGGACGGTCTGGTCATCCACGTCTGCGGCGGTGGAGGTGAGTTCGCTGCTTCCGGACTCAAGGCCGCTCGCGGTGCTGCTCACGAGCGAGCTACCAGCTGCGGCGGCATCGCTGGAACCGGAGAGAAGCTCGGCAACGATGTTGTTGGTGGCATCCTCGCCCGCCTGAGCGCCGATGGACTTGAAGCGCTCAAGCTCGGAGTCGGTGGCGTTGGCAAGTTCGCTGGCAGCTTGTGCGCACTTGGACGGGCCTGCCGAGAGCATGGCGGAAATCAGGGAGTTGGTCGAGTCGAGACCCGTGCGCTCCATGATAGTCTGCATGTTCTGGTGGAACGAGTTGAGCGTGTTGATGTTGGACTCGAGGTTGTCCATCATCGTCTCAGCCGACATCTCGGACTCAGTCTCAATCTTGTCGAAAGAGTTGATTACGTCTGAGGTGTAGGAGTCAATCTTGCTCGATACCTCGGAGAACGTGGTTCCGGTCTGCTGCAGGTACTGGGCGAACGTCTCCTCGGACATGCGTGAAGCGGCGAGGGCGGTCTTGAGGTTGTTGTGGGACTTCTCGTAGTCCTCGATGCTCTCGAGGTTGTCTTGGATCTGCTGCTGCTCCTCGGAGAGCGTCTCGGTGGCTTCCTCGGTGGTCTCGGTCACGTCTCCGGTAGCGTCATCGATGCCGAGAAGCCCCTGCACGAAGTTCACGATGGGACTGGCAGCGGCCTGCACGAATGCTTCGATGAGCGGTTCGATGACATCGAGAACCATCCCCAGAGCGGTTGCGAGGGCAAGGCCGGGGATTAGGTTCATGGCGGTGGCGAGAGCGCCAGAAGCGATGGTCGCAGCGCCTTCGGCCACCGACAGAAGGCCGCTCTGGGTGGTGGCCGCGAGCTTGCCTGCCGTGTTCTTGGCAACTGCCGCCGTCTCGGAACCGATGCTCTTGACGCTCTCGAGGGTTGACTTGTTGAAAGCGCCCTCGGTCTGGACGTGGTTGGTGAGCGTGGTCTTCAAGCTCGAGAGCTTGGCCTTGGACTCGGTGAGCTTGACGTTCCACTCGCCGACCTTCACGTTGCTCTCCTGATGGGCAATCTTGAGCTTCGTGAGCATGGTCGTGGAGCCACTAAGCTCGGTCTTGAGGTTGTCGAGCTTGGTGCGCTCCTCCTCAAGCTTGGTCTTGGCGGGGTCGATGGCCGAAGCAAGCTCCTTGGTCTTGGTGGTCATCTTCTCCACGTTGCCCGTGAGCATCGGGAACTTGTCGGAGAGGTTGGCGATGCCCTGCTTGAAGGCTTCGAGACCCTTGGGAACCTCGTTCTGGGTGGTGTCGGCGAGGTGCTTGGCCTTCTGCGTGGCCTTGTCGCTGTTCGTCTCGAGTTTGCCGCACATCGCGCTGAATGCGTTGCCGATGATGCCGAGACCGTTTGCGATGGCATTGCCAACCGCCCACGTGGCGAGGGCGGTTCCGAGAGCTGCGGCCATGACTCGGGCTGTACCGGAGTTGACGAAATGCGTGAGCATGGGCTGCAACGCATCGCTGATGCCCTTGAAGGTGGCGGCGGCAACGTAGAACACGGGTTCGGAGAGAGCTTCCGCGAGGTGGAACACCACGCTTGCAGCGGTGCCTGCAATCTGCCCGAGGTTGTTGAGCGGGACGAGGGCGTTGGTGAACCACGTCTGCCAACTTGAGAGAACGTCAATGCACAGCTTGAGCGCACTGCGGAGCTTGTCACCAATCCAAGAGACGAGCTGGATGAGCGCCGTGTCGGTGAAGCCCTTGACGGCAGAACAGACATCGTTGATGGCGGCGGATGCGGTTAGGCAGAGCTGCGCGAGGGTGTCAAACGCGATTGCAGCCGTCTCGGGGAAGTTGAAGGCGATGATGAGCGGCGAGATTATCTCGATGACGTTGCGGATGGCGTTGCTGATGAGGTTGATGGCACCCATCAGGGCGTTCTCCATCGCGCCGCCGATGTCGAGACCACGGAACTGCTCGGCGATGGCCTGAGCCGTCACCTTGGCGGCGGTCACGAGCGGGGCGAAGGCGTTGCCCGCGCGGTTGACTGCGTCCATCAGGGCGTTGTAGATGTCATCGCCGAGACCGGAGCCGTCACCGAGGAAGTCATACGTGCTGATGGGGATGTCATCGGTGGATGCACCCGAGTCGGAACCAGAACCGGAACCGGACGAACCGGAACCGGAGCTGTCGGACGTGGACGAGAACATGTTGATTTCGTCAAAGCCCATGAGCTGACGCTTGAGTTCCTTGACCTTGTCGGCTGCGTCAGATGCCTGATTGCCCGTGGTCTCTGCAGCGTCTCCCGCTTCCTCAATGGCGCTGGTGGTGCTGCTTGTGCCTGAGCTGTTGCCATACTCGAGGGCGGCAATCTGCGTACCGCCCGTGAGGTCTGCGAGCATGTTCGCAAGGGTGGCCACGACACGGGTCACGGCGATGGCGATGGGCATGATGGCCTGCAGCATCGGCAGGAAGACGTTGCCGATTGCGCGGGATGCCTGAGTGAGGTTGTCGGAGAGGACACGGAGCATGTTGGCGGGTGACTGGATGGTCTTGGCCATGTCTCCCTGCGCCCACGTAATCTGGTTCATGATTGCGTAGTAGCGCAGCATCGCCTTTTCGGCCTGCGTCATCTCGGAGACAGACTGGCTGATTCCGAGGTTGTAGGCCTCCTGCTGCAGGCGGGCGGTGGAGAGGTCGAAGCCGAGTCGGCGAAGCGGTTCGATCTCGCCACTCAGGCCACTCTGCAGCTTCTCGAAAGCTTCGTCCGTGGAGAGGTTGAAGAACGATGCGAGGTCGTACCCAAGCTGGGTGAGACCCTGAGACATCGTGTAAGCCTTGTCGGTGGCAACGCCCATGCCCGAAGCCATGGACATGAACGTTCCTTGATTGCGGAGCCAAGAGCCAGTATCGATGGTCAGGATGGAGTTGACCTTCTCGGCGTACTCCTGCGCCGCATCCGCATACTCGCCAAGCGAGGTGTTGGCGAGGTTCATGTCCTCGATGTACTCGTTCGAGGTGGTGATGAACTGGGCGAAGACGTTGGCAATCTGCTGGACAACGTTCTTGAGGACGTTGAGCGAGGTGATTACGCCCGCAACCTTGGTGAGCTTCTTGCGGAAGCTCTCGGCCTTGCTCTCGGCCTGCTGGAATGCGCTGCTAAGGCTCGTACCGGATGCCTGCGCTGCGGCCTTGATGGCACCGAAGCCCTGAGCCACGGAAGACATCTTCTGCGGCAGCTCGCCCATCGCATCGGAAATCTGCTGGCACTGCTGCTTGAAGCCCGAGAGGTCAACGCTGTCGATGGCGGCAACGGCTTCGGGGAGCTTCTTTAGGCTGTTGATGGTGCTTGCGAGGTTACTCTTGGGGATCGCCGCTAGCTTGTTGAAGGACTGGGCGAGGGAGTCGAGCTTCTCGCTGGTCGATGAGCTTACGGCAGCTTCGATTGACGGGAGTGCCGAAGCGATGTTCTTGAGCTGGTTCGGGATGGATGCCGAAACCTTGACTTGGTCGAGCTTCTGGATGCTCGTGGCCAGAGCGTCAACGTTGGAGGAGTCACCGACCTGAGAAGCCGCATCCGCAGCGCCCTGCAGGTTCGTGCCGATGGTCTTGGAAATCTTGACATCGGAGAAGGCCTTGCAGGCGTTTGCAAGGTCGTTTATCGAACTGGCGCTAGAGGTGGAGCCGTTGAGCTTCGTAAGGGCGCTAGATACGCTCTGGAAGGCCGCGACGGCATTGTTGGCCTTGGTGGCTGCACTCGCCAGAGTGTCAGCAAGGCCGCTAACCGCCGATTTGGCGGATGCGGCCTGTGCATTGATTTCGATTGTGAGCTGGTCAACGCTTGCATCGGCCATGGTAATCCTCGTTTCCGAGGGCGCAACCCACCATCACCGACTATTTGCTTGGCTTGTGGCTCAGAATCCAATTAATCATCTTCTCGTGAGCCGCCTTCTCTTCCTTCCTCGAGCGCTCCTCGGGGTCACGCCTTGCGGTGACACCATATGGCTCCTCTAGCCACGGTAGCGCCTTGTGCGTCTTGGAGAACGGGTTGAGAAGGGGAGCCGTCCTACCAATCGCATCGTAGACATACATTCCGGTCTGCCATTGCATCCATTCTGCCTTCTCATCCGCCAACTGCCGTGCTTCTTTGTAGGCGGCGAAGAGCATGGGTTCGCCATGCCAGAACTGCTCCGGTGTCATCCCTAGCATGAGCGCCGTTGGGAAAGCCTGTCTGAGCATGTCACCGATTGGGGTGTCTCCCCTGTCGGCTTCCCGCTCGTTGGCCTTGTCTAGACCAGACGGAACTTTGCCCTCGTCTCGGTAGGGTTTGTGGTAATGGCGATGATGGGCTGCATGAACAGCTCCACGAGAGCGCCGAGAAGCTCGTCCTTGCCGTCAAGGCCATCCCAAATCTCGTGAACCTGCTCGGAGGTCACGTTGGGCTGGTCGAGCTTGAAGGCGGGCGTGATGAGGTTGTCAATGAGCCACTCCATGCCCGTGAGGGTCATGGAACCTGCTTCCTCGGAAATCTTCTGCGCGGTAACGCCCTTAGACTCCATCTCGAGGATGGTGGAGTTGTCGTAGCGCAGGGTGTAGGTCTCGCCCTCGAACTCAACCTCAATCTTGGAGAACTTCGGGGCGCTGTTGGTCTTCTTGGTGGCCATGTTTGTTCCTCTCATGTAGGGGCAACCCCCATCGCAGGGTTGCGAGTCTAGTTACTAGGCGAGCAGCTCGGGAGCGGTGACGGTGGAAACGACAATCTGGATCTCCTTGGCAGCATCGGTGTCACCGGAGCTGATGTAGGAGGAGATACCGCCCTGCCAGACGGTGATGCCATCGTGGCCGTCCGGAGTACCGTTGTCATCGCAGCCGAAGACAACAGCCCACCACTCGGCCTCACCCTTCTTCTCGAGGGTGTCAAGCTTGGCCTTGTCGGCCTTGGTGTAGTTCGCAGTGAACTTCATGGAGTCGAGCTTCTGGATGCCCTTAATCTGGCGCTGGACGGAGTCAGAGAGGGTGGTGACCTCAATCATGTTCGGCTCGCCACCGAGGTCGGGGTAGCTCTTGATGTCGATGACCTTCTCAGCGTTGGCAAAATCCGCAGTGGCGGGCTTGTCACCAGCGAGGGAGGTGAAGTGGAAGAAATAGGTGTACATGGTGCTGGTGGGGGTGGTGGAAGCAGTAGCCATTACTGCGCTCCTTTCATTGTCGGTGTTTGCGTTCTCGCTACCAAGCTGCTGCGTTGCCGTGCTTGTCGAGCTTGCAGCGCCACTTGATTGCATATCTACGGATTGACTGGTCGGCATTCGCTACCTCGGTGTAGTTAGACCTGCGGAAACCGCACTTGCGCATGGCATCATCGGCCACGGAGAGAATCCCTCGGGCTTCTGCGGCGCTGGTGCCTGAGTAGGCCTCGGCATCGCAGACGGTACGGGTGAAGACCTCCTCGCCGCTGCTGTCGGCGGTTGCGGTGTCCTCGGACGGGAACGTGAAGGACACGTAGAGGGCGGGAAGCTTGGAATCGGTCGAACTCACCGGAGAGGTGGTGCAGAAGCACTCTGGGTACTTGGCCTGAACCTGCTCTCTCAGGTAGTTGAAGACCTTGGTGCTGTGGTCGTTCACGATCCGAAAACCTCCTTTGCCGTGGAAATCAGGTCTGCCCTAGCCCGTTCGGCTGCGTTGCCCATGAACTTATGCGCCTTCTGCCCTGTGGTGCGGTAGAAGGAGCCGTCCTTGTAATAGAGCCAGCCCTCGCGCCCATGGTTGTGTACGTCACGCTCGAAGCCATGCTCTGCGGCGTATCCAGCGCCCGCCCCCATTCCGGTGCCGAACTCAACCAACTGGCTGAGTGGCACCGAATAGGAGCCGTCTTCGGGCGAGACAACCTCGCCCGTGGCGTAGACGGTCGCGCCGTTGGCCTTCGCCCGATGCCCCACGCTCACGCGAGAGGTCGGGCAGTTGGCCTGAGCGTCCGTGGCCACTCCTGCCGCGAGGGACTCACAGAGCGTCTGAGCTTTGCCGTCTAGCGTCTTGGCGTAGCTCCTGAGCTGCTCTGCCGCCTGACTCAGCGAGGAACCGGAGACATCCACTTGGATTCTCACTTGCCCTCACACCTCGTTAGGCCGAATGCCACGAAGTTGAGTGACGGGGAGACTCGCTTGACCAGATAGGCGCTCCGGTTATCGGTCACATCGGGCTGTGGGTCGGAGAGCCACATGCGGTCTCCCTCCTCGATGCCCCATGCGTTCGAGTCAGCCACGAGCGTGAGGTCGTAGGTCGAGCTAACGCCGAACGGACTTGACTCGCTCTCTCCGGTGGGCGCGGATGCGTTGATTCGCAGGCCGCTGGGGGTTGACCAGCCGTTGACGTACTCTCCGGTTCCTAGTCCGGTCTCGTAGTCAACTACCTCGGTCAGCTCGGGCTTCGAGAGCCACATCTGGCGCATGTTTCGAGACAGGCATCTCACTTGGAAAGCACCTTGCCCCTCGGCGTGATGCGCTGGGTCAGGTGGGCTGACACACCCGCGCTAGCCCACGTGCGCTTAACACCGTTCTCGTCATGCGTGGTCTCTCCCTCAGCGCCACGGCGGAAGTACATATCAGCTGCTATCTCGCACTGCAGCGAGTCGAAACGCGACTCCCAATCCTCGCCCTCGGGGTCATCCGAGAACGGGTTGCGAACGTTGAGGATAAGCCCCTTGGCGGCGGCGAGGTAGGCAGTGAGAACGTCATCCTCGCCGCTCGCTCCGGTGAGCGCGATTACCTGCTTGAGCTTGTCTTCGTCACTCATTGCCATTGCTAGACCTTAGAGCGTGACGTTGGCAACAACGAACGGTACGGTCTTGGCATCGTACTTAAGCTCCCAGTTGGCCTTGGCAGAGAGCTGGGCATCGGTCGGGGAAGCCGTCATAGCGCTCGGAGCCTTGAAGGAGAAGCCGTAAGGGGCGAAGGTCTCGCGAACACGAGTGTAGATGGTGTCCTCGCCGCCATTCTTGGACGGGTCGCGGAACAGCTCGGAGGGGAGGTTCTCGAGCTTGGCGGGGGCGAAGCGCATGAAGCCCTCACCAAGCATGTAGACGGAAGCCGTGGCGGCGGTACCCTTCGTGGTGTCGGCGGCGGTGTAGGGAGCGGAGTCATCGATGACAACCGTCATGCCGTTGACGTAGGCGAGGTTGCGCACGGGGCGCTCGATGCCAGCGGGGTCGGTGTACTTGGCGAACTCGAGAAGCTCGAGGTTAGCGAGCTTGTTGGCCACGGCGGAGTGCATGTAGGCCAGAGTCACGGAGTCGGCGTTGTCGCCGAGAGCCTTGACGGCGGCGGAGCCGATGGTGGTGGCATCCATGGCGGAGCCAGTGGCATCGACAACGTTGGTCTTGGCGAAGGTGGTCTCCTGAGCGCAGGCACCAAGGATGCCAAGAATGCGCTTCTGGCGCTTCTTGTCATACCAGTTGCCAACCTTGGTGGCGGCGTAGGCGAGGGGATCGGCACCGGAGTTGAAGTCCTTGACGAAGTCAACAACCTTGAAGCCGTGGGCGCGGCCATAGACAACGCCAGTCAGAGCGTCACCGGAGACCTCGGAGGTCGTGATGTCGGTCTTGCCGTCATAGTTGTCCTCATCGCCATCGAGGATGTTGTAATACGGGATGGTGTAGAGGTTGGAGCCAGAGGAAGCCAGCTCGGCAATGCGGGCATCGTTCACCACGGCACCGGACTGCAGGAGGGCAGTCTTGACGGGGTCAGTGGCCTCGCCCCAGTAGTAGTTGAAGATTTCAGGGTCATACGGGAAGTTCAGATAGCTTGCCATTTCTTGCCTTTCTGTCGGACGTGCTTACTTGAGCTGGGAAAGAGCGCCGGGGTTTGCGTGTACCCACTCGACCTTCTTCTCGGGCGTGAGCTTGTCGAAGTCGGCCTTGGTGCTAACGGTTCCATCGGCGGCGTTTCCGCCTGCGGGAGCCTGCATGTTCGCCATAGCGGCCTTGTTCGCATCCGCAACCGCTGCAGCGGTCTTCGCGCTGATGAGAGAGCCGATGGCGCTAGCTGCGGCAACAGTGGCATCCCTAGAGTCGCTAACGACACTGGCGAGGAAGGGCGCATAGTCCTCCTCGGTCAGACCCGCCTTCGAAAACTCGGCGATGGCGCACATCTCATTGAGCTGCTTGGTGGCATCGGCAGCGGCCTTGTTGGCCGCATCGAGCTGCTTCGTCCACTTCTCCTGCTCAGTGAGGTTGGCGTTGGCCGCACCTTCAAGCTCGGCGTTGCGAGCCTTAAGCTCGTCAAGCTGGGTTCGGAGGGTCTCGCTGGGAAGCTTGGCGGTGTTGATGTCGGAGCCGTTCTGCGCCATGATTGCGTCAATCACGTCATCCGAGACATCCTCGCCGAGTTGCCTTTTGAGCCAGTCACGCTTCATTTGGTACTCCTTCTGGACTACGCTTTGTTGACGGGGGTCGCTTCCTCGTTGCCTGTGGCGCTTACGGTGCCACCATCGTTATCGCCATCGCCCTCGTTCTGGGCGCTTGACTTCTGTTGGAACAGCTCGACCTGCTTGGCGGTCTGCTCGTCCACGTAGGACTGGGAGAGATCGTAGGCCGCTTCGGGGTCGGCAAACATACCGCAGTGTTCGAAAGCCAGACGGGGGTGAACCTTGCCAGAGCCGAGAAGCGTGGTGAGAACCTGCGTCTTGCTCTGGATGGCCTCGTAGTTGCGGCGGGTGAACTTGATTTCGATGTTCATCGGGCTGAGCGCAAAGCCCTGCTCGGTGGTGGACATCACCTTGAGCGCGAGTGAGAGGAAAGCCCTCTCGGAGCGCTTGAAGTAGATTTCCGTCTCCTTGCAGCGGGACTCGGAGTTAGACCAACCGTCACGCATGGTCACGGCAGCGCCCGTGTCGGACGTGGAACCGGAGCCGCCAACGTTGAACGGCATCCCGCAGATGGACAGAGCTGTCTTGTAGAGGGCATCCACGAGTGTCTGAGTCTGGTCTTGGTTGAGTTCGGCGGTGAGGAGCTGGACGGAAGCCTTGTTATCATCCGTGGACTTGATTTCAAGGCAACCAAGCTCGAGGAGCTGCGAGAACTCCTCGGCATCGAGGTCAACGTTCTCGAGAACCATGAGGGACTGCACGAACTGCGCAATGCCATCGACACGGTTGGACTCGACCTCGTTGATGGCATCAAACAGGCTGAGGACTGCTTCGAAAACGCCCATGCGCTCAGAGTTCGCCACGTACTCAACGATTGGCACGGCACCAAGCGGGTTCGGGGCGGTGGCAACCACGTTACCGCCGATGACGGTGAACACGCTGCCCTCGGTGTACATCGTGTGGATGATTTCGCCGTTAAGCTCGTCCTTCACGGCAGTTGCCGCATAGAGCGGGCGGCGGTAGACATCGTTGGAGTACACAACGAACGTGCAACGGGGGTCGAGCGAGTAGGTGAGGAACGGACGGTCAGGCTCGCTCTCGAGCTGCGGGTTCGGGAGAACCAGCCTGTAGGCCACGCCGCACTCGCAGAGCCACTGCACAATCTCGAGGTCGCAGGCGTGCTTGTCGGCTGCGTCACAGCAATCGTTGAGGTGCTGGACTGCGTGCGACATATCATCGGAAGCGGGCTGGGCATCCTCGCCGTGCTTGGTGCCATTGGCGTGGGCGCTGTAGGTGATTGGCTCGCCCGCGAGCGCATCCGCCCTATCCTTGGTGATTTGGTAGGCGCGGTTCTCGACCACGACATTGCGAATCTCAGGTCGGACAGGCTTCTCGCGGTTCAGGACAGGCTGACGGCCAAGGAAATAATTGTGGAGATAGTTGCAATCGCTGGAATTGAGCGAATGCACAAGCAGGGAGCGCTCGAGCAGAGCGGGGGCGTTTTCGGCGGTAATGGCCTGCTGAGCGCAGACGATGCGCCTGCGGCCAGTGAGGATGTTGGGCTTGATGACCTCGGAAATGACCTCGGTGCTTGCGGTGGTTGTGCTATCAGCCAATTTCAGTCTCCAAAGGACTCGCAGGGGCTAGGAGGGCAGGGAGGGACATCCCTCCTAGCCCCAAATGCGATGGGGGTTGCGCCCCTATCGTCAAATTTCGCCCGTGCCGACATTTCGCGCGTGCCACGTATCAGAAGGGTCTGCGTATCGCCTTGGCGGATGCCTTGGCGCTGCCCGACAGCATCTCCGCGAGCATCGACAGCGAGTCGGGAGCGTCATCGTGCAGGTTCTTGCCGTCCAGAACGTAGGAGCAGAGCTGGTTCATGGCTATCTCGTAGCCAGATCCCGCCGAGTAGAGCGAATCGTCACGGAACACGCAGTTGGCGATGACCCACGGCGAGGATGCGAGGATTCTGGTGGCCTTGTTGCTGCCCGTGTACTTCTTGGAGACAGCGCAGAGCGCCCCCATCTCCCTGAGCATGTCATCAACGTCATCGGCAACGCGCCCGCCCGCTGCGTTCGACTCGAACCGTGCCGTCTGGACACCGTTCTTGGCAAGGCACTGCGCGAGACGGCGGTTGACCACCTCGGGGGTGGAGTTGTCGCAGAAGAAGTCGATGATGAACCACTTGGGCGAAGAGTCCCACTTGGCGGCGATGGGAGCGGCCTGATAGTCCTCTCCCGCCCCCTTGGTGTCCACCACGGCCACGATGCGGGCGGGTTCGCCCTCGGGCAGTGACAGGTAGCGCTCGAGCGAATCGGGGCTGTAGAGCTGCCCCTGACGCACGTAGGGACGGCCATCGTACTTGGCCGCATAGGTCGCTTGGTCGGTCGTGCGCTTCATGTCTAGGTAGTACGTGCGGTCGAATCCAACTCCGTAGAGGTAGTCGAAGTTGGACTCGCCGCTCTTGGGGTCTAGGGCGGGGATGGTCAGGACGTGGAAGCCGTCCTCTCCCCTATGCAGGTCAACCATTCGCCCGATTGGGTCTTGCACATCCCATCGAGTGCCTACCATGAGCTGCTTCGCGCCCTTCTTTCGGCGGTCGTAGCACTGGTTGACGTAGGCTTCCCACTTGCCCTGCAAGCGGCGCGGAGACATCGCTTCCTCGAGGTCTTTCACAAGGTCATCCGCATAGAGCCACCCGCCCTCGCCGACCTCGACAGCGCCCGTGAGCGTGCCTTCGACAGAGCGGCAGGTGCAGGATGCGTATGCCCCATGCTTGCGCAGCGAGAATGCCTCGTCCTCGCTCGACTGCCATACGAGCTGCGAGTCTGGAAAGATTTCCTTGAATCGGTACTCGGGGTCTGAGACGAACTGCAGGCACTGCTGGTAGAAATGCTTGGTCAGCTTGTCGGAGTGCGCCGTCATGAGGTTGGCGTGCATGGGGTCGCGGCCAAGATGCCACGTCATCGCCATCGAGCAGATGGAGGACTTTCCTGTTCTTGGGGGCATCGAGACCGACAGGAACGATGCGCCCTCGTCCGTCTCGAACCACTGCAGCTCGCGGCAAAGGCGCATGAGGTGACTTCGGCGTGGGAGCCACAGGCGAGATTCGGGCGTGCGGTCGAACTCCATGGCCTGCATGTAGGCATCGAGGTCGAATCGGGCATCGAGCGTGAGCGCCGTCCTCAGAGCGCCGCCCATGAAGTCCAGACCCTCGGCATCGAGCCACCCGCCACGGATTGCGGTCGAGATGACCCGCCTGCACTCGGAGAGCGCATCGTGTTCGAGGGTTCCGGAGCGGTCAAGCTCCTCCTGCAGCCCCATTAGGTCGCGGTAAGCGCCCAAATCGCGTGGCTTGGCATCGATCGCTGCGATGATGTTGCGGGTAAGGTTGTCCATGGGACAAAACGCTAGCCCAGAGCGCCTTCGGTCGCGTGCCACGTCTGCCGTGCGGGAATTTCGCGATGGAAGTCGGCGCTTGGAGGGCGTTTTTCGCGCTTTGGCGCAAATTTTCGACCGGATTTCCCGATTTTTCCGGTTTCAGGGCAAAAACAGGCCGCTCCGCGATGGGAACGGCCTGAATGTCGGGTTCTAGGCCTGAACTCGAGTATCTTGACGGACTTCCTCTTTGGCTTGGATGCCGTCCATTTCGATGAAGTAGGGGTTCGCAAGCTCCGTGTAGCGCTCCATCAGGCCACCTCCCTCGCAAGCTCATACCACTTCGTCCGACCGATTCCGAGGGCTGAGAGGGCTTCCGAGAGCTTCTCCTGATGGCCGCGAACGAGCGACAGGTGGTGCTTGAACTCGGACTCGTCAACCTCGATGCGCGGCCTGCCCTCGTGGTAGCCCTCGCGTAGCCGTGCGATGGCCTTGCCCTCCTGAGTCCTCTGGACAATCATGTCCCTCTCGAACTCGGCCATGGCGAACATGACTGCGACCATCATCTTGCCAACGGGCGTGTTGTCGAGGGTTCCCATGTTCAAGACCCTCACCGACACGCCACGGTCAAGCAGGGATCGAACCACCTCGCAGCCCCCGATTGACGTTCGGGCGATTCGGTCGAGCTTGGCCACGACAAGCGTGTCACCGTCCTCGAGACGTTCGAGCAGCTTCCTGAACTCCGGTCGGTCGGTCTTGGTTCCGGTGAAGGCTTCGGAGACTATCTCGGCGCAGCCAGCGCCGACCAGAGCCGACACTTGGGCATCAAGCCCGTTGCCGTCCCTCTCCTGCCCTCGTGTCGATACCCTCGCGTATCCGTAAATCATGCTAGAATCCCCTTGTCTCCTTGTTGTCTGTTGTGGTGAATGGGCTTCGAGACGTTAGGCCATCCCTCGGGGTGGCCTTTCTTGTCTCCCGCTGCCCTCTGGCGCTTCTCGAGCAGGTCGGTGCCGAACGTCACGCCCGCTTCTTGGACTCAAGCACGTAGGAGCCGTCAGGGAGCTTCGCGCCCGTTGGGACGAGACACACCGAGTAGCCGAGACGGTTGAGGTACTTGCACAGGGTCGTTACGTTCGGGTCGTTCTTGCTGATGACGTTCGAGATGCTGGGCTGCTTGATGCCCAGTTCGGCGGCGAGGTCGGCCTGCGTGTACCCGCGAGTTGCCAGAATCGCCCTGATTGCATCGCCTGAAAGCATTTTGCCCTCCCTAGGACATAGGTTGTCGGCTTGTTGCCGCTATTTGGCAGTATATAGGGGCTGGGTTGTATCGGCAAGGGGCTTTTTGTTTTGAGGGGCGGACGAGGGGCTAAGTAGGTGGGTCGAGCGCCACCCGAACACCTGTCCGGTACCCCTTCCGCCTGCGTCATGAGCGGCGCAGGCGCTCGGCTCCGTCCGTCAACTCAAGAGTTGGCGGCACTCCATATATATAGGCGCGGGTTTATGTGCAAACTGCGGAGATGCTCCGTCCTCGACCTTGTCACTTAGGTGCAGGGCTTATATATATGTCACCGGCGCAGAAGGAGCGCCGCAACGAGAGGAACAATCATGAGCTATACCATCTTCAAGGTCACGTCTGCCATCTATCCGCGCACCCCGTCCGGTCGCTGGTCTACGGTGCCGTGTGACGAGCGCGATACCACTGCGAGGACGTGGGAGCAGCAGCACCGCGCCACGGCAGACGAGGAAGCTCGCTTCTTCAATGCCCGCCGCACGTTCCACCACTGCGCCGCTGGAGTCTTCTGCGAGCGCTGGGCCGCTCCGGTCGCGTGGGGCAATGACAAGCGCATGATTGAGACTGCCGAGCCTGTGCGCATCCCCTCGAGCGCCTGCGGCGAGCGAGAGCGTTACATCCTCGACAACATCGCCGATGTTAACTACAAGCATGATGGCGGTCACGAGCTGTACGCCATCTTCGCTCCAACGCAGATGGACGGGTCTACGCCTGCTTGCTGCTGGGATGCCACCACGCAGATGTTCTGCGCCTAGGAGGGGGGAGCCATGAACCTACGTTATGGCAGCGCTGAGCAAGTGTGCATCTTCTTCGCAAGCCGAGCAGGCTTCGGTTTCGCCAGCGCTTGGGAAGACTGGGACAACGCAAGCGCAGAGGATGAAACCTTTCTAGACGAGAATCCGGAATGCCTGCCTCTGATGCTTGAGGGCTTCGCCATCAACGAGGAGTCAGGCAGCGCCGCCGACCTTAAGCTTGGTTGGGTCTGTGGCTACCAGCTTGCGCTCGCTGCGCTCCTCCGCGAGCTGGAAATTATTGAGTGGTGGGAGCTATCTCCAGCCGCCTACGATGCATTGTGCGAGCGCTTCGAGGTCGGCAGCTACGAGCCACCCGCCGCCTAGCCCATTCACCACGCAAACAAGGAGACACCATGACTTACTATGCCCAGATGATTCACCGCACGACAGCCGCTGCCGGTGGAGACTACAGGCTGAGCGATGAAGACAGCTACGCCGACTGGAGCGAGGAGTTCGCCACGCTCGAGGAAGCTGAAAGCTACGCCAGGGCGCAAGCCGCGCAGGCCGCGCCGAGGTGGGAGCCGAAGCCCACTGATACGTTGTCCTTTGGGGTATGGCCATACGGCATTGAGCGCCCAGTGTGGGAGGTCTACACGGAGCCAGAACCGGACACGCCAGAGTGGAAAGAGCTTGGCGGATTCTGCAAGGTCTATGACATCATAGATCCACTCGAGCCGATGGAGGATTTGCAAGACTTGCTTGCTGGCACCGCTAGAGGCTGCGGCAGTATCGCCGAGCAGCTCGCCTTCGACCTCGGCGATGAGATAGACATATGCGCCGAGGTGGCCGAGCTGCTGCCCGCCGATGACCCCGAGCGCCAGACCATCGAGCGCCGCAGGCTCTCCCTCGTCAGCTTTGGCTGCATGCTCGCACAGACTGGCCGCAGCTGGGCGCTCCTCGAGGATGGCCGCTGCTGCGGGCTGCTTGGCGGGCTTGACAACAAGCGGCCAGCCGCCTGCGATGTCTTGCGGGCTGACTGGTGGAGCGCGTCTGACTGCGATATGTCAACTGCGCAGGGCAAGGAGGCCGCAGTCATTTACTCAATCATTGCGGACGTTGTCAGCTGGAGGTAACATGCTTGATTTCTTCTTTGGTAGCAAACTCGGGTGCCTCACCGGCCTGATGCTCGCACCCGTGCTGTTCCCTTTCTATCTGCTCAAAGCCCTTATCGGCCTGATGTAACACCGGAGCGCTCCCACGTGGGGCGCTCTTCTTTTGTGCCTGAAATCGAACATACGTACCCGACCTTAGATAGGCTCTCAGGCGCTCGTAGCAGTATCGGCAGATAGCCCTATGCCTATACCAGCCCGCCAACATCGGGCGTTAGACAGGCTCTCAGCCCCTCGATGGGCTAGCTCGCCCGCTAGGCCATGCACGGCAGACAGAAGCGCCACGCCTTGAGCGGCCACGTAGGCGAGCGCCCGCCACGCCTTGCAGGCGTGCCACCTCGGCAGCTGCCTAGGGCATCGGCTACGCCCCTTGAGCGCCTGCGCCGCCTATGCGCTCTCGGTCGATGGTGGCGGGCTAGGCTGGCTGGGTGGACGGGCTGTGGTTTGGCGGGTTTTCGATTTGGGGTCTGCTCAGACTGGTTCTCAGACCCCTTTGTTAAGGCCTTCCGAAAGTCGTGGTGGTTTCCGTGGGCGGAAAATTTTTCTAAATTTTGGTCGCTCAAAACCTCCCACTGACACTCCTGTTAAGACCGTTTGAGAGTCGTGGCGGATTCCGCTCTCGGGATCGAACCGGACTGGGCTTTGAAGGCTCTAGTTAAGGCCTTCCGAAAGCCGCAGGGGTCTGTCGGGATTTCGGTTTCCGGTAGGCCTGTTAAGGCTCTCTGAGAGTCGTAGTTAAGGCTGTTTGAGAGTCGCAGACCGTCCGAATCGGCGTTTTATGCACCGGGTCTGGTACTGGGACGGTCTATCGGGACACATTTATACGTTCCTGAATCTGTTTTATGCATAAATCGGGTCATATCGATACAAAAACAGCCCCCCACGGTGACTAGCCGTGAGGGGCTGTTTGTTACTCGATGGTATCGGGATCAGCGGGTGTCTCAGGCTCCGTGACAACCACCTCTCGGGCTTCTGTGGGGGCTGGTGGCTCTTCGGGCAAGGCCGCTGCGTACTTGGCTTGCAGCTCCTTGCGATTTAGGCCTTGAGCAGTGTCTTCGTGCTTGATGAGGGTACTTGACTCGTCCTTGTAGCCGAAGTTGTTCTTGGCTAGGAAGATGCCAGTAACGGGATTGCGGTAGCCGTCATTCTGGAAGGATGACTCCCAAGCTACTTCGAGCATTTTCACAACATTTTGCAAAATTAACGCGCTCTCGGGGCTTAGCAACTCGCTTAACCTCGTCCTCTTGCCCTTCGACCACTCAATCAGCTCATGCCTAGTGAGTCCCAAGCAGGCGCACAGGCCGCTCACCAGAATCTTGCTGTTGTACCTGCTGCAGAGGTCGTAGTAGTCGGCTACCCTCTGCCTGACCTTGTCTGGGTCTGCTAGGTCTATCGCAGGCCACATGAGCATCTCGGAGACCATCGCTATCGTGTCTTGGTTGTTCTTCGGCACCTGCTGGCTTGGCGCGGTGTTCCTGCCTCTTGGCTTTCCTGCCATCTCTACGCCCTCCCCCTCTTGGTGGATGCGCATTGCACTAGGTGACCCATAAGGGCTTCCCAAACCTCGCTGCCGAACTCGGTAAGGTAGTAGCTCTCCCCATCCTTGGCCATGAGACCCTTTGAGGTCAGGGAGTCTGCATACTCGGTCATCTGGTTCTTGGTGAGCTTGCCAGTGAGGTCTATTACATCCCCCTTGCGGAGTGCTGGCTCTAGGTCGAACCTCACGCCTGCGGGGAACCTCGCGCCCAGCCTTCTGATGACGAGCGTCTCGCCGAGGTTCAACTTTTCGTTGACCGTTGGCTTTCTCTTCTCTGCCATCATGACACCCCCATTGTAGCACTTTTCGCCCTCTGAGCTGCGAGAATCCGATAAATTGTCTTCTCGCTCACGCCGTATCGGCTGGCCATCTGCTTCTTGGAGATGCCGTGGGTCTCCGCCCATTGCATCCATCTGATCGAGCGGTCATCTATGGCGAAGCCCTCAATGGATGCCTTTGACTCTGGCATCATCATCTAGGCCACCCCCGAGCTTCCGAAGCCACCCTCGCCCCTCTGGGTCTCATCGAGGGAATCGACCTTGACCCATGTCGGCGAGACGAGCGGGACGATGATGAGCTGCGCCACCCTGTCTGCCGGATGGATGGTGAACGGTGCATCGCCGAGGTTGACGAGCCTTGTGCTTATCTCCCCACGGTATCCGGAGTCGATGATGCCCACCGAGTTGGTGAACGTGATTCCGTGCTTGAGTCCTAGGCCGCTCCTAGGTGTGAGAAGGCCGAAGCAGCCCTCCGGAATGGCGCACTTGACACCTAGCGGCACCCATGCCGTCTCTCTCGGCCTGATGGTGATGGGACGGGTGATGGCAGCTCTCAGGTCTCCGCCTGCGTCTCCCTCATGGGCATACGTTGGCGCAAGACCGATGTACTGGATTTCCGTCATCGGCTCTCCTTGTCATACGGTGGCATCCTCGCATCCCTCCACGTGTCGAGCCAGAGGAATGCGTGGTATGCCAGCTTCTTCGTTAGGTCATAAGGGAGGGAGTGGGCTGCGGCGATGTCGTGCCAATCGCCATCGAACAGGTACTTCTCCGCGACAACCGCTGCAGGTATGTCTCCGTACCACTCGGCGATAACGCCCACTTCTCCCCATGCTTCGTCCAAGGCGCTCTCATGGGCATCGTTGATGGCCTGCCATCTGCCCATCTGGCGCTTTGTGGCGGGCTTTTGGCGCTTGCGGGTCTCCAAGTCCCTCGCGTGCAGCTGGTAGGCGAGGAACCGCGCCAGAGACGGGCTTATCGCCCCCTGCCGTTGCATTAGCGCCTGCGCATCCACAGCGCCATGAGGAGCAGCGCTATGGCCGTCACGCACTGAATCAGCGCCGTGACGAGCTGGATGTTGAGAATCGAGCTAATCAAGCTCCCTCACCCGCCTTCCGCACTCCGGACAATATCTGGGAACCTTCTCCCACCCATCATCCGTGATGTGCATGTATATTCCAATGATACCGCAGCTAGAACACTGTAAGAAGGTCGTGTCTCCGTCTCCGTCAACATAGCCCATCTCGCAGAAGTCGATCTCCCCCATCGGCTTGTAGATGCGCATGATTCCGGTTTCGTTCTGAGCCAAGACCCTCTCAGGCCACTGCCCGCCCCAGCTCTGCCCGAGGTGGAGCTTCGCGAAGAGCGCCATCAGACCTCCTCCGTTGTGTAGAAAACCGTGTACCCTCGCGCGTTGCTTGTGATGTCGCGAATGGAGATTGCCGCATCTAGCTGGTCTTTTGTCAAGCCAGACCTATCAACCTCGCCGCCTTCGGCAATCTTGGCCACCCTTCGACCTATGGTGACGGCACCCCCATGCGGCGCAAGGCGGTGGCGCTCGATGATGTCGAGAAGGCCTGAGAGCGTGCCACCCTCCCATCCCCTCAGCGTCATCGAGTAGGAGCCGATGGCGTTCGGCGTGGTTGATGCGTCAATCACTAGCGTAGGCATCAATGACCCCCTCCCAACCTTCTGGCAGGCTATCGCCCTCTGAGCATTCGAAGCGCTTGATTCTCGCCCCGCAGAACGGACAGAACTTATAGTCACTCTCGGTGCTGGCAAGCGTCTTTGAGCAGACCGAACACGTAAACGCAGTTGTCGGCCAAAGCTCGTTCCAGCTCTCGTCCTCGCAGAAGGTCATCGTGCTGAACTCGTGCATTCTGAGCGAAGCCCTGAAACCCTCGAAGTACTCGTTCAAGAACTCCATGGCATTGGCTTGCAGCTGTTCGGATGGGGTCATTCCCCCACCTCGCGGCGCAGCTGGTCTGTGATGTCGGTCATTTAGTCCTCCTAGCTTCCCAAACGCACCCCACGGGCGTCTTCATGACGCAGCTGTTGGGGCTGCTGTGCGGTTCCAGGGTCTCGCCCAGCAGGTTGCAGTGGTGGGATTTCCATTTGTTCGGCTCGCCGTTGGGCAGCGGGCGCAGCTCCTCGGGGCGCGCCTTGCGCCCGTGCCTGCACGTCTTGCACGTGCGGGCGTAGTCGTTGGCCACCTACTCCACCCCCGCGAGCCTCTTGCAGCGGGCCACGAGGTCGG
>CAVIES010000003.1:0-38094 GCA_963641675.1 Anaerovoracaceae bacterium
ACCGCCTCGCCTACCTGCGTGGGCTCGGTGCCCTCAATGATGGTGAGCTTGTCGATGCTGCCGGGCAGCGAGCGTACCATGGCGACGCTGCTCGAGTCGTTGCGGGTGAAGTCCTGGTAGCTGATGTATCCCGGCTCCACCGCATCGACGCCCTCCACCTCAGAGATGGCACTGACATCGTCGTCTGTAAGGCCATAGGGGAAGGTGACCTCCAGCGCATGGACGTTGCCACTGGTATAGGCATCGCTGTTGGAGTGCTGGATGGCAAGCGCCGTCCAGCACATGCCGCAGTAGAGGCAGACGCCGAGCGCAACGAACATCACGATGGAGAAGAACGACACCGCCGTGGAGCGGATGTTGGCAAAGAGCTCTGTAACTTGGGTCCTCTTCATGGCTCACTACCAAACGAGGTCGGTCGCGTGGGCCGGGTGGCGGTTGATGGTCACCTCGTATGTGTAGCCGTTGCGCAGTCGCACCACGCGGTCGGCCATGCGGGTGATCTCCTCGTTGTGGGTGACCATCACGAGGGTGGTGCCCGCACGCACGACCCCCTCCAGCGCCGAGAGCACGTCGATGCTCGTGGCGTAATCGAGCGCCGCCGTGGGCTCGTCGGCAAAGATGAGCTTGGGCCTCTTCACGAGGGCGCGTGCGATGGAGACGCGCTGCTGCTGGCCGCCCGAGAGCTGCGAAGGATAGCTGTTGAGCTTGTCGCCGAGGCCCACGATGCGCAGGGCCTCTTCGCAGTCCATGGGGTCTTCCACCAGCTCTGCTATGAGGCGCAGGTTCTGGAGCGCCGTGAGGTTGGGCATGAGGTTGTAGCTCTGAAAGATGAAGCCGATGTTGTCGCGGCGGTACTCGGTAAGCTCGGCCTGGGTGGCCTGGCCCATCTCCTTGCCCTCGAAGGTAAAGGAACCCGAGGTGGCGCGGTCCATGCCGCCGATGATGTTCAAGAAGGTCGACTTGCCGCAGCCAGACTCGCCGAGCACCACGAGCAGCTCGCCGTCGTAGACGTTGAGGTTCACGCCCTTGAGAACCTTGGTGAGCGTGTCGCCGTTCTTAAACTCACGGGTGATGTCACGCGCCTCGATGATGGTGCGGCCGGGCGTCCAGGGCTCGGCGAGCTTCTCATTGTCCTCGAGCGCCATGGCCGCACTCAGGGCCATAATCTCTAGCACGTCGACGTCCTCGTCAGTGAGGAAGCTCCCGTCGGTCTTGTTCACGACCTGCAAGCAACCCAGCTGGCCGTTCTTGCCCGAGGCGGGCACGCAAGCCATGGTCTTGATGTCGAACGCCTCGAAGTCTGCCTGCGTAGCCGCATCAGGCTCGGCCGCAAAGGCAAGCCTGCGCTCGGACTTCTGCGTGGCATAGACGCGGCCGGGGGCGCCCTCGCCCAGCACGTGGGAACGCGAGGTGAGGTCCTCGGGACCAACCCAATACACGGGGCGAAGCGTCGGCACCTCGGCGCCGTCGGAGCGCCAGATGACGGCCGCCTCCACGCCGCACTCGCGCGCGATGATGGACAGGCCCTCTTGGAGCGCCTGGTCGAGCGTGCTAGCCCTGGCGATGCAAGACTGGATCTCTCCGATGGTCTTGAACTGGTGCATCATCTCTGGCGACATTACGGCTCCCAACCACTTGTCATAGCAATGTCACTAGTTTAGCGAGATAAAGGGCCACGTTGCCCGAGACGGCCGCAAGCGTTGGCCCAAGCCTCTCAGAACGGCTAAGTCAGCACCCAAAGCAACAAAGCCCCAGCTGGCGATGTGCCAGCTGGGGCTTCAACCAATACGCAAAAGCGAAACGGATATAAGCCGTATTGCGAGCTACTTGCGGCGACGGATTGCGCCGATGCCGGCGAGGGCAACACCGGCCGCAGCAATGCCAGAAACGATGGCCGCCGGGTCGCCGGTCTGCGGGATCACGGCATCGTCCTTGGAGCTGTCGCCCTTCTTGTCGGAGTCCCCGCCCTTGTCATCGGAGCCGCCCTTGTCATCGGAGCCGTCGCCCTTGTCGTCATCGTCGCCGCCGGTGTGCGGGATGACCTCGGTGTTTCCGGTCTCGTAGCCGCACTCGGAGCACTCCTCGTGCTTGAGGCCGTCCTCGGTGGAGGTGGCCTCCTTGTCGGTCACCCACGTAAGCGTGTGGGCGACGTGCTCGGTCTCATAACCGCACTCGGAGCACTCGCTCCAGTGGCCCTCGGCGTCGCTCTTCTGCTCGAGCGTGTGCTTGGCCTCGTCCACCTTGCCCTGGCAGGCGCTGCAGACGTGCCAGTGGCCTTCGTCATCGCTCTCCCAATCGGCGGAGACGGTGCCGGCGTGGTTATCCGGGTCCACGGGCGCAAGCTGGTAGCCGCAGTCCTTGCAGACAGAGGCGCTCACGCAGGTGGCGGCATTACCAGAGCACGTGCCGGTCTCGGTGCCGGAGCAACCCTCGTGGGTACAGGCGCGCACGTGGGTGCCATCCGCCTCGGCCTGCCACTCGCCCCAGGCGTGGGAGGCGTAGGAGCGGACGGTGACGGAATCCTCGTGACCGGCGCCAGAGGCGATGACGGTGATGGCCGCGGAGTCGCCGTGGGGCAGCGTGTAGCTGCCGTCTGCGTTCGCGTCGAGCACGACGCCATTCGCCTTAACGACGAGGTCGCTGCCGGCATAGGTGACGGTGAAGGTCGTGTCGCCGTCGTAGCAGTCGCCGTTCACGAGGCCGCAGATCACGGGCGCGCCGGGATCGAGCTTGTCAATCTCGGTTCCCTCGTTGCGCTTGAGGCCGCAGACGGTGCACTCCTCGTGCTTCGTGCCCTTCTCCGAATAGGTGGCCTGCTTGTCCACGACCCACGTGAAGGTGTGGTCTGCCTTCTCGCCCCAGGCGTTGCCGCAGGCGCTGCAGGCGTGCCAGTGCTGAGTGTCGCTCGTGCTCCACGCGCTTAGCTCGGTGCCGGCGTGATTGGTTGCGTCTGTGCTGCCGTACGTGACACCGCACTTCTCGCAGGTGGCCGCGCTCGTGCAGGTGGCCGTGCCGCCGGAGTGGGCCTCGGTCTCGGTCTTGCCGCAGTGCGAGCAGGTGCGCGTGTGGTTCTTGCCGTCCTTGGCGTCTGCCCAAGCGCTCCACGCATGGGCCTTGTACCAAGTGACATCATCGCTTGAGGAGTTGCCGGCCGCGTCGGTGGCCATAACAGTGAGCGCGCCCTCAGAGACGCCCGCGAGCGTCTCCTCGGAGAGGGTGTAGGCACCGTCCTCGCCGGCCGTAAGGGTCACGTTACCAACGGTGACCGTGACACTGCTGTCATCGGCAACCGTAAAGGTCGTCGCACCCTCGTAAACGCCGTCCTCTTCGATGCCAGAGATAACGGGGGCAACGGTGTCCTTGACGACGGTGTACCTGCCGTCCGCGTCCGGACCCTCCATCACGCAGCCGTCGGCAAGGTAGGCCTTGTCGTTATCGTTGCCAAAGCTGCCGCCGCTAATGGAGATGGCGGAAGCGGGATTGCCGCTCTTAATGAAGTTCGAGAACCAGCCACCAGAAACGTTCACGGTCCCCTGTGCCGACCACACGGCAGCCACCTTCTCGGCGTTGCCGCTCGTGAAGCTGCCGCCAGAAATGGTCACGATGTTGCCACTGCCGAATGAGCAAATCGCATGACCCGTAGACGTGATGGTTCCACCCTCCACGGTTAGCGTGCAGTTCGAGCCGCTCGTCATGTTCAGGGCGGCAAAGTCCTCTTCGGTTGCGCTCAGGGTAAGGCCATTGTCACCGTCACGGAGCGTCAGCGACGCGCCGTCGGCGGCGTTGTCGAACGTGATGCAGCGGCTCTTGGAGGTAATCGTTCCATTCGAAACGGTCAGCTTACTGGCTCCGCACATCTTGAGGACATAGGTCTCGCGGTCGGAATCCGAGAGAGTGCAACCATTCAAGTCGAGCGTGAAGTCTGCCGTTGCGTCCTCGCCCACCTCGAAGTTGCCCGAAGTGCTCTGCAGCAGCACGACCGTCTCGCCGCTCTTGGCAGCATCTAGCGCCTGCTGAAGGGTGGTGTAGTACTTGTCACCGATCTTAGCCACGCCACGGAACTTCCACGTGGCCGTGTAGGTGACGTCTTCGCTCACCGTCGTGGTCTCCGTGGCCTCGTCGTCGCCGTTGAGCCAACCCACGAAGCCGTAGTCCTCGCGGACGCCCTCGTAGGGCAGCTTGCCAAGGGCCTCGTCCGCAATGCGGCCCCGGGTCTGTACCAGCTCGCCCTTGTAGTCGTTGAATGTGACGTGGTAGATGTAGGCGAGTGTGCTGTCGCCCAGCTTGTCCTTATCGGCATTGGCTTGGGCCTCGTCACCCTCGCCGTAGTAGACCTTGTTGCCGTTGCTTGTGGTGAGGACCCACCTGTACTTGGCCTTGAGGGCCTCAACTGCCTCGCTGGTGCTGGAATCCACCACGTAGTAGCGGCCGCTCTTGTACTGCAGGGAGCACCCGCTCGCAAGGTAGTCGGCGACGTTTACGACGCTGCTGAAGTTGCCGCCGCTCACGGTGAGGTGATTTGCGGTGCCACGGCTGATATCGATGCCCGTGCCGCCGGTAAGGCTGCCTCCGTCGACGATCAGCTTGGCGTCGCTGCCCATGGCGATGGCGTACCCGTTGCTGGCATCGGTGCCGACGATCGTGCCGCACTTGACGCGCACCGTACCGGTGATGCAGTTGATGGCACTGGTGGAGGTAGAGGTAGCGGACACGTCCTCGAGCGTGATCGTTGCCGCCGAGGAACCGCTGTTGACGATTATGCAGCTCCCCTTGCACGTGATGGTGCCGTTGCTGATGTTCACGGTGCCGTAGCCCGTCTTGGAGATGGGCTCGTCAAAGCCCTCGGCGGAAAGCGTCTTGCCGCCGAGGTTGATGTTGACCGACTTGCCCTTACCAATGCTGATGCTCTCGGTGGTATCGGCGACCAACAGCACGGTGTCGTCAGAGCCCGCCGCGTTGACGGCGGCCTTTAGGCTCGCATAGTAGGTCTCGCCCACGCGCGCCACCACGACCGCAACCGCCGTGGAATCCTCCTCTTCGGCAAAGGCCTTCGCCTCGTCCTCGGAGTCGAAGTAGACGGTGCCAAAGCCGTCGACGGCAACCGACCAGCCAATCTTGCCGTCGTCGAGGGAAGCCTCGCGGGCGTCGTCTTCGGTCATGACGTTCCACGTTGAGTTCTTGGCGCTGGACTTGTACACCGCATAGCCATCCACCACGCTCGCGCCAGTCGGGAAGTTGCTGAACTCGCCAGCCTTGAGCGCGACCGTGGCGGACGCGCTCTTGTACAGAATGGCGGGGTCTTCCTCGTCGTCGGCGGTGATGGTAAAGGCGGGATCGGCCTGGTCATCTGTCTGCTCCACAGTCATGGAGCCAGACCCGACGTCAAGCACGTACATCGTGTAGTCGGCCGTGTTCGTCGCCGTATAGCTACCGCCGCGAATCGTCGTAGAGGCGCCGTTGCCTGCCTGGTACACGCAGTCGCCGTCAGTCACGGAAACAGTAAGGTTCTCGAGCGCCACCTTGGCGTTGTCCTGAACGACCTCGATACCATTCACCATGGTCGTCCCCTCTTGGACGACCTTGCCGTTCTTGATGGTGATGGTGGCGCCGCTCGTATCGCCCTGGTTGGCGATCCTGATCGCGCCGTAATCAGTGCTCGTTTCCTCTTCGGCCGTAACCGTGTGGCCGTTGAGGTCGAGCTCGAGCTCCTTGTTGGTGACGATGTAGATGCGTCCGGTGACGTCCTCGCCGAGCTTGAAGTAGCCCTTCTTCTTGCTCGTGGCCACGGAGAGAGTGCACGCCCCGTTCGAGAAGTCGCTCTGCTTGATGGTGTAGACGTCGCTAGCGGCATAAGCCTCACACGGAGGGGCAAGCACCGTGGCGGCAAAGGTCGCGCCGGTCACGATGGCGAGCGCGCAGCAAAGCACGCGCACGCGGTTCAGAAACGTCGTGAGGACGTTGGCGATCTTCAAGAGGTTCTCCCCTATTCAGCGACCTCGCCCGAGGCCGAAAGACAGCTTTGTTCAAACTAATTATTTTAGGGCAAAACTCTCGCGTCCACCTGCAGATATGCACCTCAGCAAAAGAGCGGCACATTACGTGCCCGTGCTTGAGCCGAGGCACAACAAACCCCAGCCGGCGAAAGGCCGACTGGGGTCAAGGCTTGCCTATCGCGCATGGGCAATATCCCAAGCGCATGTCGTTCGCAGGGGTTCTCTCCCTCGCTTAGCCGCGGACCTCGCCGCCGGTGGAGGCGCAGACCTTCTTCACGAGCTTGGCGTGGGTCTTCTCCACCTCCTCGCTGGTGAGGGTGTGGTCGGCCGCGCGGTAGGTGAGCTCAAAGGCCATGGACTTCTTGCCAACGCCCACGCGCACCGGGTCGCGGTAGACGTCGAAGAGGCGGGCGCTCTCGAGCAGCTTGCCGCCGGCGCTGGTGAGGCGCTGCATGAGGGCCTCTGCCGTGACATCCTCGTCGACGACGATGGCGAGGTCGTGCGTGATGGCCGGCAGCGTCGGGACGTCCACGTAGGGAAGCTCGCGCTGGGCGAGGCGCAGCAGGTGCGGCTCGGAGAGCTCGAAGGCCACGACGTCGGCACTGATGCCGAAGTTACGCAGGCTCTTGGGGTGGACGTTGCCCACCCAGCCGAGCAGCTCGCCGGCTGCGTAGACCTCGGCCGCACGGCCGGGCTGCAGCCAGGGGTAGGCCTCGGCGTCTGCGGGCTTGAAGCGCACCTTGGTGATGCGCAGGGCGCCAAGCAGGCGCTCCACGACACCCTTGGCGTCGAAGAAGTCGAGCTTGGCGTGCTTCTCGTTCCAGCCGTCGAGCCCCCAGGCGCCGGAGAGGACGCCGCAGACGTAGCGCGGCTCGTCGGGAAGCGTGCGGCCCTCGTGGCCGAAGAAAACGCGGCCCTGCTCGTAGAGGGCGACGTTGTCCACGCCGTGGTCGATGTTGTAGGCCACCGAGCGCAGCAGGCCCGGCAGGATGGAGCGGCGCATCTCGGAATTGTTGGCCAGAAGCGGGTTCATGATGCGCACGGGCACGCCGCGGCCCTGCTCGGTGATGTTGGCGCGCTCGAGGTCGCCGTCCTCGGCAAAGCAGTAGGTGAAGGTCTCGGAGAGGCCGCAGGCGCGCAGGGTGGAGCCGATGAGCTGGGTGCGCTGCTGGTCCACCGTGAGGCCGCCGTGGTGGTTCTTGGCCGCGGGCAGCGTCGGCTCTACGCGGTCCATGCCCCAGAGGCGCAGCACCTCCTCCACCAGGTCGGCCTCGCGGGTGAGGTCGGGGCGGTTGGTGGGCGCGACGACCTCAAAGTCGCTCGTGCCCTTCTGCTGCACGACGCCGCAGCCGAGGCGCTCGAGCAGGTGGGCTATCTCGGCGTCGGTGATGGGGGCGCCGCACATGGAGCGCACGCGCTCGCCGCGAAGGCTCACGCGGGCGGCCACCACGGGCACCGGGTACTCGTCAACGCGGCCGCGGCAGACCGTGGCGCCGCAGCAGCTCTCGAAGAGGGCCGCCGCGATGTCGGAGACGTCGGCGCAGTTGGCGGCGTCGACCTGGCGCTCGTAGCGAATGGAGGCCTCGCTCATGAGGTTGAGGTTGCGGCTCGTGCGCGAGATGTGGCTCTTGTCGAAGCAGGCGCTCTCGAGAAGGACGTCGACCGTGGTGTCGTCGATCTCGGAGTTGAGGCCGCCCATGACGCCGGCCAGAGCCACGGGGCGCTCGCCGTCGTCGGTGATGACGGCCATGTCGTGCGTAAGCACGCGCTCCTGGTCGTCGAGGGTGGTGAGCTTCTCGCCGTCACGGGCGGCGCGCACCACGATGTGGCGCTTGCCGTCGCGCTCAGAGAGCTTGCCGAGATCAAACGCGTGGAGCGGCTGGCCGGTGAGGTACATCACGTAGTTGGTGACGTCGACGACGTTGTTGATGGGGCGGCTGCCGGCGGCGATGACGCGACGGGCGAGCCACTCCGGGGAGGGGCCGATCTTGACGCCGCGCACCACGCGAGCCACGTAGCGGCTGCAGAGCTCGGTGTCGTCGATGCGGATGTCCACGAGCTCTGCGCTCTTGGGGCCCTCCTCCTTCTGGATGGCAGGCAGTTCGATGTGGGTATCCTCGTCGAGCACCGCGCCCACCTCGGTGGCCATGCCCACGTAGGAGAGGCAGTCGGGACGGTTGGGCGTGATCTCGCAGTCGAGCACGGTGTCGCTCGTGCCCTGGTAGTCGGTGAAGCTCATGCCCACGGGGGCGTCGGCCGGCAGGATCATGATGCCGGAGTGGTCGCCGCCAAGGCCGAGCTCGCGCTCGGAGCAGTTCATGCCGCAAGACTCAACGCCGCGCAGCTTGCTCTTCTTGATCTTGACGTCGCCGGGAAGCACCGCGCCCACCATGGCGACGACGATCTTGTCGCCCTCGTTGAAGTTCTGGGCGCCGCAGACGATCTGCAGCGGTACGGGGTTGCCGTCCTCGTCGGTGTTCTGCTCGCCCACGGAGACCTTGCAGACCCACATGTGGTCGGAGTCGGGGTGGGGCTCCTTGGAGAGCACCTGGCCGGTCACGACGTGGTCGAGGTCGGCGCCCACGCGCTCGATGGTCTCGACCTCGGTGCCGGTGCGGATGAGCTCGCGGTAGAGAACCTTCGGGTCCTCCGGCAGGTCGACCATGGACCCGAGCCACTCATAAGAGATACGCATATACGTAAGCCTTTCTACAGCGCCTTCGCGCGAAGTTTCTTCTCAAGTAAAGTTGGCAGAATTCTCAAGTAACCAGTTGGGGTTTCCACAGTGCCCGAGATGGGTCCGAAAGAGGAGCGCCGCGTACTAAGTACGCAAGCGACGGTTTGAGGGCCCAGATTGGGTGCTGTGGGAAGCCCCGCGCTCTCCAAGCCTAAAACTGCCCCAGGAAGCGCATATCTCCGGTCATCAGCATGCGGAGGTCGGGCAGGTCGTAGCGCAGGGCCGCGACGCGCTCGGCGCCGATGCCGAAGGCGAAGCCGGTGTACTTCTCGTGGTCGATGCCGCAGTTGTCGAGGACGTTCGGGTCGACCATGCCGCAGCCGAGGATCTCGAGCCAGCCGGTGTTCTTGCAGAAGCGGCAGCCCTTGCCCCCGCAGACGCCGCAGGAGACGTCGACCTCGCAGCTGGGCTCGGTGAAGGGGAAGAAGTGCGGGCGGTAGCGCGTGGCGCGGTCCTTGCCGAACATCTCGGCGCAGAAGTAGTCGAGCGTGCCCTTGAGGTCGCCGAAGGTGATGCCCTCGTCAACGACGAGGCCCTCCACCTGGTTGAACTGCGGCAGGTGGCAGGCGTCGGGCGTGTCGGGGCGGAAGACCGTGCCCGGGCAGATCATGTAGATGGGCGGCTTGTGGTTCTCCATGGTGTGGGCCTGCACGCCAGAGGTCTGGGTGCGAAGCAGGATGTCGGACTCGCCGTTGGCGTGCACCTCGGAGTTGGGGAGGCTGCCGGGGTTGTTGTCCTCCACATAGAAGGTGTCGCGGGCGCTGCGGCTCGGGTGGTCGAGCGGGGCGTTCAGCGCGGTGAAGTTGTAGTAGCTGGTCTCGATGTAGGGGCCGTCCTCAACGGTGTAGCCCATGCCGCAGAAGACCTGCTCGATCTCCTCGATGATCTGGGAGATGAGGTGCTGGGTGCCCACGTTGGGGACGCGGCCGGGAAGCGTCACGTCCACGGAGTCGGCGGCAATGCGCGCCTCGAGGGCGGCGTGCTCCAGCTCGTGCTTGCGCTCCTCGAGCGCAGACTCAATGCGGCCGCGGACCTCGTTGGCGAGCTTGCCCACCTGCGGGCGGTCCTCCGGAGAGAGCTGGCCCATCTGGCGAAGGACGCCCGTGAGCGTGCCCTTCTTGCCCGTCACGGCCACGCGAATGCGGTCGAGCTCGGCCAGGTCGGCAACGCCGCCGATGCCCTGGTGCGCCTCGGCCTCGATGGCCTTGAGGTCGTCGATGATCGTCATGCCTTCTTGCCCCTTTCGCTTGCGGCGCCGCCCATGGGCGCCGCCTGTCATCGCGCCCGCGCGGCCCGTTGGGCCCGCCGGCGCACGTTTTACCGTGTTCTGCGCTTGCGCTGGCACGGCCGGGGCAACAAAAAACCGCCCTCGCCGCGCATCTGCGCAGCAAGGGCGGAATAATTTCCGCGGTACCACCTTGCTTGGCCGCCGGATGTCTGCCCGGCGTGCCCACTCTGGCCCCGTTCCGTGGGGCTGACGGCTCCCCTACTCAGCTGCCGGTTTGCCCGGCACCGTTCAGGTCGCGGCTGGTGGAGTGAACTCTGGTTGTCAGCCTTGGAGGAGCCTCTCAGCCGGTGGGCCCCATCTCTTATCCGCTGGCGACGCGACAGCCAAACCTCTCCGTCATTGCCTAAGCGTGCATGGTAACACAGCTTGCGCGCCCGCACAGCCGCAAACGCAGCTTGCGGGCATCACTCTGCCCTACAGCTCGCCCAGGGTCTCGCCGGCGAGGTAGGTCTCCTTGAGCTTGAGGGTGTGGTCGAGGACGACGAAGTCGGCGTCGCGGTGCGGGCGGATGGAGCCGCAGCGGTTCCCCATGCGGGCAGACTGGGCCGGGATCTCGGTGGCCATGCGGATGGCGTCCTCGGCACTGGCGAGGCCCCAGTCCACGAGGTTGCGCACCTCTTCTGCGAGCGTAGTGGTGGAGCCGGCAATGTTGCCGAGGGTTCCGTCCTCGTTCTCCAGGTAGCAGAGCCCGTCCTTCATCACCACGGGCAGGCCGCCGCTCACGTAGTGGCCCTCGGGCATGCCGCCACAGCCCAGGCAGTCGGAGACGATCACCGTGTGGTGCCAGCCCTTGGCCTCGAGCAACACCTTGATGGAGGCGGGCACGACGTGGCGGCCGTCGCAGATGACCTCGGCGTAGGTCGAGGGCGCGGAGAGCGCGCAACCAAGCACGCCCGGCTGGCGGTGGTGCAGGCCGCGCATGCCGTTATAGGTGTGGACGAAGACGGATGCACCGGCGTTCACCGCGGCGATGGCCTGGTCGTAGACGGCACCGGAGTGGCCGATGCAGGCGATGATGCCCGCGGCGTCAAGCTTGCCAGCGTACTCCACCGAGCCATCTCGCTCGGGCGCGAAGGCGCTCTTGACGATGCGGCCGCGCGCACGCCTCTGCCACTCGCAGAAGAGCTCGTAGCTCGGGTCGCAGAGATAGGCCGGGTCCTGGGCGCCGACGTGCTCCATGGTGAAGAACGGCCCCTCCAGGTAGATGCCCTGGATGTGGGCACCGCGGTACTCAAGGCCCAGCCCCTCGGCCTTGTCGGCGGCATCGGCGATGGCCTCGCAGCAGTCGCCGATGTGCTCGGCGCTCTCGGTGAAGGTCGTGGGCAGCCAGGAGGTGGTGCCGCGCTTGGCGAGTGCCTCCGAGGAGGCAATGATGCCCGCCGCGTCGGCGTCGCTCGTCGCGTGGCCGCCGAAGCCGTGAATGTGCGTGTCGACGTAGCCCGGCGCGATCCAGCTGCCGGTGTAGTCGCGCACCTCGAGACCCTCGGGTGCCTCGGCGCTCCAGATGCCAAACTTGTCGTTGTTTACGGTGAGGAACCCGCCCTGGGCCGGACCGCCCGGCAGGAAGAACTTGTCCGCGTGAATCGCATACGTAGCCATCGGGATGCTCCCTTCGGCGAGAAGCCCTCTCGCCATAGCCTCTGAGCTGGGACTCATTGGCGCTAACGTGAAAAATGCCTGCTTTTGCCGAGCGCCTAAGATATGCGGAGATGAGCGCCGACTAACTTATTATAGTATGTAAGCCGACGAGGGACCCGCACGGCCTCTTACCTGCACCGCATTCAAATATTGCAATCGGAGCAAACCATGGGAACTCCCAAGTACGAGCTCATCAAAGAAGACCTCCGCAAAGAGATCGAGAGCAAGAAGTTCGAGAACGGCCAGCGCTTCTACAGCGAGTCGGAACTCATCGAGCGCTACGGCGTGAGCTCCATCACCATCGTGCGTGCCGTCCGCGAGCTCGTGAACATGGGCTACCTCGTGCGCAGCCAGGGCAAGGGCACGTTCGTCTCGCGCACGCGCAAGCGCCGCTTGGTGGAGCTTTCCGACATCGACCCCTGGCAGGGCTACACCGAGCACGAGACCGTGAAGGTGCTCACCTTCGGCCGTGGCGGCGACGCCGACGTGCGCCGCTCCATGCACCTCGGCCCCGCGGAGGGCTACTACCGCATCACGCGCCTGCGCAGCTGCGACGGCATCCCCGTCATCTACCAGCGCAGCTACATCGCAAGCCGCCTCATCAAGGAAGACGCCAAGCCCGAGGAGTACACCTCGATCTATCGCAAGGTGCGCGAGGACTTCAACATCTCGCTCAACGACGAGGCCTCGGTGGAGGTGGACGACATCGTCTTCCCCGCCCCGCAGGAGGTGGCCGAGCACCTCAACTTCGACCGCGACACGCCCGTGGTTCGCAGGCACCTCGTCACAACGCTCGCCACCGGCGAGATCGTGGAGGACGCGCTCTCCTACGCGCGCTGGGACTACTTCAAGCTCAAGTTCTCCTCGCTCGACCGTTCCGGCTCACGTAGCACGCTGGACTAGCGATCGGACGCGGGTGCAGCGCAGACGCACCAGATAGGCATTCGCTGCCGGCCATCCCCCGGGGTTGGCCGGCTTTTCTTTTGGACATCCCCAGTAGGCACTCGCAACATGCCCGCACCCAGCTAGACGTCGCCAGTAACGCTCGCAGGCGCAACGGCGCAATCTGCCGAGAAGCGCGCGGCGCTCCCCCGCCGCGCGGATATAACGTGGGCAGGCCGCACGCGCGGCGCACACGCACCCGCTGAAAGGAGCGGCATATGCTCAACGGCATTCCCAAGAACGTCTCGCCCGACCTCTTGAAGGTCCTCATGGAGATGGGCCACGGCGACGAGATCATCCTCTCCGACGGCAACTACCCCGCCACCTCCAGCGGCAACACCCTCGTGCGTTGCATCGGCCTGGGCGTCCCCGAGCTCTTGGAGTCCATCCTCACCCTCATGCCGCTCGACGACTACGTGGAGAGCCCCGTCGCCATGATGGAGAGCCCCACGCCTGAGGAGCCGCCCATCTGGGCCACCTACCGCGAGATCATCCAGAGGCACGCTGGCGACGTGAAGATCAGCCACATCGAGCACGACGCCTTCATCGAGCGCGCCCGCAAGTGCTACGCCATCGTCGCCACCTCAGAGGAGGCTACCTACGCCAACATCCTGCTGCGCAAGGGCGTCGTGAAGTAGCGAGCCTCACATACGGCACCACAAAAGGACCGCCCGGCTTGAAGGGAGCCAGGCGGTCCTTTTGTTTGTCGGCCAATGCCGTCTACAGGAAGTTAGAGTCGATTTTGGGACGCAAAACTCCGGAGTTCAGAGTAGACCCAGAATTCTGCAAGCTGTCAACTGGGGTTATCCGCTCAGAAAGCAACGGCTACTCTGCTCGAAGCAGTTTTGCGTCCCAAAATCGCCTTCGGACACTCTTGCTGGCACCAATTGCCCCCCCGGCGCAAAAAAGGCCCGCCCCATGCGGAGTGGGGCGGGCCAGCTTAGCGAGCGTTAGCTGCTATGTGAGGTTCAAGCCTTAGAGGAGCTTCTTCAGCTCGTCGTGGACGGCCTGGACCTGGGTGCCGATGACGACCTGGGCGGCGTCAGCGGAGGGGCGAACGACGCCCACGGCACCGGCGGCCTTGCAGGCGGCCTCGTCGACCTTGGAGGAGTCAACAACCTCGAAGCGCAGACGGGTGGCGCAGAAGTCGAAGTTCTTGACGTTCTCGGGGCCACCGACGCCAGCGAGCACGCCAGCGGCGATGCGAGCGAAGCGGTTGTCGCCAGAGGCAGCGCCCTCGACGGCAGCGGCGATCTCGGGGGTCTCGTCCTCGCGGCCCGGGGTCTTCAGGTCGAACTTCGTGATGGCGAAGTAGAACACCACGTAGAAGACGACGAAGGCGGCGATGCCCAGCGGGATGATGAGCCAGGTGTTCTGGGCGGCCGGGAGGGACGCGGAGAACAGGAGGTCAGTGGCACCAGCGGAGAAGCAGAAGCCAGCGCGGAAGTTCACGTAGTACACCACGACGGTGAAGATGCCGTAAAGCAGGGAGTACACGACGTAGAGCGGGAAGCAGAGGAACATGAAGCCGAACTCGAACGGCTCGGTGACGCCGCAGACGAAGGCGCAGATGGCGGCGGAGACGACGAGGCCGATGGCGGCCTTCTTGTCCTTGGCGGTCTGGACCATGGCCAGGGCGGCGCCGGGGATGCCGAACATCATGCAGGGGAAGAAGCCGGACATGTACATGCCGAGGCTCCAGGTGACGTCAGCGGAGGTCTCGCCAGCCCAGAAGTGGGACAGGTCGCCAAGGCCGATCGTGTTGAACCAGAACACGTTGTTAAGAGCGTGGTGCAGGCCCGTGGGGATGAGCAGGCGGTTCAGGAAGGCGTAGATGCCAGCGCCGACGCCACCCATAGAGGCGATGCCGTTACCAAGAGCAACGAGGGCACCGAAGATGATGGGCCACACGAAGAGCAGGATAACGGAGACGACGATGGAGACAGCGGCGGTCGCGATGGCGACGGAGCGCTTGCCGGAGAAGAAGGCCAGCCAATCCGGGAGGACGGTGCCCTTGAACTTGTTGTAGCAAGCGGCGCCGATGATGGCGGAAAGGATGCCGATGAAGGAGTTACCGCTGATCTTGGCGAAGGCGATGCCCTCGGTGGTGGTCAGCCAGGTATCCATGTCCTCAATGCCCTTGACAGTGCCCACGACGGAGGTGGAGAGCAGCTGCTGGATCATGAGGAAGGCAACGAGGCCAGCGAGGCCAGCGGTGCCGTCGTGATCGTCGGCCAGGCCCACGGCTGCGCCGATGGCGAACAGCCAGGCCATGTTATCGATAAGAGCGCCGCCAGCCTTGACGAGAAGGAAACCGACGGTGTAGGCAAGGCCGGTGGTCTCACCGGCAGCACCCATGACAGCGGGAGCGAGCAGGTAGCCCACGCCCATGAGAATACCCGCGACGGGAAGCGCCGCGACGGGAAGCATCAGCGCTTTGCCGAGCTTCTGGAGATACTTCATCATGATTTGCCCTCCAACCTTTCTGTACTGCAATTCCTACAGTGCAACATGCTCCGCGTCTATGCCGGCGGCCTCTCCGCAGGCCGCAGGTTAGCGAAAGCTGTTTATAGACAGCGTGGGTCCCATTCCCGCGCCGGTCTATATATTAAGCTAACACAGAATTTTCAAGCCCCCATAAGGTGTAGCCAAACGGTAGTTAATCGTTGCCCGAATGGTAACGTACTCAAAATTTCCGTGACACGTTGGGAAACCGATTCCTCAGGGTATATCTGGCTTGTTTTTGCTCTTCTACCTGCGATTTAATAAATGTGTGTCCGCAAAAAACAAGGGGCTGGAATCGATTTCGCAAGGGCTGGCAGATAAAGCGAGGACCAGCCATGAGTACGTTCGGGTGCATGCTGGTAATACGTTCGCCAAACATATGATATCAAGTTGCAACTAAGTGGCGTCTTGCCTGCTAAACGCCACAATCCCCTACTCCGTGAAAGGGAACTCGCCGCGCGCGAGGGCCTCGATGGCATCGGCAACGGCAAAGTCATCGCAGGCACCGATGTGCCAGCGCGCGGCAGCAGCGGCAGCCGGCGTGGCGTTGGAGACGGCCACGGAGTTCTTCACCGCGCTGAGCATGGAGAGGTCGTTTTCCGCGTCGCCGAAGACGAAGACGTCGTCATCGCTAACGCCAAGGTAATCGGCCAGGTAGAGCACGGCAGCACCCTTGTTCCAGCCCTTGGGCATGATGTTGTTGAAGCCCGGCTGCGGCACGTCAAAGTCAAGCTCGGGGCACTCGGCCGCGAGCACCTCCTTGAGCGCGGCGGTGGCCGCGAGGTCGCCGGCGACAAAGGCGTTCACCTTGAGGATGTCATGCTCGGGCAGCACGCCGGCGTGGCAAGCCTTACCGTAGCGCGGGAAGGCTTGGATGAGGTCTTCCTGGGTGCCCTCCACCAGCACGGGGTCGGTTCCCTCAAAGTAGACGAGGCCGGCGTGTTCAATCTCGCTCGTGACCTTGGCCATGCGGCGGCAGCACTCGATGGGGATGCGCTTCTCGAGGATGAGCTCTCCTGCGTAGTAAATCTCGAGCCCGTTGGTGGCAACCGAGGTGGCGTAGCAGGCCTCATCGCCCTCGCAGAGGGTCTTGGCCCAGCCGTAGCTGCGTCCGGTGGCAAGGCCCGCGGCGCAGTCGTGCTCGGCCGCATAGTGGAACGCCTCGCGCACGCGCGCAGGCACCACGCTCTCGCCCCACGGCATGATGGTGCGGTCGATGTCAGAGAGGATCAGCCTCATAGTCACAGCCCCCAGCTGCTAGAAAATCCGTTCACGGGCGTATCTCGTCGCGCGCAAATGCAAGATGCTCGCTCCGCGGGGAGAGCAGGCACCCCAGCACCACTCCCCCGTCAACAAAAATGGCCCGCCAGCATGCGCCGGCGGGCCAAGAATCCAAGCCTACAGGCTCTCGATGACCTCGATCACCTGGTTCACGTACTGCTCGCAGATGGCGGGCGTGGCGGCCTCAACCATCACGCGCACCATGGGCTCGGTGCCGCTCGCGCGAACGAGCGCGCGGCCCTCGCCCTCAAGCGCGGTCTCGACGCCGGCCACAGCCGCCTTCACGCGCTCGTCAGCCATCACGGCCTCCTTGTCGGCCACGACGACGTTCTTCAGCAGCTGCGGGTAGATCTTCACCGGCTCGGTGAGCTCGGCCAGCGTCTTCTTGGAGCCAAGCATGGCCTCGAGCACGCGAAGGCTCGTATTGATGCCATCGCCCGTGGCGCTGTACTTGGAGAAGATCACGTGGCCGCTCTGCTCGCCGCCGAGCGAGTAGTCGTTCTCGGCCATGCAGGCGCTCACGTACTTGTCGCCCACCGAGGTCTGCTCGTAGGCGATGCCGGCGCGCTCGAAGGCCTTATAGAGGCCGAGGTTGCTCATGACCGTGGTGACAACGGTGTTCTTGTTGAGCTGGCCCTTGTCCGCAAGGTAGGAGCCGCAGGCGTACATGATGAGGTCGCCGTCGCAGACGTTGCCGTGCTCGTCCACCGCGATGCAGCGGTCGGCGTCGCCGTCGTAGGCAAAGCCCACGTCGAGGCCCTTCTCGGCCACGAGGTTCTGCAGCTGCTCGATGTGGGTGGAGCCGCAGCCACGGTTGATGTTGAAGCCGTTGGGCTCGTTGGAGACCACGTAGGTCTTGGCGCCGAGCGCGTCAAAGACGCCCTTGGCGATGGGCGTGGCCGAGCCGTTGGAACAGTCGAGGCCGATGCGCAGGCCGTGGAGCGAGAAGCTGGCCGACGAGATGAGGAAGCCGATGTAGCGGTTGCGGCCCTCGACGTAGTCGATGGTGCGGCCGATCTCCTCGCCGGTGGCCAGAGGCACCTCGCTCTTGCCGTCGATGTAGTCCTCCACCATCTCGAGCACCTCGGGCTCCATCTTGTAGCCGCCCGAGTTGATGAGCTTGATGCCGTTGTCGGTGTAGGGGTTGTGGCTGGCGGTGATCATGATGCCGCAGTCGAAGTCCTCGCTGCGCACCACGTAGCTCACGGAAGGCGTGGTGGTGACGTGCAGCAGGTAGGCGTCGGCGCCGGAGGCCACGAGGCCCGCGCCCAGCGCGTACTCGAACATGTAGCTCGAGCGGCGCGTGTCCTTGCCGATGACGACCTTGGCCTTGCGGCCCTCGCGCAGGCCGTAGTACCAACCAACAAAGCGGCCGATCGCGAAGGCGTGGTCGACCGTAAGGTCTTCGTTTGCGCGGCCACGGAAGCCGTCGGTGCCGAAGTACTTCATAGAGATTCTCCCTTGGGTAGGCGGCGCGGGCGGAAGGCCGGCGCCGTTAACCCCTCAATTATGCACCCTGCCAGCGCATCTCCATGCAGAGGGCACGAGCCGAGCGGGCCCAGTTGAACGCATGCGCTAGAGGGCGCCTGTGGTACGCGCTCCAGCCTCCAGGCGGTCCTGCTCGCGCGGAGGTGACATTAAGTCACCTCCGGCTCATGCGGAACTCGTCTGGCCCGCGCGCCCCAGGCGCCACGCACTGCTACAGCCCGTAGATGCCCGTGAACTTCTCCGTGAGGTAGCGGGTGTAGTGCGAGGCATCGAAGGGGGCGCCGCAGGCGGCCTCGATGAGCGGCATCGGGTCGATGGCCATGCCGTGGCGCCAGATGCGCTCGCGCAGCCACGCGCGGACGGGCTCGAGCTCGCCCGCCGCCACCGCGGCGTCAAAGTCCACGCCGTCGGCGCGCATGGCACTGAGCAGCTGCGCGCCATAGGCGCCGCCCAGGGCATAGGTCGGGAAGTAGCCGAGGTCGCCGCACGACCAGTGCACGTCCTGCAGGCAGCCCAGCGTGTCGGTGGGAACCTCGAGGCCGAGGTAGCTCTTGTAGCGCTCGTTCCAGAGGGCGGGCACGTCGGCCGCCGTGGCCTCGCCGTCCATGAGGAGCTGCTCGATCTCGTAGCGGATGATGATGTGGAGCGGGTAGGTGAGCTCGTCGGCCTCGGTACGCACGAAGTTGGGCTCGGCACGGTTCACGGCCAGATAGAGCTCGTGGGCGCTCACGCCGTCAAAGCGGCCCGGGAAGTGCTTCTTGAGCGCCGCCAGCAGCACGGAGGCAAAGGCCTCGCTCCGGCCGACGTAGTTCTCAAAGAAGCGGCTCTGGCTCTCGTGCACGCCGCTCGAGACGCCACCGTTGAGCGAGGTGAAGTCATAGGCGGAATCGATGTTCTGCTCGTACATGGCGTGGCCGCCCTCGTGGAGCATCGAGTAGACGTTGCTGATGACGTCGTCCTCGTAGACGTGGGTGGCGATGTAGGCGTGGGAGTGGCAGACGGAGTCGGTGAAGGGGTGCTCGGTCTCTGCGAGGGTGAGGGCGTCCATGTTGAGGCCCTCAAGCTCAACCAGCTCGCGCGCAAGCGCCATCTGCGCGTCGTGCTCAAAGTGGCCCTCGATGCAAGCGCGACTCGGCTGCCAGCCCTTCTTTAGCATGCCGGCCACAAGCGGCACCACGCAGTCCTTTACCTCGGAGAAGAACTGGTCGTAGAAGGCCCTCGAGGTGCCACGCTCGTACTCGTCGAGCAGCGTGTCGTACGGGTCCTGCTCGGGCTTGCGCATAAGCGCCATCTCACGACGGGCGGCCACGATGCGGTCGAGATAGGGCTCAAAGGCCTTCCAGTCGTTGGCGCCCTTGGCGCGCACCCAGGACTCCTGGGCCTCGCTGGTGAGGCGCGCGAAGCTGGCGGCCACCTCGGCGGGGATGTCCACCTGGTCGGCACGGTTGCGGGAGAGCACGCGCACCTGCGCGGCGCGGGTCTCGTCCAGCTCACCGTCGTTCGCGGCGGCGGTCAGACGCCCGAGAAGAGCGCCAGTCTCTGCGTTGCAGACGAACTCGTGGGTCTCCTCCTCAAGCGTGGCGAGCGCCTCAGCGCGGGCCGCGCCGGCATTGGCCGGGTCGGTCGTCTCGCCGGCGAACATGATGGAGGTCATCGCGTGGCGGTGGGCAAACAGGTGCGCCTCGAGCTTGTCGAGAGCGGCAAGGTCTTCGGTAACGGACATATGTGCTCCTTACGGTTGTTGTCAGCGTGTATCAGTGTAGCGACAAAAGGGACGGCAAGCCGTAAAGCCTGCCGTCCCTTTGGGTCTTGCTATGTCGCTAGCCGTTACTTGCGGCGGCGGATGGCGCCGATGCCCGCGAGGGCTGCGCCGGCGGCAGCGATGCCGGAGGCGATGGAAGCGACGTCGCCGGTCTGGGGCAGCTTCTTATCGCCCTCATCGCTCTTGCCGCCCTTGTCGTCGGCATCGCCCGAAGGATCGTCGGTCGGGGTCTTGTCGGAGTCGTCGTCGGAGTCATCGGAGTCCTTGTACCACATGGCCACGATGTCGGCGTCGGCGTTGAGCGTATAGGAGGAGTCGATCTTCTCGTCGTTCACGTACCAACCGGCAAAGGTGTAGCCCTCAACCTCGGGGCCCGCAGGAAGCTCACCGATCTCCTCGTTGGCCTCGTATACGCCAAAGTAGATCTCCTCGCCGTCGGCCACGAAGGTGGCGCGATAGAGGTTGATGACGTAAACCTCGCCGGCGTCGCCGATGCTGTCGGCGTAGGCATTGGCGTCCTCAAGCGTCTTGAAGTAGACCTTGGTGCCCTTGGTCTCGTCATAGACCACGTACTTGGCCTCGTAGAGGTACTCGTCGCTCGGGGTGTCGCTCTCGACGTCGATGACCTTGAAGGTCTTGCCGTCGGCAGAGTAGAGATACTTGCCGCTCACGACGTCCTTGGCGTTGTTAGCATCACCAAAGGTGCCAGCGTGGACGGTAACCTTGGGGGTCTTCTTCTGAGGCATCTCCTTGGCCGTGATGTGGCCGCTCACGCTGTCCCCGGCAAAGTCGGTCTCGACGCCGTCGACGGTGTAGATCGTGTCGCTGGTCGTGCCACTCTTGAAGGTGCCGTCAAGAATGTTGAGCTTGGCGTAGTTAAGAGCCTGGATGGCCCACTTTCCGTCGCTCGAATAATCGCCGCCCTTGATGTTAAGGGTGGAGTTGCCCTTGATCATGACGGCATTAGCGCCCTTGTCACCCTTGGCATCAGTGTGAAGGGTGAGACCGTCCACGAGCGTCACGGTCGAGCCCTCGGCATCGCTCGAAATGCTGATGCTGTCCTTGTTCTCGGCCTTAACCGTGCCGTTCTCGACGGTCAGGTTGGTCATTCCCTCGACGCTGATGGTGGCATAGCCGCCATCGCTGGAAGAGAGCGTCTTGCCATTGAGGTCGAGCGTGAGCTCGGCCTCGGAGGGGCCAGAGATTGCCACGTGCTCCTCGGTGTCCTTCAGGAGCTTGACGGTGCCGCCCTTCTCCGCGGCGGCATCGAGGGCATCCTGCAGCGAGGCATAGGCCACGCCGTTGTAGGTTGCGACCTTGGGAGCGTACACGGCAGTGAGGACGGTGTCGTTCTGAATTGCGGTATTGAAGTCGAACTCAGTCGCGCCATTCGCAGACCAGAACTTAAAGATGTTGTCGTCGCCCACGTTGGGGTCATCGGCGGGCTTGGTGGCCTTACCGTTAGCCACAACGAGTTCGCTGGCGTACTCCTTCAAGTCAACCTGATAGCTCACGATGTACCTTGCGCGCTCGACGGTGCAGCCATCGTGAGAGTCATTGAAGGCATCCATGTCGGCGGTGGAATCGAAGTAGATCACCGTGCCGTTATACGTAACCTTCCAGAGAGCCTTCTCGGGCACGTCGCCGGAGCCAACCTCCCAGCCGTTGGAAGTCTTGTGGATATAACCGCTGCTGGCCATGAGCTTGCCGTTTGCGGGGAAGTCGGAGAACACACCACCGTAAAGCTGACAGGCAGAAGAGCCCTTGATGACAGAACTGCCGCCGTTCTCGAGATTGAAGCTGCCGCCGTTAACCTTGCAGATGCCACGATCGCCAACGTAGATAACAGCCTCGTCGGCGGAGGTCGACTGGTTGTCGGTCGTGTACGTGCCGCTGTTGACAATCAGCGTGCCAGACGTTGCGTCAAGGCAGCACCTCTGGACCGCGGAGGCGATGACGCCCTCGAGGGTGACCGATATGGCGCTGTTGGAAGCTACGCGAACCGCAGACTTCTCGGTATTGGTCTCGACGATGTTGCCGCCCTTGACGGTCACCTTGGTGGACTTCGAGGGGCTTCCATCGACCAAGACGGCGTGTTCGCTGTTCGACGTGAGCGTGAAGCCGTTCAGGTCGATCGTGGGGGCAGTCTCCTCGCTATCGCTGCCCTTGACGCAGAAGTAGCCCGTGACGTCTTCGGCAAGCTGGTAGGTGTTGCCGTCGCGAATGGCGTAGTAGCCGCCATGGTTGTTCATGCTCTCTTGGGTAACCGTAATCGTCTCTGCCATGGCAACGGCCGGCAGGGCGAAGACGGCCGCAGCAATGGCGGCGACGAGCAACGCGAGGAACGCCTTGTTCTTCCTCATGGGAATCTCCTTCTAACGGCAGGCAATACGCAAGCCGCGGACAGAACATGACTAGATAATTTTATGCCTCCTTTAATTTCTATTGAAGGCTTAAACCTCTTTGATTTTCTCGTGCTCATGGCATGCACAAACAAAAGAAGCGGCAAGCCGTATAGCTTGCCGCCCCTAGGCGTTTTCTATGTCCTACTCGGCGCTGCCGGCGGAGTCTCCGCCACCGTTCTCCCCGCTGCCGCGCTTGTGGCGACGGCGACGGCGCTTGGGCGCGCCCTCGCCCGCGGGCTTCTCGCCCTGCTGGGCGGCAGCGCCGCCCTTGTCGCCGGGCCTGCGCTGTGCGCGCGGGGCATCCGCGGCCTGCTGGTTCTCAGCAGCAGCTCCGCCCTTGTCACCCGGGCGCCTGCGACGGCGGCGGGCCTTGGGGGCGTCAGCGCCCTCGCCAGGCTGCTGGTTCTGCTGCTTCTGGCCGGCATTCTGCTGCGTGGCCTCTGCGCCCTCACCCTCGGCGTGGTGGCGACGACGGCGGCTCCTGCGACCCTCGCCCGGGGCGCTCTGCTTGGCCTCGTCCACCTTGCCCTGGCCGGGAAGCTTCTCGGCGGCCTCGCCGGAGACCTCGACGGTCTTGCGGCGACGGCGCTTGCGGCTGGGGGCCTCGCCGGCCTCGGCGGCGGGGGCAGCCTGCTGCGAGCCCTTGTTGCCGCCCTTGTTGCGACGGCGGCGGCCACCGCGCTCCTCGGTCACGAAGAGGTCGTCCTCGCTGACGGTCTGCTCGGGGATGAGGCCGTTCTTGCGGTCGAGCTCCTCGAGCGCTGCGCGCACCTCGGGGCTGGCCAGGCGGTCCATCGTCTCGCGCAGGACGGTGTCGGGGCGGCAGGCGCAGCCAAGCTCCTCGCTCTTCTTGCACGCGGCCTCGCTCGCCTGCATCTCCGCAAGCGGCACGCGGATCTGCTTGCCGTTCTCGAGGCGCAGGCAGAGCTGCTCCTTGGGCGTGTCGTACTCGACGATCTTGGCGGTGCCGAGCGGCGTCTGGATAACGGCGTTCTTCTTGGGCGCGCGCTGCTTGAAGTCACGGTAGGCCTCAAACTCATAGCGCAGGCAGCACATGAGACGGCCGCAGGCGCCACTGATCTTGTTGGAGTTGAGCGGGAGGTCCTGCTCCTTGGCCATGCGAATGGAGACGGGCTCAAAGCCGCTGCCGAAGCGGGCGCAGCAGAGCTCCTGGCCGCAGTGGCCAAAGCCGCCCACGAAGGCCGCCTCCTCGCGCACGCCCACCTGGCGCATGTCGACGCGCTCGTGGAGCTCGCGGGAGAGGTCGCGCACGAGCTGGCGGAAGTCCACCCGCTCGTCGGCGGAGAAGTAGCAGACGACCTTCTCGCCGCCAAAGACGTACTCCACGCCAACGGGCTTCATGTCGAGGCCACTCTTGGTGACCGCGGCGCGGAAGACGGGCATGGCCGCGTCTCCCTTGGCGGCGAGCTCCTCGGCACGCTCGAGGTCCTCATCGGTGGCGACGCGAACGACGTCCTTGAGCGGGGCGCCGTCGGTCTTGCGGTTGAGCTCGGCGGCCTCCACCTCGCGCGGGTCGCCTGTGGCGAGGCCGAGCTCGGTGCCGCGCTCGGTGGCGCAGATGACGTGGTCGCCCTCTACGGCGCCGGTGTCTTTGGGGTCAAACCAAAGTTCGCGCGAAGCATAGACGAACTTCACCGGAATGACGGTGGGCATAGTGCCTCCTTGCAAGAGCACAGCATGACCTCAAGGGCCAGCTGGGGGGATACGTTGCGAGCGAGGTCCTCGCGCGCGCGGCTCACGGCGGCAAGGGCCAAAAGGGCGCCCTTGGAGCTGGTGCTCGCGCAGATGCGCGCAACCACGTCCTCGCAATCTGCGTTCACGACAGGTTCGGCCACGTCCTCAAGACGCACGAGCACGTCTCTGAGGAGCGATTCGGCGGCCGATAGAAGTTCCATGATACCCGAACGCTCGCGGGCGGTTAGCTCGCGCTTGTTGCGCTGCTCCACGAGCTTCTGGGCCTTGGATGAGAGGAAGTCCGCCGCTTGGTCGGCGTCTTCCTGCTGCTGCTCGGAGAGCTCGTCGAGCGGCACCTTGGCGGCAGCGGCGAGTTCGCGGGCAGAGACGAGCACGCCCCAAGCGTCCTTTTGGGAGAGTTCTCCCAGCGTGTTCACCATGAGGCGACGCGCCTCGCGGCGGGCGGTGCTGGCGATGTAGTCAACCGCAAGCTCGGGCGTGCCGGCGACGGCAAGGGCCACGCGAGCAGCTGGGTCGTTCTCGGCAAGGCCTGCCGTGCGGGCCACGTAGTGCGCGGCCTCCTCGGGGTCGGCCACGCGGAAGGGCACGAGCTGGCAGCGCGAGACGATCGTGGGCAGCACGGCGTCGGTCGTGCGCGCCATGAGGATGAAGACGACTCCCGCAGGCGGTTCCTCGATGGTCTTGAGCAGGGCATTTGCGGAGGAATCGCGTAGGGTCTCCACGCGGTCCATGATGTAGACCTTGGAGGTGGCGCGGATGGGAGCAAGCGAGACGTCCTCGATGAGCGAGCGTACCTGCTCTACCACGTAGCCGGCAGCGCCCTCGGGGGCGATCCAGTGGATGTCGGGGTGGGACCTGCGCGCCACACGTGCACACTCCTCGCACTCGGCACAGCCGCCCTGCTCGCAGACGAGGCTCTGGGCGAGTGCGAGCGCGGCCTCGTTCTGGCCAGAGCCGGGGGCGCCCACAAAGAGGTAGGCGTGGCCGATCTTGCCCTCCGCCGCGGCAGTGCCAAGGTAGGCCCGCACGCGGGGCTGGGTGGCAAGGCGGTCGAACGCCTTGGGATATGAGACGTGCGCGCTAGCCACGGCTGGCCTCGCAGCAGATGCCGGCCCCTGCCAGCACCTCGCCGATGCGCGCGGCAACCTCCGCGGGCTCGCCGGCGGCGCTCACGAGGCGCACGCGCTCAGGCTCTGCCTCGGCAAGCGCCAGGTAATCCGCGCGGACGCGCTGCTGAAACGCCAGGCCCTCGGCCTCCATGCGGTCGTGCTCTCCCCTCTGGCCGGCGCGCTCGTAGGCGTCTTCCGGGTCCATGTCGAGCACGATGGTGAGGGCGGGCACGAGGCCGCAGCTACCAAGTTCGTTGGCGCGTCGCACGAGCGCGTCGTCAAAGCCGCGGCCGCCGGCCTGGTAGGCATGGGTTGAGTCATAGAAGCGGTCGCACACGACGATGGCACCGCGCGCCACGGCAGGGTCGATGACCTCGCGCACGAGCTGGGCGCGGGAGGCCTCGAAGAGCAGGAGCTCGCACTCGGGGCTCATCTCGCCGTTGGCAGGGTCGAGCAGGATGGCGCGAATCTTCTCGGAGATGGCGGTGCCGCCCGGCTCGCGCAGCTGCACGACCTCGCGGCCCTCCGCGCGCAGACGCTCCACCAGCAGGGCCACCTGGGTGGACTTGCCGGCGCCGTCCACGCCCTCAAAGGTGATGAATGTGCCGCGGCTCTCCTGTGTCATCTACATCGCTCGCTTCGCGGCGATGATCTGGTCAATGACCTGAAGCACGCCGCACTCGTCGTTGGTGGGCGCCACGTACTTGGCGTAAGGGGCCATGATGTCGAGCGCGTTGGCCATCACGTAGCCATAGCCGACCTCGCTGATCATCTCGGCGTCGTTGGCGGCGTCGCCGAAGGCGCACATCTCGTCGAGGCCGATGCCGAGAATCTCGCTCACACGGTGCATGGCCGTGCCCTTGCTGATGCCGGCGGGCATGATGTCGAGCCACATGACGTCACCGCAGGCATGGGAGAGGTCGGCCTCCACACGGCCGAGAAGCTCCTCGGTGCGGGCGTGGGCGTCGTTCTCGGGGAAGAAGACCGTGAACTTGTCAGCCTTGGCGCTCACCTGCTCGAGGTCGTCCACGTACTCGAGATTCGTATAGAACTCGCGGAAGAACTTGTCGTAAGGCTTGGCCGCGGGCTCGGTATAGCAGCACTCGAGTGCGCAGACGAGGCCGATGGCGCCCATCTCGTGGCAGCCGCGGGCAAGCTCGCGATAGGTCTCCACCGGCATGTCGGCCTGGTAGAGCGGCTCGCCAAAGCGCGAGATGGCTCCGCCGTTGTCGCCGATGAACATGATCTTGTCGCTGATGTGACCGAGGAAGTCGTTCAGCGTATAGAGCGGCCTGCCGCTTGCGATGGAGAAGGTCACCCCAAGGCTCGCGAGGGCGTCAACGCGCTCCTCGAACCCCTCGGGCAGGGACTGGTCCTCCCGAAGCAGCGTGTGGTCCATGTCGGCGGCGATGAAGCGCACCTTCTCGAGCCCGGCGGGCGTGGGCGTTACCTCAAACATCTACGTCATGCACCTCGCCTAGGAGCTCTTCTTGGTGGAGGACTTCTTGGCGGCCGTCTTCTTGGCAGTGGCCTTCTTTGCCGGGGCCTTCTTGGCGCCGGCGCGGGCCCCACGAGCGGGCGTCTTGCGCTCGTTGGTGGGGCAGTCCATGTTCACGCACTTCTTCCACGGGCCGCGGGCCGTCTCCACCACGATCATGGGCGCGCCGCACTCGGCGCAAGTCTCGTCGGTGGCGGTGAGCTTTCCTCGAGCGGGCAACGGGTAGCTCGTGCCGCAGTCGTCGTAGTTGGTGCAGCGGATGAAGCGCTTGCCGCTGCGCTCGCTCTTGTGGGCGATGAGCTCGCCCACGCGACCGGCCTCGGCGCAGGCCTTGCACGTGCCCACCTTGAGGTCGGGCTCGTAGTTGGTGGGGCACTGCGGGTTGATGCAGATCTCGTAGGCCTTGGCGCGGAAGGGCTTGCACTTGATGCGTGGGGCGCCGCAATCCGGGCAGACCGCGCCCTCGCCCTCGATGGCCTCATAGCGCACGCCGCTCGGCAGCGGGTAGGTGACGTCGCAGTCGGGCCAACCCATGCAGCCGACAAAACTGCCGCGGGTCTTGGCGCTGGACTTCACGACGAGGTCCTTGCCGCACTTGGGGCAGGCGCCCACGCGAGCGTCGGCCGTGACGGCGTCGGCGATGGCCTCGCCCAGGTCGTCCTTGTGCTCGATGAGGGCATCGAGCATGCCGGCGAGCAGCGCACGGGAGTGGTAGACCACCTGGTCCTGCGTGTCCTCGCCCTTGGCGACCTTGGTCATGTCCTGTTCGAGCTCGCTCGTCATCTCGGGCGTGGTGATGCGCGGGGCAAACTCGTTCAGGGCGTCGATGATGGCGATGCCGAGCTGGCTCGGCTCCACCGGGTCGTTCTTGAGGTACTTCACCGTGTAGAGGCGCTCGATGATGCTGGCGCGGGTGGACTTGGTGCCAAGCCCGCGCTTCTCCATCTCCTGGATGAGCTTGCCCTGGCTGTAGCGCGCGGGCGGCTCGGTCTGCTTGGCCTCGAGCACGAGGTCGTGAACGTCAACGACGTCACCCTCGCCAAGCTGCGGGAGCTGCTCGTCCTTCTTGAGGCCAAAGGGGTAGATGGCGCGGAAGCCGGGCGTGGTGAGCACGTCGCCGCTTGCCTGGAAGGGCTCACCAGCCACGTCGATCGCGAGTTTGGTGCCCTCGATGACGGCAGGGTCGGAAAGCGTGGCGAGGAAGCGCCTGGCAATGAGGTTATAGAGCTTCCACTCGGCAGGCTGGAGCTTGTCGGGGCTCGCGACGCCGGTGGGATAGATGGGCGGGTGGTCGGTGTCGAACTGCTTGCCGCGGGTGGCGTGGAGCTCGGGCGCGGCCGTGAGCTTGGCCACGTAGGGGGCGTACTGCGGCACGCCGGCGAGCATCTTGGCCGTGGCGCGCAGGTCGAGCGAATCCGGGTAGACGGTGTTGTCAACACGCGGGTACGAGATGAGGCCGTCCATGTAGAGGCTCTCGGCCAGGCGCATGGTGCGCGCCGGGCTCAGGCCCTCGGCAGCAGCCGCGGCCTGAAGCGAGGTGGTGTTGAAGGGCGCGGGCGGCTTCTGCGTGCGGCTCTTCTTGGTGACGGCGGTGACGGTGCCGGTAGCTGCATTCTCGACGTTTGCGAAGGCTGCGTTGGCCTCGTCCTCGGCCGTGAAGCGGCCCTTGGCGTGGCTGATCTTGAAGCGCTCGTCGGCAGCGGCGCCGCTCTCGCTCGCAAAGCCGTTGATGACCCAGTAGTCCTCGGGCACGAAGGCCATGCGCTCACGCTCGCGCTCGACCACGAGGGCCAGCGTGGGCGTCTGCACGCGTCCGGCGCTGCGAACGTTGCCGAAGCCGCCGAAGCGGGCCATGGTGAGGTAGCGCGTAAGGGCGGCACCCCAGATGAGGTCGATGTACTGGCGGCTCTCGCCGGCGTCTGCCAGGTTCTGGTCGAGCTCGACGAGGTTGGCGAAGGCGTGCTCGATCTCTCCGCGGGTATAGGCGGAGTAGCGGGCGCGCGTCACGGGGGCGTCGGGGTTTACCTCGAGCACCTGCGCGAGCGCGTCGGAGCCGATGAGCTCGCCCTCGCGGTCGAAGTCGGTGCCGATGACGACCGAGTCGGCCTTCTTGGCGAGGTTTTTGAGGGCACGGATGATGCCCTTCTCGGCCGGGAGCTTCTCGATTGGCGCCCAGACGAGGTAGGGCAGGCTCGGGACCTTCCAACCCTTGATGTCCACGCCGTCCTCGAGGAAGGGCTTCTTCTTTTTGAAGGGCGGGCGCGCAAGGCCATCGGGAACGTCGGCGGGCATGACCTCGCCCTCGCTCGAGATGGCGTACCAGCCCTGGGAGTCTGAGAACTTGAGCTCGGTCGGGAAGTCGGGCGCCAGGATGTGGCCGCGCAGACCGATGGTCACCCACTCCTCGCCCTCACGGGTGAAGCGGTAGACCGGCGTGTCGTAGACCTTGTCCTTCTTGGGCTTTCCGGCCTCGGAGAGCAGGGCCGCGATCTTTTCGGCGGCGTCGTTCTTCTCTGTAATGACGAGCTTCATGGGCTAGTCCTCGTCGTCCTTCTCGAGCTTGTACTCGCTGTATTCCTCGCGCGTCCACTTGAGCGACTCCTTGCCGTCGCGGGCGATGAGCACGCGGCGGGCGACGAACAGGGAGGCCTCGTAGAGGATGACCACGGCGCCGAACATGAGGAACATCGTCACCGGGCTGGCGTCGGGCGTGACCACGGCGGAGCCGACGAGCAGGCCGACGTAGATGTAGCGCCAGTTCTCACGCAGGTTCTTGTACGGCACGAGGTGGAAGATGGCGAGGTAGAAGATGACCAGCGGCAGCTCGAAGGCAGCGCCAAAGCCGAGCTCGAGCAGCATGATGATGTTGATGTAGTCCTCCGCGTTGGCGAAGATCTCTGCGAAGTCGACCGTCTGGTCGAGCATCCAGCCAAAGGTGGCCTGCAGGATGACGAAGTAGCAGAAGAGCATGCCAAAGAAGAACAGGAACACGAGGGCCGCCACGGTGGGCATGACCCACTTCTGCTCTGAGGGCTTGAGCGCCGGCATGAAGAAGCCGAGCGCCTGGAAGATGATGATGGGGCAGCACACGATGACGGCAAAGAACGCCGCCACCTTAAAGCGCAGCGTAAAGCCGCCAAGCGCCGTGGTGACGTAGAGCTTGCCGCCCTCGGGCATGAACTGGCGCACCGGGTCGATGAGCAGCTCAATGAGCGTCGGCGAGGCCACGTAGATGACACAGGTGGTCACCAGGACGCAGACGACGATGATGGTGAGGCGGCGCCTCAGCTCGCTCAGGTGGTCAAGCAGAGGCATTCGGGCGGGTCCGACGGGCATTATGCGTCCTCCTCGTCGTCAAGGTCGTCTTCGTCATCGTCGTCGAGGCCATAGAGGGCCGCGGCGGTCGTGGGCTTGGGCTCGGGGGTCTCCTCGGCCTCGGGCTCGTCGGCGGCAGCGTCGGAGTCGGCGTCAGAGTCGGCGTCGGCCTCGGTTGCCTCGGGCGTCTCACCCTTCTCGGCAGCGGCCTTCTCGGCGGCGAGGCGGGCGCGGCGCTCGGCGAAGGTCTCGGCCGGCTTGGCAGCTACGACCTCCTCCTCCGTGAGGTCGGCGTCCTCGGCCTGGGCCTTGGCGGCAGCCTTGCCCTTGTCGGTGTTGGCGACGTCCTGGATGGGGTCGATGATCTCGGTCTGAACGACCTTGGTCACGCCTTCCTGGGCGTTCTTGAACTGGCGCAGGGCGCGGCCGATGGTGCGGCCCATACCCGGGAGCTTGTCGGGGCCAAACAGCAAGAACGCGAACAGGATGATGAGGAATAGTTCCTGGTCTCCGATGCCGAACACAAAAGCCTCCTTAGGGGCGACAAAGCCCGCGCGAAGCGGGCCGGGGTCTAACTAGTCTTCCAGGTGGAGCTGGCGCTCCACGCCAAGCAGGCCAAGCACGCGCTTGACGTTTGCCTGGGGGTTGGCAACCGCAAAGTCTACGCCGTCTTCGCCGGCGCGGGTCGCGGCGCCCACGAGCACGCCGATGCCGGTGGAGTCGATGTAGGCGACATCGGCCATGTCGACGGTGACGGCGGCGGGCTTCTCGGCCAGGGCCTGGTCGATGGCGTCGCGCAGCTCGGTGGCGTTGGAGACGTCAACCTCGCCCACGACGGTCACGCGGACGTTGCCCGCGTCTGTGGTCTTGTTGATGGAAAGGTCCATGTTCCTCTCCCCTTACTCGGTGGTCTCGGCCGACTCGGTCTCGGCCTCGGTGAGAGACGACAGCTGCGAGCTGGCATAGCTCTTAACGCCGCAGGTGTCGTCCGGGTCGACCTCGAGCGCCTTGTTGTAGGCGTCCTTGGCCTTTTCGGTGTCGCCGGTCTCCTCGTACATCATGCCGAGGTTGGACCATGCGGGGGCGTAGTCGGACGTGCCCTCGCAGAACTCCTCGAGCGCAGAGATCGCGCCGGAGGTGTCACCAAGATAGTACTGGCAGAGCGCGCGGTTTACGTGGGCAGCGCTTGCGTCATCGAGCGCGAGGTAGCTGTCGTAGTAGCCCATGGCCTTGTTGAGCAGCTCCTTCACGTGCTCCGTCTCCTCGTCGGTGGAGGCGTAGTTCTGGGCGGAGTCGCCCCAGGTGAGGTAGTTGTTTGCGAGGTTGATGAGGGTCGCCTTGTCCTCGGCGTTGCTCTCGAGCTTGGTCTCGAGCGGCTCCACGATGGCCTCGTAGCGGGTGTCGAGGTCATCCATATAGGAGTTGGTGGTCTCGGCCTCCTCGGACTCGGCCTCGGTGGTATCGGACTCGGTGGTCTCCGCCTCGGTGGTGGCGGCGTTCTGGATGCCGCTCACGATTGCGGAGAGCGAGGGCAGAAGGCACGAGCCGATCATGATGACGGAGGCGAGGATGACACCCGTGAGCACGACGGCGCGGCGGACGTTGAGCTTCTTGGAGGCGTCAGCCTTGGCCTCTTCGGCCTCCTTCTTGGCGGCCTCGGCGGCCTCGCGCTCGGCCTCCTTCTTCATCTGCTTCTTGGCCTTCTTGGAGACCTTGGCGCCCTCGGCCTCGCTGGCAGCGCCCTCGGCAGCAGCCTCGGCGGCGGGCTCGGTAGCCTCCGTAGCCTCAGGCGCCTCCCCGGTCTCGGCGGTCTTGGCCTCTGCGTCGTTCTCGGTCTTCTTTGAACCGAATGCCATCAGTACGTATCCCTCCTGCCTGCGAGCAGGCATTTCCTCTTAGTGCAGGTGCGCCCCGGCCGGAGCCTGGGCGCACAGGTGCAGGTCATGATACCCCACGTTGGAACTCGCCTATATTAGCGCGCTTCCCTCGCGAGCCTTGCCGACACGAGGCGCACACAGGCGCAGAAGACGTCGAGGGCGCCTCCGAGCTCGGCCAGCGTGGGGTAGGAAGGCGCGATGCGAATGTTCGTGTCGTCCGGGTCGTTGCCGTAGGGCCACGTGGCGCCGGCGCCGGTCATCTTCACGCCAAGCTCGGCCGCAAGGGCCACGATCTTCTTGGCAGAGCCGGCCGGACCCTCGAACGAGACGAAGTAGCCGCCCTTGGGGTGAGACCAGCTGGCGCAGCCCAGCTCGCCCAGGCCCTCGGCGAGCTTCTGCTCCACGAGGTCGAAGCGCGGGCGCAGCACCTTGGCCTGCGCCGCCATATGGGCGCGCACGCCCTCGGCATCCTTGAGCCAGCGCACGTGCGCGAGCTGCATGAGCTTGTCGGAGCAGACGCGCTCGATGCCAAAGACCTTGCGCAGGTTGGCGATGTCGGCGTCGCTCGCGGCAACGGCGGCGATGCCGGAGCCCGGGAAGGTCACCTTGCTCGTGGAGACGAACTCGTAGACGAGGTCGTCGTTGCCGGCCTCGGCCACGGCGCCGAAGATCTCTAGCAGCTGGTCGGGCTCATCGGTAAGCTCGTGGACGATGTAGGCGTTGTCCCAGAAGATGCGGAAGTCGGGCGCGGCGGGCTTGAGCGCGGCAAAGCGGCGCACGACCTCGTCGGAGAAGGTGATGCCGGTGGGGTTGGAGTACTTCGGCACGCACCAGATGCCCTTGACGGTCGGGTCGCTCTCCACCAGGCGGCAGACCTCGTCCATGTCGGGGCCGTCGGCGAGCATGCGCACGGGCACGTTCTCAAAGCCGACCTTGGCGCTCACCGCAAAGTGGCGATCGTAGCCGGGGCTCGGGCAGAGGAACTTGAGCGGGGCCTTCTCGGCCTGCTTGGCCTGGGGCTCGCAGCCGGCCACGCCGTAGTTCCAGCCGCTCATAACCACGTCGTACATGATGTTCAGGCTGGAGGAGCCGCCGAGGATGACGTTCTCAGGCTTGGCTCCGATGAGCTCTGCCATAAGGCGGCGGGCAGAGGGGATGCCGTCGGGGCAGCCGTAGTTGGCGGCGTCAACGCCCTCGTCCAGAAGATCGGAGGCAGAGCTCAGGACGTCGAGCATCGGACGAGAGAGGTCCACCTGCTCGGGGCTCGGCTTGCCGCGGGCCATGTCAAGCGAAAGGCCCTTGGCGCGAAGCTCCTCGACGTCGGCCTCGAGCTTGGCGATTTCGGCGTCGAGCTGATCGGTGGTCATGTTCTCGTAGACGCTTGCCATGTTTGTCTCCATCCGCAAGTGAGAGTGCTTAAACGTACTTCTCGGTCGAGTATAAGAGCGAAGCCGGACTTTAAACCTCACTCCACCGTGCCAAAGCGCTGCGCCCACCCGTGGGCGGCAAGCGCCGAGTTGAACTGGTCGGCCAGGCGAGCCCTCTCGTAGATGCCGCTCGGCAGCATCGAGATGACCTCCATGAGGTCGTCGGAGAGGTCGAGCATCTCGGCCTTCACCTGCACGTCGACGTTGTCGACGTAGTGCTCGGAATAGTAGAGCGAATCAACGAAGCGCTGGAGCTCGCCGTATTCGTCGGAGTTGGCGATGTAGGGAGGCTGGGCCATGGCGCTACTCCCCCTCCGGCTCGCCGGCCGCCGGCTTCTTCGTGGCCAGCAGGATGTAGACGCTGCCCACGATGGCCGCAACCACAGACCCTGCGAGGATGGCGCACTTGGCGGCCAGCACCTCTGCCTCCGCCTCGAAGGCGAGGCCGGCGATGAGGATCGACATGGTGAATCCGAGGCCGCCCATGAGGCCCACGCCGACGACCTGCTTCCAGTCAACGCCCTTGGGGAGCTTGGCAAAACCAATCTTCACCAGCACAAAGGTGACGCCGATGATGCCGATGGGCTTGCCGAGGAACGCGCCGAGGAACACGCCGCGGGTGACCGGGTCGGCGATGATGGCCGCCGGGTCTGCGCCCACGAGGCACACCTGGGCGTTCACGAAGGCAAAGAGCGGCAGGATCACGAAGTTCACGGCCACCGAGATGGCGTTCTCCACGCGCTGGAGCGGCGGCGTGACATGGTGCAGCACGCGCTCCATGCTGTTGGCATTCTCGGTGAAGTCGTGCTGGCCAAGCACATGCGACTCCTCGTCATAGGCCTCGTCGAGGACGTCCGCCTTGTCGGAGAGCCAGGTGCGAAGGCCGGAGAGGCGAATGTCGGACTTGGCCGGCAGGAAGAGCGCCAGGATGACGCCCGCAAGCGTGGCGTGCACGCCGGAGTTGAACATGCAGACCCAAAGCAGCAGGCCCACCACGATGTAGTGGCGGCTGGAGTAGACGCGCATGCGGTGCAGGGCCGCCAAGACCACGATGCAGCCAAAGCTCGCCGCAAGCCAGGGCACGTTGGGCGTCTGGCCGTAGAAGACGGCGATGACGATGATCGCGAGGATGTCGTCGGCGATGGCAAGCGTGGAGAAGAAGACCTTGGTGGCGGGGGCCACGCGGTCTCCCAGAAGCGACATGATGCCGAGCGCGAACGCGATGTCGGTGGCCATGGGGACGGCCCAGCCGTGCGGCGCGCCGCCCGCACCCAGGTTCATCAGCATGTAGATGATGGAGGGCACGGCCACGCCGCCCACGGCCGCGAGCATCGGCAGCGCGGCCTGGCGCGGGCGGCGGAGCTGGCCCACGGTCATCTCGTACTTAAGCTCGATGCCCACGAGCAAGAAGAAGATCGCCATGAGGAAGTCGTTCACGAACTCCTCAAGCGTGAGTGACGCGCTCCACCCGCCGATCTGGATGCCGAGCGGGGTCTCGAAGAAGCCGTGGACGGCCTCGTAGGCGGGCGTGTTGGCAACGATAACCGCGAGAATCGCGGCAAGCACCATCACCGCCGCGGCGATGGTTCCGTTGGAGGTGACCTCGCGACGGGCATCGCGACGCTCGACGCGCTTGAGCGTCGCCTGCTCGGCGAGGATCTCCTCGGTGATGAAGGGCTCGGGGCTCTGGCTCATCTTGCTCCTACTCGGCGGCAGCCATGATGGGGGCGGCAACCTGCTTCTTGCGGGAGAGGACGCCGGGCATCCAGACGCCGTCGTGCTCGTCGGCGATGCCAAGGCCCTTCTGGGCAACGGCGGTCTCGCCCTCGAGCAGGACCTGGGAGCCCTCCTCCATGATGTCGGTGACGCAGAGGACGATGCCGTCGGCGCCCTTCTCGGCGGCATAGGCGCGCATGGCCTCGCGGATCTCGTCGATCATGCCAAGGGCACGGCTCTTGTCGACCGTCTCGTACTGGCCGATGAGGAGCTTGGCGCCGGCCGGCTCGAACATCTTGATGTCGTTGCCCACCATCTCGGCGGCGGTGAAGGAGCCGGACGGACGGGTGAGGAAGACCTCCATGCCGAACTTGACCGGGTCGACGCCGATCTGCTCGCCGAGCTGGGCGGCAACGGTGCGGTCGACGTCGGTGGTGGTGGGGCTCTTGAGCATGAGGGTGTCGGTCATCATGGCGCTCAGCAGGAGCTTGGCCTGCACGTCAGAGATCTCCTGGCCAAGGACGCCGAAGAGCTTGGCGACGACGGTGCAGCTGGAGCCCCAGGGAAGGGCGATGTAGTGGAGCGGGCCGGCGGTCTCGAAGTCGCCGATGCGGTGGTGGTCCACCACGCCGAGGACGGCGGCATCCTTGAGGCCGGCGACGGACTGGGCGCTCTCGTTGTGGTCGGTGAGGACGACGAGCTGGCCGGCCTCCACGGACTCGATAAGCTCGGGCTCGGCAACGCCGGCGTCGGCGAGGAGCTTGGCGGACTCAGCCGGCAGCGGGCCCAGGACGCAGGGCTTGTAGTCGTTGCCCTCATAGCCCACCTGGTTCAGCAGCTGGGAGAGGACGACGGCGCTCATGACGGCGTCGTTGTCGGGGTTCTGGTGGCCAAAGACGTAAACGGTGCTCATCTGCGCTCCTTATGATCTGGCGCCCGCCACCTGCGGCCGGCGCATGCGAGTGCCCCCGCACCCGCGCTATATGCAACTCATTGATTGTAACCGCCGGCGACCCCGGCCCGCCGGCGGCGATGCCGATTCACAGCAGGCGCACGGCCGCCCAGAGCCGCGGGACAAGGTCGCGGCCTGCCGGCGCGGTCCACCTGCGGCGCACCCGCGCGCGAGCGGCCACCACTAGTTTTGGTGTACTTACAGCATTATGGGCTACACTCAACCTGCGGACTTGCTTCCGCATTCGCTTTGAACCTCGCTCGCGGCCGGCGGCCGCAAAGCGAAACCTACGCCAGGAGAGCCCATGAACGACCAGCGCATCGCCATCCTCACCGACACGGGCACCGACGTGCCGGCCGAGTTTGTCGCCGCCCACGACGTGCGCCAGGTCCCGCTGATCGTCACCTACTCCGACGGCACGAGCTACCGCTCCTGCGTCGACATCACGGTCGACGAGGTCATCGAGCGCTTTGAGCAAGAGATCCCCAAGACGAGCCTCCCCAGCCCCGACGACATCAAGGGTGCCTTGGAGGCCGCGAAGGCCGACGGCTACACGAGCGCCGTCTTCGTCACCATCAGCTCGGGTCTCTCCTCCACCAACCAGACCGTCCACCTCGTGGCGAGCCAGATGGAGGATTTCCCCGTCATCGTCATCGACACCAAGAGCATCGGCGCCGCGGCAGGCCTCGTCGTCATTGCCGCCGCCAGGATGGTCGAGGCGGGCGTGCCCTTCTCGGAGCTCGAGGCCAAGCTCTGCGACCTCTCTGAGAACACTCGCGTCTACTTCACCGTGCGCGAGCTCTCCTACCTGCGCCACGGCGGCCGCATCAACGAGGCCACCTACCGCCTCGGCAGCGTACTCAACCTAAAGCCCGTCTTCTTCTGCGACGAGGAGGGCAAGTACGCCACCGTCAAGAAGTGCCGCGGCTGGGAGAAGGCGCTCGACGCCGAGCTGGCGCTGGCCCAGGAGCGTGCCAAGCTCTACGAGCGCGTGACCTGCGCCGTCTGCTGCACCAAGGCCGAGAACCGCATGGAGGAGCTTGTGCGTCGCATGCGCGAGGCCATCCCCAACTGCGACGAGATCGTCCAGAGCAGCCTGCCGCCCGACCTCATCGTCCACGCGGGGGCGAGCCTCATCGGCATGGCCGTCCAGCCCACGCCCTCTTACTAAGCTCAACCTGATAACCCGCTTGCGCTAGCGGCGCCTGGGGCGTGCACTCCAGACGAGTTCCGCATGAGCCGAAGGCCACTTAATGTGGCCTTCGTGCGAGTCAGGACTGTCCGCTGGCTGGAGGGCATGCCCCAGGCGCCGCGGCGGGACGCAGCTGAAAACCAACTGTTAAATGCCTATGGCAAGGTGTGGCGAGACTACCGTTTTTGAGCCTTTGCGTGCATAATTGATGCCCATTGATTTGCCTACAGCGAAGGGATACCCGTGGCCATTACCGCAGAAGAGGTCGCCGAGACACTCAACATGGTGACCGAGCAGAACCTCGACATCCGCACCATCACCATGGGCATCTCCCTGATGGGTTGCGCAGACGAGGACCTCAACCGCATGTGCACCAAGGTCTACGACCACGTCACGCACACCGCCGAGCACCTGGTTGAGACGGCCGAGAGCCTCGAGCGCGAGTACGGCATTCCCATCGTGAACAAGCGCGTCTCGGTCACGCCGGTGGCCATGATCGCCGCCGCCTGCAAGGACGAGAACCTCGTGCCGCTCGCCCACGCGCTCGACCGTGCGGCAGAAACGCTTGGCATCGACTACCTCGGCGGCTACTCCGCGCTCGTGCACAAGGGCATCGGCGACGCCGACCGCCGCCTCATCAACTGCATCCCCGAGGCGCTTGCCTCCACCAGCCGCGTCTGCTCGAGCATGAACGTGGCGAGCCTGCGCGCCGGCATCAACATGGACGCCGTGCTCATGGCCGCCCAGACCGCCATCGACGCGGCCAAGCTCACTGCCGACAACGAGTCTGTCGGCGCCTCCAAGTTCGTCTGCTTCGCCAACATGGTTGAGGACTCCCCCTTCATGGCGGGCGCCGTCCACGGCACCGGCGAGGCCGATGCCGTCATCAACGTCGGCGTCTCTGGCCCCGGTGTCATGGCCGCGGCCCTCGAGGAGCTGCCCGAGACGGCCGACATGATGCAGGTGGCTGAGCGCATCAAGCAGACCGCCTTCAAGATCACCCGCGCCGGCGAGCTCATGAGCCGCCAGGCCGCCGCCCGTCTCGGCGTGGAGAAGGGCATCGTGGACCTCTCGCTCGCCCCCACCCCCGCCGTCGGCGACTCCGTGGCCCGCATTCTGGAGATCATCGGCGTCGGCACCTGCGGCGGCCCCGGCACCACCTGCGCGCTTGCCATGCTCAACGACGCCGTGAAGAAGGGCGGCGTCATGGCAAGCTCCAGCGTGGGCGGCCTCTCCGGCGCCTTCATCCCCGT
>CAVIES010000004.1:0-37744 GCA_963641675.1 Anaerovoracaceae bacterium
ACGTGACGATCCAGGCGCAGATTATCGAGCTCATGAAGGAGATGCAGGAGAAGAACGGCAACGCCATCGTCATGATCACCCACGACCTCGGCGTCGTCGCCGACGTGGCCGACAAGATCATGGTCATGTATGCCGGCCGCCCGGTTGAGTTCGGCACCGCCGAGGAGGTCTTCTACCACCCCGTGCACCCCTACACCTGGGGCCTCATGCGCTCGATCCCCGAGCAGGTCATCGACGAGAAGAAGCCGCTCACGCCCATCAAGGGCAACCCGCCTTCGCTTCTGCACATTCCGGTCGGCTGCAGCTTCGCCGCCCGTTGCCCCTACGCCACGGACCGCTGCCTGGCCGAGCGCCCGGACACCTACACGTTTGAGAGCGGCCACTACGCCCGCTGCCACTTCTGCATGGACGAGGAGTTCGTGAGCAAGAACGCTCCCGAGAACTCCCGCACGAAGGGAGGCGACCAGTAATGACGGAGCCCCTGCTTCACGTCGAGAACCTCTGCAAGGAGTTCGCCGTTGACTCGAGCGTCTTCTCCAAGGAGAAGAAGAGCGTCAAGGCCGTCGACAACATCAGCTTCGACATCTACCCGGGCGAGACCTTCGGCCTCGTGGGTGAGTCCGGCTGCGGCAAGTCCACCACGGGCCGCTGCATCATGCGCCTCTCCAACCCCACGAGCGGTCAGGTCATCTTCGACGGCAAGGACGTCGCGAAGATGAAGAAGGCCGAGCTCAAGCAGATGCGCCACGACATGCAGTTCATCTTCCAGGATCCGTACGCGAGCCTTAACCCGCGTATGACCATCGGCGAGATTGTCTCCGAGCCGCTCGTCATCCACAACGAGATGCCCGACAAGGAGCAGCGCATGAACTACGTGCGCGAGCTACTCGACATCGTGGGCCTCAACCCCGAGCACATCAACCGCTACCCGCACGAGTTCTCCGGCGGCCAGCGCCAGCGTGTCGGCATCGCCCGCGCCTTCGCGCTCAAGCCGAAGCTGATCATCTGCGACGAGCCGGTCTCGGCCCTCGACGTCTCCATTCAGGCCCAGGTGCTCAACCTGCTCAAGGACCTCCAGAAGCAGTACGGCACGGCCTACCTCTTCATCGCCCACGACCTCTCCGTTGTCCAGCACATCTCCGACCGCGTGGCCGTGATGTACCTGGGCAACATGATGGAGGTCAGTGACTGGAAGACCCTCTACGCCGAGCCGCACCACCCCTACACGCAGTCGCTGCTCTCTGCCGTGCCGATCCCCGACCCGGACGTGCAGCACTCGCGCAAGCGCATCATCCTGAAGGGCGATCCGCCCTCACCGATCAACCCGCCGAGCGGCTGCCGCTTCCACACGCGCTGCCCCATCGCCTGCGAGAAGTGCTCCCAGGAGCGCCCCGAGCTGCGCGAGGTCGCGCCGGGTCACCTCTGCGCCTGTCACTTCGCCGAGGCCAACCCCATCAAGGAAGCCTCGATCGTGCTCTAACGCATAGGTAGCTTGATCCTCACGCCTCCCTTCTCGTTCGAGAGGGGAGGCGTTTTCCCAGCTAGCAAGCCGATTTCAAAAATAGTCGAAATTTATGCTTGCGCTCCTATGGTCGGCTGTGTATATTAATTCCTGCGCGCAAGCGCACTTGAAAAGTCGGAGTGGCGGAATTGGCAGACGCGCTAGCTTGAGGTGCTAGTGACTGACTAAAAGGTCGTGCGGGTTCAAGTCCCGCCTCCGACACCAGCAAAAGATGCGGCCCTTCGGGGCCGCTTTTGCTATCTAGAGACTGCGTGGCCGGCCGGCCCGCTCGGCTTGAGGCGGAGGTTCGATGTCGTCCAAAAACGCGCTTGCCACGGTTGAGCACGTCGGTAGGGCGGCGGCGCCCGGAGTCCTCACGGCACTCCTCTCCCTTACCACAGACGCCGTCCTCGTCATTGATGGGGCCGAGCGCATCATCTCGGCAAACTCCCAGGCAGAGATTCTCACGGGCCATAAGGCCGCCGAGCTTGCCGGCAAGAACGTGAACGAGATTCTGGAAAATCCCGGCCGCCAGGCCAACATCACCTACCCAGAGGGCATGGCCGCGCTTCCCTTAATCCCAGACGGCTCCCTCGCGAGTCTCTCGCTTAAGCTCGCCGGTGGCGGCGCCGCCATGGTGGCCGCCCGCGGCGAGCGCGTCTCTGGTCCCGGGGAGACCTTCATCATCGTCATGCGCCCGGTGGACGCCGCGGTTGCCGCCGAGCGCGAGCGCGACCGCCTGGTGGACGAGCTCTCGCTTGCCAACAGGCGCCTCTCCGGCACGCTCAAGATCGTGCTTGACACCATCGACACCGAAGACGTCGAGACCCTCTTCAGCGCTGTCCTCGAGCAGATGACCGACACCATGGAGGCCACGGGCGCCCTGCTCTTTTTGGCCGAGACCAACGGCTACCGCCAGCTTGGTTGCACCAAGAGCCTCGAGAAGCGCCGCACGCCGCAGTTCATGGCCTATGGCGAGGGCCTGGAGACCATCGTCACTCGCGCCGGCAGCGCCATGCGCCTGCGCCTTTTGCCCCCGAGCGAGAAGAGCCTGCGATCGGGAGCTCTCACCTCTCGCGAGCTTGTGGATGAGGACACGGGGGCGCACCGCCGCATTCCCGCCCGCCAGACGCCGCCCTTCGCGAGCTTCATCTGCGTGCCCGTGTGGTTTGGCGGCCACGTCATCGCCATCATCGAGGTGGGCTGGTCCGAGGCCCGCGCCACACGCAAGGACGACGCGCGCCTGCTCGATTCTGTGGCCCAGTACCTCTCCATCGAGTTCGCCGCCGCCATCTCCACCATGCGCGCCCAGCGCACCCAGCGCCTGGACTCGATTGCCACGCGCGTCCACTCCCTGCTCGAGGAGACCGACGAGCCGGACGAGGAGGCCCTCTCGCGCGTCGTGCAGGCGCTTGAGGAGGAGCTTGTCGTTCGCTTTGCCCCCATCCACTCAGAGGGGCTCTCAGAGGGCTGTGTGGTGAGCCTGCCCGAGACGGGGGAGAAGCATCTGCCCTACTCGGTGGACGAGCTCGTGAGCGGCCGCGTGGACGCCGGCATCGCCGTCGTGAGCGCGCCCAAGGGCTCGCGCCTCTCAGACTGGCTGGCGGCCACCGGCTCCACGGCCTCGTGCGTCCTTCTCGACCTTGGCGAGATGCGCGGCGTCCGCGTTGCCTTCCTCATCCTGAGGAGCGCCGACCAGGAGCCCATCGACGAGGCCGAGCTCGACCTGCTCCGCCGCGTCGCCATCGACATGCGCCAGGAGGCCGAGGCGGGGGAGCGCCGCAACAAGGACACGCGCATCGCCCAGGCCCTCCAGACGGGCATGCGAAGCGAGCTTCAGGAGGTCGAGGGCATCACGGCCCATGGCCTCTACTCCTCGGCCACCGCCGCGGCGCTCGTGGGCGGCGACTTCTATGACCTCATCCGTCTGCCCAACCGCCGCGCCTGCGTGATCCTGGGCGACGTGAGCGGCAAGGGCGTGGAGGCCGCGAGCGTCTCCGCCGCCGTGCGCACGGCCCTTGGCGCCTACGCCTGGGAGGGCCAGCCGCCTGCGCGCATGGTGCGCCTTCTGAACGACTTCCTGCTCGGCTTCTCGCGCCTCGAGACCTTTGCCACGCTCTTCGTGGGCGTGGCGGACCTCCGTCACGCGACTCTCACCTACTGCTCGGCGGGCCACCCGCCGGCGCTTCTGCTGCGCGCCGCCACGGGCGAGATGGAGACGCTCGACGAGCAATCTGGCGTGGTGGGCGCCTTCCGCGGCATGACCTACCATGACGGCCACGTGGCGCTCTCTGAGGGCGACCGCATCCTGCTCTACACCGACGGCGTCACTGAGGCGCGCAACCCCTCCGGTGCCTTCTTTGGCGAGCAGGGCCTGCGCGACGCCGTGATGGACGAGGCGGCGGGCGACTATGACACCATGCTCGACCGCCTGCTCGGGCGCATCGATGCCTTCACCGAGCGCAGCCTCGACGACGACGTCGCCATGGTGACGTTGCGCTTCGACCAGCTGGGTGCTACCCGCGCTCGCAAGGGGTAGGGCGCGGCTTCGCGTCCGCGCGCCACTGTCGCGCGCTCGTGCCGTGTGCGTCGGCTTCGCGTGTGGCGTCTGCCGGCGCTTCACGAGCGTGGCGTTGGCCAGCGCAAGGTGCGTGTGGGGGCGTGCCGTGTCACGCTCGCCCGGCACCTGCCAGCCCGTTTGCAGAAACGCCGCAGCAAAGAGGTATAGCCCCAACACATGTGGGCAAAATGTGCAGCATGGCAAGCTCGCGCGACATACTCCTTCTGCCCATAGAGGGCGACCTCGACGTCTCCACCGTCGATAGGGTGCGTCTCTACCTGCGCCGTTCCATCGACGACGGCTGCAAGCGCGTGATCTTGAACCTGGCCGACACCACCTACGTCGACAGTCTCGGCATGGCGCTCATCCTCACGGTGGCCAGGCGCCTGAACGAGGCGGGCGGCCTGCTCTCGCTCGTGAACGTGGGCGACAACGTCTATCGCTCGCTCGTCATCTGCCGCCTGGTGGACTTCATCCCCGTCTCGCGTCGCGCGCCCAAGCCGGAGATTCCGGCGCTCGACCCGGGTGTGCGCCCACTCTGGCACGGCACCATGAGCGTAGACGGCGCCCACATGGCCGCGGCCCGCAAGCGCATGGAGGAGCTGCTCGCCCATACCGAGCTTACGCCCGACGAAATCTTCGACCTCACGCTCGCCGGCGGAGAGGCCCTGGGCAACGCCGTTGACCACACGGCCGCAGACGGCGTGCTTCTCACCGTGAGCGTCTACCCCGACCGTGCCGTGGTGGAGGTCACCGACTGCGGCGCCGGCTTTGAGCTCGGCAGTGACGAGGAGCCGCCCGAGTCCGGCGACGAGGAGACCCTGGAGCGCGGCCGTGGCATCAAGCTGATGCGCATGCTGGCCGATTCGGTCGAGATCCGCCGCAAGCCCTCCGGCAACGGCACCGTGGTGCGCCTCGTGAAGCTCATCACGCCCATGGCGGTGGAGGCGTAGGGGAGAGGCGACTGAAGCGCAAGCGAGCGTTTGCATTCTCCGGCGCGGTCGTGCTGCATAGACACTCCCGCGACAGTCCCCGCCCCATCGCCTTGCCGCCCCTAGCCCTTTGGTATGCGGCCATTCCCGCGGCTATCTCCTCTCATTGCCTCATTGCGCCTAGATTTGACCTTTCTTGGCTACCGCCAATGCCGACCTTCTGGGGGTCCTGCGGGTGAGCTTCATTCTCGTTTTTCACATCGCCGCAGGTCAGAAACGAATTTCAAAAAATTTGAAATTCTGGGTTGCGCGACCCGACCCCATCGCGTATAGTTCTTTCTCGCACGCGGACATGGCTCAGTTGGTAGAGCACCACCTTGCCAAGGTGGGGGTCGCGGGTTCGAACCCCGTTGTCCGCTCCATGAGAATGAGGGGCCGGCCAGTACGGTCGGCCCTTTTTCTATGGCGACGTGGCCAAGTGGTAAGGCATGGGCCTGCAAAGCCCCTACCCCCAGTTCGAATCTGGGCGTCGCCTCCAACGAACTTAAGCGACACGGGTTTGCGCCCGTGTCGCTTTTTGTTTCACGCGTGACGGGTACCATATACAGGCACCGGATTTTGGGCGAGGCCAATGGGGCTTTGCGCCACTCGGTGCCAGCGCCAAGGGCGCAACGACAGCCTTAACCGGGAGCCGCCTTGATCACCATCCTGCTCATCATCCTCGCGATCGTGCTCGCATACGTATGCGTGTCGCACGTCGTGCGCGCGGTGGGCTATCGCCTGGCGAGGGGCCGGAGCTTCCGCAAGCTGGCGCACAGGGGCAAGGTCTCGCCAGAGGTCGCGGCCTCGGCAGACGAGGTCATCCTCGACCGCCAGCGTAGGCGCAGCGCTCGCAAGTCGCACGACCCGGCCTACGCCAACCTCAAGACGAAGACCCGCCCCAAGCTCTCCGACGAACAGGTAAGGGTGCTCAGGGAGGCGCGCCGCGAGGTGCGCAACGAGTGGCTCGACCAGATGTCTCCCGGCCTTTATCACTACGTGATCATCTTCACGGTGGCGAGTATCGCCGGCCTCATTCTCGAGATGGTCTGGATGTTCGTCTCCGCAGGGCGCACCGAGCTGCGCGTGGGCCTCGTGTGGGGGCCGTTCTCGCCCATCTACGGCTGCGGGGCATGCCTGCTCACCATGGTGCTCTGGCGCTTCCGCACGGCCTCCAACCTGCACATCTTCATCGTCTCGGCCCTGCTTGGCGGCGGCCTTGAGCAGACGGGCGGCATGGTGATGGAGAACCTCTTCCACGCCCAGTCGTGGACCTACCTGGGCCTCCCTGATGCCATCACCCAGTGGATCGCCTGGCGCTTCCTGTTCGCATGGGGCGTGCTCGGCCTCGTGTGGTGCCGCATCGTCATGCCCGAGGTGATCTATCGCATAGGCGAGCCCACCAACCGCATGCAGGTGGTGTTCGTGACCATCATGATGGCGTTTCTGGTGCTCGACGTGGCGATGACCTTCCTCTGCTTCTACCGCAAGACCGCTCGCGACGCAGGTGTCCCGGCGCAGAACGCCATCGAGAGCTTCATCGACTGGCGCTACAACGACCAGTTCATTGCAGACCGCTTCCAGAACCTTGTGATTGGCGAGGACTTGGAGCCTAACAAGTAAGCTAATGGGTATACAGGCCTTGCAAGCATCCGCTTGAGCCAACGCGCGTCCAACCCGGACGCCAAGAGATAGGACAGACATGAACCAGAACCAGTGGCAGGGCAACGGCCAGAACGGCGTCGAGCCTTACTCCTACAACACCGGAGCCACCCGTGCCGGCAACCCCGGCCGCCTCTCCATCCGCATGTACGGACTCGTGCTCTCGGGCCTCGTCTTTGCGGGCTTCGCCATCATGGGCGCGTGCGCGAGCCTCTTCGCCAACCCCGCCTTCCTCATCGGCGTGATGGACCACTACGGCGCGGTGAGCATCCTGAGCTTCGTCGCCTCCATCGCCGGCCTCATGATGATGGGCCGCGCCCGCAGCTCCGAGTCCATGGGCCTCTCGCTTGCGGGCTACGCCGTCTTCGTGCTCTCGTTCGGCTTCACGACGTCGATCCTGCTGCTTGCCTACCCGGTGGCCACCGTCTCCACGGCATTTCTCGCCACGGCGGGCGTCACGGCCGTCTTCGGCTGCCTGGGCATCGCCTTCCCCGGCTTCTTCCAGAAGATCCAGGGCGTGTGCGCCGCCGGCCTTCTCGCCGTCATCCTCGTGCAGTGCGTGATGATGCTCTTTGGCGTGAGCACCACCATCGTCGACTTCATCGTCATCGTGATCTTCTGCGGCTTCATCGGCTATGACTTCCACAAGGCTATGAGCGACGAGCCCACCATGGTGAGCGCCGTCTACAACGCCTCTCAGCTCTTTCTCGACATCCTCAACGTCTTCGTGCGCATCCTCTCCATCCTGGGCCGTCGCGACTAGATACAAACTTTTCTAAATTGGGGCTTGCACACCCGTGAGGAGTTAGGTATATTAATCCCCGCGCTGAAACGCGCACCCCAAGCTTCGGGCGTTTAGCTCAGGGGGAGAGCGCTTCCCTGACACGGAAGAGGTCACAAGTTCAAATCTTGTAACGCCCACCAAATGTTCGCGACCCGTCGGTTATCCGGCGGGTCGCTTTTTGTGTGAGTTGGCATGGGGTTGTTCTGCGACAGGGGAGGGCTGCATGGAGGTTAGGGAGCACTGGGACTACGATGAGTTTCCGGAGCCTGCGGAGGTGCCGGAGGAGGCCATGCGCATAGCCACGACGGGCGACGAGGACTGCGCGAGCTACGTGCCCGACGTCGTCTACGCCACGCGCGATGGCCGCGAGCTGCGTCTCCAGCTCGTGCTGCCCGACAACAGGAACTCACGCCTTGCCCACGAGCGAGGGGAGGCCCGCCCGCTCTGCCCATGCCTCGTCTACGTGCAGGGCTCTGGCTGGGCGAAGCAGAACTGCTACCACGCCGTGCCCAAGGTGTCCCGCCTCGCGAGCCGCGGCATCGCGGTCGCCATCGTGGAGTATCGCGAGGCCGAGGTGGCGCACTTCCCGGCGCAGATCATGGACGCGCAGCGCGCGGTGCGCTTCCTCTCCCGCCACGGTGACGCGTTTGGCATCGACCCGGAGAAGCTCGTCATCGGCGGCTGCTCCTCCGGCGGTCACACGGCCGTCTTCTCCGCACTGCTCGCAGACGAGAAGGGCCGCCCCGCCTCGGAGCTGCCCGTTCGCGGCATCATCGACCTCTACGGCGCCGTTAGCTTCATGCGCGCGGACGGCTACCCCACCACTACCGACGGTGGTTCGCCGGAAAGCCCGGAGGGCATGCTCATGGGCGCCGACCTGCGCGAAAACGATGAGCTGCGCGCGAAGGGGAGCGCCGAGACCTACATCAGTGAGGCGACGCCGCTGCCGCCCGTGCTTATCGTCCACGGAACGAAGGACCGCACGGTCAACTGCGAGGTGTCTATCGACCTCTGCTGCCACCTGCGCGCGACGGGCCACGACGCGGAGCTCGTGCTTCTGGAGGGTGCCGACCACGGCGGCTCGGAGTTCTTCGCTGACCCTGTGGTTAGTGCCTATGAGCGCTTCATCCGGCGCTGCGTTGGGTAAGTAGGCCTTATAATTGTGAGAACGGCGCAGCACGGTTGTGCGGAAGCTGCGCCGGATGATGGGTTCGCCACGCTTGGCGGGTCCGTCTAGCAGGCATTTATTGCGCGCTCGCGATGCCGGGCGCTTGGATTGGGGAGCTTCGGTATGGAGATCAACGTCACGAACGAGGGCGAGAAGGCAACGGTCGCGCTTGTCGGCCACCTCAACACCGGTACCGCCGGCGAGCTCGAGGACGCCCTCATGCCCGTCATCGAGTCCTCCTCCGACGTCACGGTCGACCTTGCCGAGCTCGAGTACGTCTCCTCCGCCGGCCTGCGCGTGCTGCTCTCTGCCCACAAGAGCCTCGCTGCCAAGGACGGCAAGCTCACCATCACCAGCCCGCAGGACAGCGTCCGCGAGGTCTTCGAGATCACCGGCCTCAACGAGGCCCTGAACATCGAGTAGGGAAGGCGCCATGTCCGACATCTTCCGCAAGAAGTCGCTCGAGAACATCACCAACCCCGATCACCTCGATGACTACATCAACGTCTCGCGCTCGAGCGTGTGGATGATCCTCGCGGCCATCGTCGTCTTTTTGCTGGGCGTAGGCATCTGGTGCGTCTTCGGCAAGATCGGCGATATGTCGGCCATGGCCGTCCTCTTTAGCCAGGCGTAGCCGATGGCAGTGAGTCTCACCCCGCCAAAGCCGGGCCAGATGGCCCGCAAGGTCCCCCAGATCATGCAGATGGAGGCGCTTGAGTGCGGCGCCGCCTGCCTCGACATGATCTGCGCCTACTGGGGCAAGTGGGTGCCGCTGGAGAAGTGCCGCACGGACTGCGGCGTCTCGCGCGACGGCTCGAGCGCGCTGAACGTCGTGAAGGCGGCGCGCAGCTACGGCCTCGACGCCCGCGGCTACCGCTACGAGCCCGAGGAGCTGCGCGAGCGCGGCATCTTCCCCTGTATCTGCCACGTGGGCTTCAACCACTTCATCGTCGTGCGCGGCTTCCGCGGCGACAAGGTCTACGTAAACGATCCCGCCCGCGGCGAGACGAAGCTCTCGCTCGAGGAGTTTGACAAGACCTTTACCGGCGTCGCGCTGCAGTTCGTCCCCACGGAGGAGTTCGTGCAGGACGGCGAGCGCGCCTCGGTGAAGGACTTCGCTCTCTCGCGCCTGAAGGGCGCGAGCGCGGCCATGGTGTTCGTGGCGCTTACCAGCGCCATCGCCGCGGCGCTCAACGCCGTGAGCCCCATCATGTCGCAGATCTTCCTCGACAGCCTGCTCACCGCCAAGCACCCCGACTGGTTTGCGCCGTTCATGGTGATGCTCGTCGCCTTCGGCGTGGTGCAGGTCACCATCTCGGCGCTCAACGCCATCTACCTCCTGCGCGTGGAGGGCAAGATGTCGGCCACCTCAAACTCGAGCTTCCTGTGGAAGCTGCTCCACATGCCGATGGAGTTCTTCAGCCAGCGCATGGCCGGCGACATCATGCAGCGCATGAGCACCAACGCCACCATCGCCCAGACGATCGTGAGCCAGCTTGCGCCGCTCGTGGTGAACGCCGTGATGCTCGTGGTCTACCTCTGGCTCATGGTCACCTACTCGCCCCTGCTCGCCACGGTGGGCATCCTAAGCGTGCTCGTGCAGCTCGTCTGCGCGCGCCTCATCTCCAAGCGCCGTGTCAACGCCACGCGCGTCTCCATGAGGGACAGCGCCAACCTCAGCTCCACCACCATGAACGGCATCTCGATGATCGACACGCTCAAGGCCCAGGGCGTCGAGCCCGGCTTCTTCCGTCGCTGGGCGGGCTTCCAAGCGAGCGTCAACAGCCAGGCAGTCAAGATGGAGCGCGAGACGCGCGTGCTTGGCATGATGCCCTCCATCGTGAGCACGGTCTGCAACGCCGCCGTGCTCGGCCTTGGCGTCTGGCTCATCCTCGCCGGCGAGTTCACCTCCGGCGCCCTGCTCTCCATGCAGAGCCTCATCTCACAGTTCAGCGCGCCGGCGCAGAGCTTCATTGGCGTCATGCAGTCGTTCCAGGAGCTGCGCACCGACATGGAGCGCATCAAGGACGTCATGGACTACCCGGAAGACCCGCTTGCCCGCGCCGGGGAGGCTGACGCCGCCACCGAGGGCATGGAGAAGCTTAAGGGCGAGGTCGAGCTTAAGAACGTGACCTTTGGCTATTCGCGCCTCGGCAAGCCCGTGGTGAAGGACTTCTCCATCCACGTGAAGCCGGGCGGCTGCATCGCGCTCGTGGGCGCCTCCGGCTGCGGCAAGTCGACCATTGCCAAGCTCGTGAGCGGCCTCTACATGCCGTGGGAGGGCGAGGTCTTGGTGGACGGCAAGCCGCTCGCCGAGGTGCCGCGCGCCATCCGCACGAGCTCGATTGCAGTCATCGACCAGGACATCGTGCTCTTCCACGACACCATCTCCAACAACATCCGCCTCTGGGACTCCTCCATCGAGGACTACGAGGTCATCCTCGCCGCGCGCGACGCCGGCATCCACGACGTCATCATGTCGCGCCCCGACGGCTACGAGCACGTCCTCTCCGAGGACGGCAAGGACCTCTCGGGCGGCCAGCGCCAGCGCGTGGAGATCGCCCGCGCGCTTGCCATGGACCCGACCATCCTCGTGATGGACGAGGCAACGAGCGCCCTCGACGCCCAGACGGAGGCCGAGGTCATGAGTGCCGTTCGCAAGCGCGGCATCACCCTCATCGTCATCGCGCACCGCCTTTCCACCGTGCGCGACGCAGATGAGATCGTGGTGTTCGAGAACGGCGGCGTGGCCGAGCGCGGAACGCACGAAGAGCTGTATGCGGCTGGCGGGGCCTACACGCGCCTCGTGAGCCAGGAGTAGGTGGCCCATGGGTTGGTTTGAGAGCCAGATCGAGGAACGTCGCAACGCGGACGACCGCATGATCGCGGAGTCGCTGCGGCAGCTCTCCGACGCCATCACCGGCCAGGAGGCCCTCTCCTCGCTGAGCGCCGCCTCGCGCGCGAACTCCGCCATCACGGCGGTGCTTCGCTACTACGGCGTGCGCGCCGAGGACGAGGAGGACGGCCGCGCGAAGTCGCTGCTCAAAGAAGAGGAGGACATCCCCGACATCGAGCAGCTGATTGAGAAGCGCGTGCACGGCACGGGCATCATGGCTCGCCCTGTGACGCTGCCCGACGGCTGGTACAAGGACGCCGCGGGTGCCATGCTCGGCTTTACCGAGGACGGCACGCCGCTCGCGCTGCTGCCGCGCGTCCACGGCGGCTACTCCTACCGCGACCCTGAGACCGACGCCGTTATGAGCGCCGGCGCTTCGGGCGCGCGCAAGCTCAAGCGCGTGGCCTACTGCTTCTACCGCCCCCTACCGCAGAAGAAGCTCGGCGTTCGCGACCTGCTCGTCTTCATGGCCCACACGCTCGAGGCCCGCGACTTCGTCTCGATCATCATCGCCACCGGCGTGGCCACGCTCATCGGCATGCTCTCGCCCTACGTGAGCAAGCTCATCTTTGGCCCGGTGATCGAGTACGGCACCACCTCGCTGGTGCTGCCCGTCATCGCGCTCCTGCTGGGTGTGAACGTCTCCACCGTCATCATCTCCACGCTGCGCTCGGTCACGATGTCGCGCATCTCCACCAAGATCAACGTGCCGCTGCAGGCCGCGATTATGATGCGCGTGCTCTCGCTTCCGGCTTCGTACTTCTCAAACGTCACCACCTCCGAGCTCGTGACGCGCATCGGCGCCGCCACGCAGGTCTGCTCCGTCCTGCAGAACGTGGCGCTCACGAGCCTTCTGAGCTCGGTCTTCTCGCTTGCCTACATCGCCCAGATCTGGACCATCGCGCCGGTGTTGCTGGTGCCGGCCCTTATCTCCATCGTCGCGAGCACCACCTTCACCATCGTGGTCACGCTCGTGCAGCAGCGCATCACCAAGCGCCTCATCACGCTACAGGACCGCACCTCCAACAGGCAGTACGGCATCATCAACGGCATTCAGAAGATCAAGCTCGCAGGTGCCGAGAAGCGTGCGTTTGCCGTCTGGGCGCGCGACTACGCCGCCGTGGCCAAGCTCACCTACAACGGCCCCGCCATCGTGAGGCTCTCCGGCACGTTGCAGACCGCCGTCTCGCTCGCGAGCACGGCCGTCATCTACGGCAGCGCCATCGCCGGCGGCGTCTCGGTCGCCTCCTACATGGCCTTCTCCACCTCGTTCGGCATGGTGTCGAGCACCTTCACCTCGCTTGCCTCGGCGGCGCTCCAGATCGCCAACATCAAGCCCTACTACGAGCTCGCCAAGAAGCTCTTTGCCGTGGAGCCCGAGGGCTCGCGCGGCAAGGAGACCATCGGCCGCGTCTCCGGCGGCTTTGAGCTCGACAACGTCGTCTTCTCCTACGCCGAGGGCCAGCCTCCCGTGCTCGACGGCCTCTCGCTCAAGGTGCGTGCCGGCAGCTACGTGGCCGTGGTGGGCAAGACCGGCTGCGGCAAGTCGACCCTCATGCGCCTGCTTCTGGGCTTTGAGGAGCCGCAGAGGGGAGCGATTTACTACGACGGCCGCGACCTCTCCACGCTCGACATGCATAGCCTTAGGAGAAACATCGGCGTGGTGCTGCAGGACGGCAAGCTCTTCCAGGGCAGCATCTACGACAACATCGCCATCTCTGCGCCCGGCCTCCCCATGGATGATGCCTGGCACGCCGCCGAGCTCGCTGGCGTTGCCGACGACATCCGTGCCATGCCCATGGGCATGCAGACCGTCATCAGCGAGGGTGCGGGCGGTGTCTCCGGCGGCCAGCGCCAGCGCCTCATGATCGCGCGCGCCGTCGCCGGCAAGCCTCGCATCATCATGTTCGACGAGGCCACGAGCGCCCTCGACAACGTCACGCAGCGCATCGTGAGCGAGTCGCTCGACGAGCTCAAGTGCACGCGCCTCGTCATCGCGCACCGTCTCTCCACCATCCGCCATTGCGACCGCATCGTGGTGCTCGACGGTGGCGTCATCGCCGAGGACGGCACCTACGAGGAGCTGATTGAGAAGGGCGGCATCTTCGCCGAGCTCGTCGCCCGCCAGCAGGTGTAGGGGAGGGCGGCTGTCATGTCTGAGAATCCCTTGGTGTCCGTCATTATGCCGGCCTACAAGGTCGAGCGCTGGATCGGCCGCTGCATAGACTCCGTGCTTGCCCAGACGCTCGCAGACCTCGAGCTCATCGTCGTGGATGACGGCTCGCCGGATTCCTCCGGCGCCATTGCCGACGCCGCTGCTGCCCGCGACGCCCGCGTGCGCGTCATCCACCAGCAAAACGCCGGCCTCTCCGCGGCCCGCAACGCAGGCCTTGACGCCGCCCGCGGCAGCCACCTCTACTTCATCGACTCCGACGATTACCTCGAGCCCACGAACCTCGAGGCGCTCTACGCCGCCATCGTTAAAACGGGCGCCCCCATGGCCGTGGGCGGCCTGGTGGAGGTGAGCGAGGAAGGGGAGACCCTCACGCGCGTCTGCGTGGAGCCCAGGGTCGTGGACGAGCGCGGCTTTTGGGAGGCCTTTGAGGCCGATCACACGGGTGAGGAGTACATCGAGTACATCGTGAGCTGGGGCAAGCTCTTCGAGCACTCCATCTTTGCCGGCGAGCGCTTTGACGTGGGCAAGCTCCACGAGGACGAGCTCATCATCCACCGCCTGGTGGCCCGTGCCGGCCGCGTGGCCTTTGCCGACACCGCCGGGTACTGCTACGTGCAGACCTCAACCTCCATCATGCACACGCCTCGCCCCGAGCCCTTCTACGACGCGGCCGAGGGCTTTCTTGCCCGCAGCGCCTACTTTGAGGAGAAGGGCTGGAATGACCTCGCGTTCTCGTCCCTCTGCGAGGCTCGCGGCTCTCTCGTGCAGTGCCTCGAGGTGCACGAGGACGCCATCGAAAGCGAGCGCTTCGGCAAGCTGAGGAAGGACTGCTTCGCCTTGCAGCAGAGATTTGCGCCCAAGACTCGCGGCGAGCTCGGCCGCAGGTTCGATGGCCTCTTCTTCACCTTTGCGCCTAGGCTCTACGTTGCCATCGATGCGAAGAAGAGGGCCTAGGGATCCATTGGCGCCGGTTGCATCTCCTGGAGGATGCTTGCCGCCTTCCGGATGGCGCCCGTGGCATCTCCTAGCGGGCGTCTGCGGCCTTCCGGATGGCGCCGGTTGCATCTCCTGGCTGGCGTCTGCCGTCTTCCGTATGGCGTTCGCGCCTCCTTTTTCGGCTCGTCCACGTTGCCTCCCAGCTCCGGGGGCTATTTGAGCGTTCGTTCATAGCAATAGATGCTTGCGCACTTACCGGAAAGTTCCAAAACGTCTTGACAAACTGGACGCAGTGTAATTCACGTGCTATTTGAGTTGGTTATACCGTTAACTAGCACATATTTTTAGGCACTCTACCTGCACGTTTACCGATTCCATGTTGAGCCTTCCGTCTCGCACGCGTTACAAATGCATAGGTTTCACGGCCGGCCCCTACCGGCCTTAGTTCTGCCCGGCTGCCTCGGGGCATGCCGGTTTCCTTTTCCAGAGGGAAGTTGCGTTGCAAGTAAAGAAGGGAACGAAGGAGGAGAACGTGAAGATCGTTGCAGTTTCCGCCTGCACCGTGGGCATCGCCCACACCTACATGGCCAAGAGCGCCGTGGAGGAGGAGTGCAAGAAGCGCGGGTACGAGTGCAAGGTCGAGGCTCAGGGTGGCATGGGCATTGAGGACGAGCTCACCCAGGAGGACGTCGACTCTGCAGACCTCGTGATTCTCACCACCGACGTGGGAATCGAGGGCGAGGAGCGCTTTGAGGCCAAGAAGGCCGAGAACCGCTTCTTCAAGTTCGGCACCGCCGACGCCATCTCTGACGCCGCCGCCGTCATCGACTCTGCCATGAAGCAGGCCGGCATCGACGCCGCCGCTGCCGCCGCCCCGGCTGCTGCCGCCCCGGCCGCCGCCGAGCCCGCCAAGGCTTCCGCCGCCCCCGGTGGCGCCAAGCCCGCCAAGAAGGAATCCATCTTCGCCGAGCCCGGCAAGACCCTGCTCAACGCCTTCAACACCGGCGTTAGCTACTTCATCCCCATCGTCGTCATCGGCGGCGTGTTCCTGGCCTTCTCGCTGGCCACCGGCACCGCCACTGAGGACGGCATGACGGTCACCGACCCGTTCATGGTCAGCCTGAACACCATCGGCATGGCTGGTATCTCCACCATGATCCCGGTCCTGGCCGCCTACATTGCCTACTCCATGGCCGGCAAGCCGGCTCTGGCCCCTGGTTTTGTCCTCGGTTACCTCGTTAACAACTCCGTGACCACCCCGTCCGGCGCTTCCGTGTCCACGGGCTTCCTGGGTGCCATGATCATGGCCGTCCTCTGCGGTTACTTCGTCCGTTGGATGAAGACCTGGAAGGTCAACGACACCATCCAGACCATCATGCCGATCCTGATCATCCCGATCCTGACCTCGTTCGTGCTCGGCATGGCCTACATCTACATCCTGGCCACGCCGCTCGGCTTCGTCATGGACTGGCTCACCGCAGCGCTCGGTAGCCTCCAGGGTGGCTCCGCCGTCGTCCTCGGCCTCGTCATCGGCGTCATGACCGCCTTCGATATGGGCGGCCCCATCAACAAGACGGCCTCCACCTTCACCATGGCCCTCATGACCTCCTCCGTCTACGGCCCCAACGGCATGTTCCGTGTCGCCGTCGCCGTCCCGCCCCTGGCCTGCGGCATCGCTTCGCTCATCGCCAGGAACAAGTTCGATGACGCCGACCGTCAGATGGGCATCTCCGCCATCTTCATGGGCTGCATCGGCATCACCGAGGGCGCCATCCCGTTCGCGGTCAAGGACCTCGGCCATGTTCTGCCCGGCATCTGCATCGGCTCCGCCGTGGGCGCCGGCCTCGCCGCCTTCCAGGGCATCGAGTGCTACGTCCCGCACGGTGGCTTCATCGTCGCCCTCGCGACCAACAACGTGCCGCTGTTCTGCCTCGACATCGTGATCGGCGCTCTGGTTGGCGCTGCCATCCTCGTCGCCATGAAGCCGAAGCTGGAGACCAAGTAGCTCTAGCGCTTGCTTCTGCCCGAGCGCCCCGCAGGCACCTCGCCCGCGGGGCGCTCGTCTTATGCGGGCGCCCTGCCCGCGAGACGCTCGTCTTACGCAGGTGTCTCGCCCGTGGGGCGCTCGTCTTACGCAGGCGTCTTGCCCGTGGGGCGCTCGTCTTATTGAATGAGGCCGTTCGGCCGATTTTGCGCACGACCTTGGCCGCTTTATGTGTCGGGCGCAATACAATCACTTCTTTTTGGTGAACGGACGGCGCGGTTGCGCTACATTATTCACGTCAATAACTCGCAGGTGCCAACCATGGGGGTCGCCGAGTACGGCGAGGCGCCGAGAGAGACAGGCCAGGCCCCGGCCGCACAGAAAGGACCTCAGAACCATGAGCTTCGTCAACGAGAAGAACGTCCTGCTCCACCAGACCGCCTCCACCAAGGATGAGGCGCTGCGCACCATCTCCGACTACGCCGCCTCCCTTGGCATCACCGACTCCGCCGATGAGATCTACTCCGCCTTCCTCGACCGCGAGGAGATCGATAAGACCGGCATGGTCGACGGCTTCGCCGTGCCCCACTGCAAGAGCACCGCGGTGAAGGAGGCTGGCATCGTCATCTACAAGAACGAGACCGCCCTCGACTGGCCGAGCCTCGATGACAAGCCTGTCGACATCGCCATGGCCCTGCTCATCCCCGACGGGGAGGCCGGCACCACGCACCTTCGCCTTCTCTCCAAGGCCGCCGTCCTGCTCATGAACGACGAGTTCAAGGCCACCCTGCGCTCCTCCGACGACGCCGCCGAGATCGCCGAGGTCCTCAACAAGGGCCTCGAGGGCTAAGCGCCACCTCACATAGCAAGCACGAAGACCCCCGGGAACCCGGGGGTCTTTTTTATTAGCTGACGGCAACGGCAGCCGGGGACAAGGTGCGCCGCCCCGCAGGAGCGCGCCGCCCCGCAGGAGCGTGCAAATTGCCAATTTGTATTGAGCTGCGGCATTGGCAACCCGCAGGAGAGTGCAAATTGTCAGTTTGTATCGAGCTGCGGCATTGCGGGCCCGCAGGAGCGTGCAAATTGACAATTTGTATCCATATGCGACATCGACGAGCGTGTGGCGTTTTGGCCCACGCAATCTACCTGCGGAGATGCGCGCAAACGATGTCGCAGTCGGGCGGCGAATGCCGCAGGAGCATACATCTTGGCAATTTGTATCCAGCTGCGACGCCCCAGACCCGCAGGGGCGTGCATCTTGGCAATTTGTATCCAGCTGCGACGCCCCGAGCCGCCGGCCTTGCGCTCAAATGGTAGTTCGGGCGTGCCCGGGCACGGCGTGCTGCCCCTGGGCTCCGGTTCCGCATGCAGCAACGCGGCTCTACAAAACAGTTAGCCTTGGTTAACGGTGTTACCACTTTATTGCGCTAAAGTTGCACGCATGGAAAGAAATCGAACGAAATTTCCTTTCTGAATAGCTATTCAGGGTCAAACCAGTAGGTTTGCTTAAACGCCGGCCGGCACCTGCCCAATTTGGGCGGCGTCCCCACCTGCAAAGCCAAGTTGCTCGCTTGGTTGAGCGAGGGCGCAAGGGCCTCCGGCGAGAAGGAAAGCTTTAAGGATAGGGAGCGAAAAAATGAGCATGAGCATGAACGAAATCTCGAGGAGGAACTTCCTCAAGCTCGTCGCCGCCGCCAGCGCCACCAGCGCCCTGGCCGGCTGCGGTTCCAAGCGCGCGAGCGAGTCTTCCTCTAGCTCGGACGGCGAGACCACCTACGCCGATACCATCACCTTCTCCCAGGGTTCCGAGCCCCGCGGCCTCGACCCGGCCTACGTTGACGACGGCGAGTCCGGCAAGGTCATGGTCCAGATCTACGAGAACATCCTCCAGTACGAGACCGACAGCTGCTCCGTGGTCGAGGGCCTCTGCGAGCTTCCCGAGGTCTCCGATGACGGCCTGACCTACACCTTCAAGGTCAAGGACGGCATCACCTTCCACGACGGCACCACCTGCGACGCCGACGCCATCGCCCAGAACATCCAGCGTCAGCTCGAGCCCAACCGCACCGACGACATGCCCTACGCCTCCTTCAACTTCGGTTCCGAGGAGTCCGGTACTGGCGTCGAGTCCGTCGAGGCCACCGACAGCTCTACGCTCGTCATCAAGCTCCGCGCTGCCTCCACGCCGTTCCTGGCTAACCTCGCCATGTGCATGTCCTCGCCGATCGTCGCTCCGAGCGCCTTCGAGACCGCCATGGAGAACCCGGTGGGCACCGGCCAGTACAAGTTCGTGAGCTGGACCAAGAACTCCAACATCGTCCTCAAGCGCAACGAGGACTACTGGAACTCCGAGAAGGCCGGCAAGACCGAGAACATCATCTTCACCTTCATCTCCGAGGCCGCTTCCCGCGTCACCGCCCTTAACAACGGCGAGGCCGACATCATCGACGGCATCGACGAGGCCGTCGTGAGCACCGTCGAGGAGGGTGGTTCCAAGATCTACACCATGGACGGCATGAACATCAACTACATGGCGTTCAACACCCAGTCCGAGACCTTCAAGGACAAGGCCGCCCGTAAGGCCTTCGCCAAGGCCGTCAACGTCCAGGAGCTCGTTGACTCCCTGTACAACGGCTACGCCACCGTCGCCAACTCCGTCATGCCCACCTGGATGGCCGAGTACGACAAGGACGTCAAGCAGACCGAGTACGACGCCGACGCCGCCAAGAAGGAGCTCGCCGAGCTCGGCATCACCTCCGTCAAGTGCATCACCTACTCCAACTCCCGTCCCTACAACGGCAAGGGCGGCCAGGTCCTCGCCGAGGCCATCCAGGGCTACCTCAAGGAGGTTGGCGTCGACGTCACCATCGACACCTACGACTGGACGACCTACAAGACCAAGGTCGAGACCGAGGAGTACGACATCTGCTTCTACGGCTGGAACGGCGACAACGGCGATCCGGACAACTTCATGAACCTGCTGGCCGACGAGAGCGTCTCCATGAACGTCGCCCGCTTCAGGAACGACGAGTACAACGCGCTCATCGCCAAGGGCCTCCAGACCGAGTCCGGCTCCGACCGCGACGCCATCTACCTCCAGTGCGAGGAGCTCGTCGCCGAGGAGCAGCCGTGGCTGCTCATCTCCCACTCCCAGAACATCCTGGGCTACAGCCCCAAGGTCTCCGGCTTCTACTTCCACCCGACGGCCGTCACCTTCCTGTACGACACCGTCAAGGAGGCTTAAGCCCCTTGCGAGCCGCTTAGCAGCTTAAGTAGCGCTCCCGCGGGAGCCCGGGCCACGAGCAGGCCTGGGCTCCCGTAAGAGGTTCTATGGGAGCTTTTCAGTCTGTTTGCAATTTGAAGTCAAATTCGAAGCTAAAAGGAAAGGAGGGGAGACCATGATCAAGTACATCGTCAAGCGAGTGCTGCAGGCAATTCCCGTTCTCATCGCGCTCTCTGTCGTCGTGTTCCTCATCATGCGCGTGTTCTCGGCAGACCCGGCGCCCGTCGTTCTGGGCGAGCACGCCACGCGCGAAGCCATGGACGCCTGGCGCGACTCCCAGGGCCTGAACGACCCGATCTGGAAGCAGTACCTGGACTTCGTCATCGGCGCTCTCCACGGTGACCTCGGCACCTCGTACTACACGCACACCTCCGTCACCACCGAGATCATGAGCCGCTTCCCCGCCACGATCGAGCTCGCCATCGTCGCGATCATCATCGCCTCCATCGTCGGCATCGCCCTCGGCGTCGTCTCCGCCGTGAACAAGGGCAAGTTCGTCGATGCCTTCTCGACGTTCCTCGCCCTCATCGGCGTCTCCATGCCGATCTTCTGGCTGGGCATCCTGTTCATCATCTTCTTCACGGGCATCCTGCACATCCTGCCCTCCGGTGGCCGCATCGACCCGATCATGCAGCCCTACGGCGGCACGGGTCTGTTCCTCATCGACACCCTTCTTTCGGGTGACTTCGAGGCATTCGGCAACGCCCTCGTGCACATGATCATGCCGGCCTGCGCCCTGTCCATGTACTCCATGGCCATCATCACGCGCATGACCCGCTCGAGCATGCTCGACACCCTGAACGAGGACTACGTGCGCACCGCCCGCGCCAAGGGCCTGCCCTCCGGCAAGGTCACGAAGCACCACGCGCTGCGCAACGCCATGCTGCCTGTCTCCACGGTCATCGGCCTGCAGCTCGGCAGCCTCCTCGGCGGTGCCCTGCTCACCGAGACGGTCTTTGCCTGGCCCGGAATCGGCAAGTACGTGGTCGAGTGCATCCTGAAGTCCGACTTCCCCGTGGTCCAGGGCGTCGTCCTTCTTATCGGCGTGATCTTCGTCCTCATCAACCTCGTGGTCGACATCATCTACGCCTTCCTCGATCCGCGCATCAAGTACACGCAGAGTGAGGGGTGATAACCATGGCAGAAGCAACCGCAACCACCGAGGTGGTCGCAGAGGCCGAGAAGCCCGAGTCCATCTGGAAGGACGTCTGGTACTCCCTCTCTCACAACAAGGCGGCCATGGTGAGCCTCGCGTTCATCGTCCTGCTCGCCCTCGTCGCCATCGTGACGGCGATCTTCCCCGACATCCTGCCGTACGACCCGTACAGCCAGGACCTCTCGCAGTCCTTCGCCACGCCGAGCGCGGAGCACATCTTCGGCTGCGACCAGCAGGGCCGCGACATGTTCAGCCGCATCCTCGTCGGCACGCAGATCACGCTCGCCGTCGGCCTGCTCTCCGTGGCCATCTCGCTCACCCTGGGCGTGACCCTGGGCGCCATCGCCGGCTACAAGGGCGGCAAGGTCGACACCTTCATCATGCGCTGCATGGACGTCATGCTCGCCGTGCCCTCCATCCTTCTCGCCATCACCTTCATGGCGGCTCTCGGCAAGGGCATCGACAAGGCCGTCGTGGCCATCGGCCTCGTCTCCATCCCCGAGTACGCGCGCATCGTGCGCAGCCAGATCCTCGCGGTTAAGGAGAGCGACTACGTGGCCGCCGCGCGCGTCATTGGCGACTCCGACGCCAAGATCATCATTCGCCACATCCTGCCCAACGTCATGCCCTCCATCATCGTCCGTGCGACGCTCGGCATCTCGAGCGCCATCCTCGACTGCGCCGCCCTCGGCTTCCTTGGCCTGGGCGTCCAGCCGCCCGCGGCGGAGTGGGGCGACATGCTCGGCCGTGGCCGCAACTACATTTTCTCCGCCCCGCACGCCATGTTCTTCCCCGGCATGATGATCACCCTCACGGTGCTCGCCTTTAACCTGCTGGGCGATGGCGTCCGCGACGCGCTCGACCCGAAGTCTAGGAAGAGGTAGGTGACGACATGCTGCTTGAAGTGAAGAACCTTCGTACCGAGTTCCCCACGCGCCGCGGCGTCGTCCACGCCGTCGATGACGTGTCCTTCTCCGTCGACTCCGGCGAGACCGTGGCAATCGTCGGCGAGTCTGGCTCCGGCAAGTCCGTGACCTCGCTCTCCATCATGAGGCTGCTGCAGGCCCCCGGCCACGTTGCCGGCGGCTCGATCAACTTCGACGGCAAGGACCTGCTGGCCCTTTCCGAGAAGGAGATGCAGTCGGTCCGCGGCGGTCAGATCTCCATGATCTTCCAGGAGCCCATGACCTCGCTCAACCCGGTCTACCGCGTCGGCGACCAGATCGTGGAGGCCATTCGCCTTCACACCGACCTCGACAAGAAGGCCGCCTGGACCCGCGCCGTGGAGATGCTGCGCCTCGTTGGCATCCCCAGCCCCGAGGACCGCGCCCGCGACTACCCGCACCAGATGAGCGGCGGCATGCGCCAGCGCGTCATGATCGCCATGGCGCTCTCGTGCAACCCCAAGCTCCTCATCGCCGACGAGCCCACCACGGCCCTCGACGTGACGATCCAGGCCCAGATTCTCGACCTCATCTACAAGCTGCGCCAGGACTTTGGCATGGGCGTCCTGCTCATCACCCACGACCTCGGCGTCGTGAGCGAGGTTGCCGACCGCGTGGTCGTGATGTATCTCGGCCAGGTTGTTGAGACCGCCGACGTCACCCAGCTCTTCGAGAAGCCGATGCACCCCTACACGCTCGGCCTTCTCCACTCCATCCCGCGCCTTGAGGACGAGGAGTCGGGCCCGCTCTACACCATCCGCGGCCAGATTCCCGCCGGTATCGACCGCCCCGCTGGCTGCCCGTTCTCCGACCGCTGCGACCGCTGCATGGAGCGCTGCAAGACCGAGCTGCCTAAGCTCCGCGAGGTCCCCGGCGAGCCCGGCCGCGCCGTCCGCTGCTTCCTGTATGAAGAGGAGGGGAGTGCCAATGAGTAACGAGGAGATCCTGCTCGACGTGCAGCACCTCACGAAGAGCTTCGTCGCCGACACCAACTTCTTTGGCAAGCCGACCTCGTTCGTGCAGGCCGTCGACGACGTCTCGTTCCAGATCCGCCGCGGCGAGGCCTTTGGTCTCGTGGGCGAGTCCGGCTGCGGCAAGACCACCATCGGCAAGATGCTCGTGGGCCTGCTCCAGCCGACCTCCGGCTCCATCATCTTCGAGGGCCAGGACCTCACCAAGCTGGGCAAGAAGGAGCGTCGCGCGCTCTGCACCGACATCCAGCTCATCTTTCAGGACCCGTACGCGAGCCTGAACCCCCGCATGACGGTGGGCGACATCATCGCCGAGCCGATCATCACCAACAAGATCCTGCCGGCCGACCAGATCGACGCCCGCGTTGACGAGCTGCTCGAGCTCGTGGGCCTGCCCCACACGATGCGCAACCGCTACCCGCACGAGTTCTCCGGCGGCCAGCGCCAGCGCGTCGGCATCGCCCGCGCCCTGGCCGTGAACCCCAAGCTTATCGTCTGCGATGAGCCGGTCTCGGCCTTGGACGTCTCCGTGCAGGCGCAGGTCCTGAACCTCCTCGACGAGCTCAAGGAGAAGATGGGCCTCACCTATCTCTTCATCGCACACGGCCTGAACGTCGTGAAGCACGTGAGCGACCGCGTGGGCGTGATGTATCTCGGCCGCCTGATGGAGATCACGGAGAAGAACGAGCTCTACAAGAGCCCGCTTTGCCCCTACACGCAGGCGCTTCTCTCGGCAATCCCCTCGGTTGACCCGAAGATGCGCCGTCGCCGCATCATCCTCGAGGGCGACGTCCCCAGCCCCATCGACCCGCCGGCGGGCTGCCGCTTCTGCAGCCGCTGCTTCGCCAAGGTCGGCGGCTGCGACGTCTCCGCGCCGGAGCTTCGCGAGGTCATGCCCGGTCACTGGTGCGCATGCCACCGCTACGACTCCGTGGCGGCCGACGAGGTCATCGCCGAGGCCACGCGCATCCAGGAGATCAGCGCTCAGCCGGCCTACGGCCGCGACGCCACGACTGACCCGGGCGAGATGGGCCCGAACGGCCTGGGAGCCAACTAGCACCCGCGTCTCGCTAAACCGCCGGCTTACGGCCGTGGCAGACGCACATAGTGCGGCCACATGTGCCGCAGCGCGCTAGCGCATTCGCGCCCCGACCCTCACAAGATGTGGGGGCCGGGGCGCCTCTGTTTCAGATTTTGGCCACTTACGGCGAAAATTCCATAAAGATGGCCGTGTTTACCTTGAAAAGTGCTATGGGGGACAGGTATCCTATCTGTCTGTGTGGGTCGGACGCCCACGCACTATATCTGTCGGCCCCCGAGCGATGTAAATCCAAGCCGGTGGCTAAGGGCGAGGATTTCGCCCGGAGCTGCTGCAGGCGATGCGCATGAGCATCGGGGCCCCGTTTTCGAAAGGGGTCCACCTTTGAGTGAGATTCAGAACTCGTCCGTCTTCTCCCTGGATGACGTTTCCACCGAGGAGATGAACAACCTCATCGACGGTACCATTACCGATTTCGACGAGGGCGATCTTGTCACCGGTACCGTTGTCAAGATCGAGCGCGATGAGGTCCTGCTTGACATCGGCTTCAAGTCTGAGGGCGTTATCCCCGTCCGCGAGCTGTCCATCCGCAAGGACGCCAACCCCGCTGACATCGTGAACCTGGGCGACGGCATCGAGGCCCTCGTTCTCCAGAAGGAGGACAAGGACGGCCGTCTGGTCCTCTCCAAGAAGCGTGCCGAGTACGAGCGTGCTTGGAACCGCATCGAGGAGAAGTTCAACGCCGGCGAGAACGTCGAGGGCGAGGTCATCGAGGTCGTCAAGGGCGGCCTTATCCTCGACATCGGCCTGCGCGGCTTCCTGCCTGCCTCCCTCGTCGACCTCCGTCGCGTCAAGGACCTCGGCGCCTACATGGGCACCCGCATCGAGGCCCGCGTCATCGAGATGGACCGCAACCGCAACAACGTCGTCCTCTCCCGTCGCGTCGTCCTCGAGGAGGCCCGCAAGGCCGAGCGCTCCGAGATCCTCTCGAAGCTCCAGCCTGGCATGCGCCTCAAGGGCACCGTTTCCTCCATCGTGGACTTCGGCGCCTTCGTGGACCTTGGCGGCATCGACGGCCTGATCCACATCTCCGAGCTCTCCTGGAACCACGTCAACCACCCCTCCGAGGTCGTCAAGGTCGGCCAGGAGGTCGAGGTTCAGGTTCTCGACGTCGACCTCAACCGCGAGCGCATCTCCCTCGGCCTCAAGCAGACCACCGAGGATCCGTGGCGCACGCTCGTTAAGAAGTACCCGGTCGACGCCATCGTCGAGGGCACCGTCACCAAGCTCGTCCCGTTCGGCGCCTTCGTCGACCTCGGCGACGGCATCGAGGGCCTTGTGCACATCTCCGAGATGGCCAAGCAGCACGTCGACGCCCCTGCCCAGGTCTGCAAGGTCGGCGACACCGTCCAGGTGAAGGTCATGGAGATCGACCTCGACCGTCGTCGCATCTCCCTCTCCATGAAGGCCGCTGCCGAGACCCTCGGTTTTGAGGTTGAGGTTGAGCCGATGGAGAAGCCCGAGGGCGAGGATGCCCCCGAGGCCGAGGTTGCCGAGACCGCTGAGGCCGAGGCCACCGAGACCGACGCCGAGTAAATTACTCCGGCGCATCGTCTGAATGCATGCGGGGCCGTCCTTCGGGGCGGCCCCGTTTTTTTGTTGCGTAGGGTGGTTGCTGTGGGCTGGGCGCCACTTGGTTGCACTTTTCGCGCATCTATGGCCCTGCGGCCTGCCCTTGGGGCGCATATATTGCAACCTGGCGGGGGCTTCGCTCTCGCGGCCGTGGCCTCCCTTGGTAAGGCATGCCGGCACTTTCAGGAGGCTTTAGGTGTTGCGTCTCTGAATCGAATTGGGGCGGGGCGCGTTAGTGTCCGGCATGGCGGGTAGAATACCAACCGTTGAACCCAAGGGAGGAAATACGATGCCTAAAGGCGATTTCAAACGCAGCATGGACGACGCTTGGCGCAAGGCCGAGGTTTGGGCGCGCGGCCGCAACGGCGCCGACGAGCTCTCTGGCGCCTGCACCACGGTTGCCGTCATTCTCGTGATCATCGGTCTGTTCACCCGTGCCACCTGGACCTCCGTGCTGGCTCTGGTGCTGCTCGGCTACTCGTGGTTCCGCGTGACCTCCAAGAACGTCACCGCCCGCGCCCAGGAGAACTCAAAGGCGCTCAAGGTCGCAGGACCCGTGCTGTCGTTCCTCTCCAACCCCGCCGCTACCATCCGTGAGACGCGCGCCTACGTGCATCTCGCGTGCCCCAGCTGCGGCCAGCGCGTGCGCATCCCGCGCGGCAAGGGCAAGGTGCGCATCACCTGCCCCAAGTGCCACACGCGCTTTGACGGCAAGGCCTAGGCGCCCATGCGCACGGCCTTCCTGGCGGGCGGCATCGCCTCCGGCAAGTCCACCGTGGCGTCCCTTCTTCGCGGGAGGGGCGCTCGCCTTGTGGACCTCGACCAAGTCTCGCGCGAGGTGCTCGAGCCGGGAAGCAGCGTCTTGGCCGAGATTGCGGCCGAGTTTGGCGACGACCTTCTAGACGCCGAGACGGGCGAGCTCAACCGCGGTTTGCTCGCGGCCCGCGCATTCGCGAGCCCAGAGGCCACGGCACGGCTCGAGGAGATCGAGATGCCGGCCATTCGCGAGCGCCTGGGCGAGCTTCTTACGCCAAGCTGCTGCGCGGCCAGCGTGCCTGCGCTCACCGTGGTGGAGGTGCCTCTGCTCGACCGCGTGGAGGACATGCTCTCGCTTGCGGACGACGTGCTTGTGGTCGTGGCGCCGCTGGCGCTTCGCCGTGAGCGCGCGATCGGGCGCGGCATGACGGGCGAGGACTTCGACGCGCGCGTGGCGCACCAGCCGAGCGACGACTACCTGCGCGCCCACGCCACCTACGTCATAGACAACACCGGCGACGAGGCGGCGCTTGAGGCTGCCGTAGACGCCTGGCTCGAAGAGGTGGGGGAGTAATGGCCGAACAAGAGCTGGTGGGCCACGTCGGTGCCGAGCTCCGTCGCTTTGGCGTCGAGGGCGAGGGAACGCCCTTGACGGTGGTCTCTCCCTTCAAGCCCTCTGGTGACCAGCCGGAGGCCATCAAGAAGCTCGCCCAAGGCGTAGAGGAGGGCCTGCGCTACCAGACCCTCATGGGCGTAACGGGCTCGGGCAAGACCTACACCATGGCCAAGACCATCGAGGCCGTGAACAAGCCCACGCTCATCCTGGAGCCCAACAAGACGCTCGCCGCCCAGGTGGCGAGCGAGATGCGCGAGCTCTTCCCTAACAACGCCGTGGTCTACTTCGTCTCTTACTACGACTATTACCAGCCCGAGGCCTACGTGCCCCAGTCTGACACCTACATCGAGAAGGACGCCTCCATCAACGAGGAGGTGGAGAAGCTCCGCCACCAGGCCACCTCCAACCTGCTCAGCCGTCGCGACGTCATCTGCGTGGCGTCCGTGAGCTGCATCTACGGTATCGGCAGCCCCGAGGACTACGCGGGCCTGGCACCGAACGTCTCTAAGGATGTTCCTCTCGAGCGCGACGAACTCATCCATGCCCTCATCGACATCCAGTACGACCGCAACGACCTCGACCTCGCGCGCGGGTGCTTCCGCGTGCGCGGCGAGCGCGTGGACGTGTTCCCGCCTTACGCCGAGCACCCCCTGCGCATCGAGTTCTTCGGTGACGAGGTTGAGCTCATCGCAGAGATCGACGAGGTGACGGGCGAGGTCCTGCGCCAGTTTGATGCGGTGCCCATCTGGCCGGCGAGCCACTACGTCACCGAGCGCCCGAAGATCACCAAGGCCTTGGACACCATCAATGAGGAGCTCACCGAGCGCCTGGCGCAGCTCAAGGCCTCCGAGAAGCTGCTCGAGGCACAGCGCCTGCGCGACCGCACCAACTACGACCTCGAGATGCTCGAGAACATGGGCTTCTGCAACGGCATCGAGAACTACAGCCGCCACCTGGACGGCCGCAAGCCCGGCGAGCCGCCCTATACGCTCATCGACTACTTCCCCAAGGACATGCTCTGCATCATCGACGAGAGCCATGTCACCGTGCCGCAGATCCGCGGCATGCACGAGGGCGACCGCTCGCGCAAGATCACGCTGGTGGAGCATGGCTTCCGCCTGCCGAGCGCGCTCGACAACCGCCCCCTGCGCTTTGACGAGTTCGAGGCACGAGTGCCGCAATTCGTCTACGTCTCGGCCACGCCCGGCGACTACGAGGAGCAGGTGAGCCAGCAGACGGTGGAGCAGATCATCCGCCCCACCGGCCTTCTCGACCCCAAGATCGACGTGCGCCCGGTGCGCGGCCAGATCGACGACCTCACCGAGGAGATTCGCGAGCGCGTGGCCCGCAAGGAACGCGTGCTGGTGACGACGCTCACCAAGCGCATGGCCGAGGACCTCACCGACCATCTTTTGGACGAGGGCCTCAAGGTCAACTACATGCATTCCGACACCGCCACGCTCGACCGCGTGGACATCATCCGCGACCTGCGCGTGGGAAAGATCGACGTGCTCGTGGGCATCAACCTTCTGCGTGAGGGCCTGGACATCCCCGAGGTGAGCCTTGTGGCCATCCTCGACGCCGACAAGGAGGGCTTCCTTCGCAACCGCCGCTCGCTCATCCAGACGATGGGCCGCGCCGCGCGCAACGAGCACGGCGAGGTCATCATGTACGCCGACGTGGTGACCGACTCCATGCGCATCGCCATCGACGAGACGCGTCGCCGCCGCGCCGCCCAGGAGGCCTTCAATGCCGAGCACGGCATCGTGCCCAAGACGGTGAAGAAGTCCATCGCAGACATCTCGAGCTTCATCTCCGAGGCGGAGGAGACCGTGGACGGCAAGACCCGCGACCGCCACGGCACGGGTGGCCACGGCGCCTTTGAGAGCCTTGCCTCGGTGGAGCAGGACGCCCGCGCCAAGAGCGAGGCCACTGCCAAGGCCGTGGCCTCCGAGCTTGCGAAGACGCTGCCGCGCGAGGAGCTCACGCGCCTCATGGAGACGCTTGAGGCCGACATGAACGCCGCGAGCGAGGCCATGGACTTCGAGCGGGCGGCGGAGCTTCGCGACCAGCTGGTGGAGTTGCGCACCAAGGTGGAGGGCACCACGGAGGACGAGGTCATAGCCCGCCTGAAGGCCACCGCCCGCAAGGGCAGCGCGCACGCCACGCGCAGGCGCTACCACCCCAAGAAGAAGTAGGGGAGCGCGGGCTGGCCCTTGCGGGGCGTCTTGCCCGGCGCGGGCCTGGTGGTTGCTTGCGTCTTGCTTGGGCCGCCGCGGGACCGCGAACGCCGCTCGATTCCGCGCCCTCGCGCCAGCCTTTCGGACGTCAATGTCTCGCTCGACAGCGACTCCGCGCCCTTGCGCGCTCAAAATTGACCAGAATCAAAATTTATAGCGGATTAACAACTGCGCTCTTGCCGAGCGTTATATACTTCTGCACCGTGAGCGGTAGGAAATCGGCCGCGAACGGTAGTTGAAGCATATGAACGAAGGAGCAAGCGTGACCGCAGTCATAGCAGAATTTCTCAGCACGGCCCTCATGATCATCTTCGGCGTCGGCGTCCACTGCGACACCGTCCTCAAGGGCACCAAGTACGAGGGCTCCGGCCACATGTTTGCCATCACCACGTGGTCGTTTGGCATCACCGTCTGCCTCTTCGTCTTCGGCGGCTCGGTCTGCATGAACCCCGCCATGACGCTCGCCCAGTGCATGCTCGGCCTCGTGGCCTGGGAGATGTTCGTCCCCTACGTCGTCGCCCAGCTGCTCGGTGCCTTCGTGGGCGCCTGCATCGCCTGGCTCATGTACGCCGACGACTTCAAGGCCTCCGAGGGCGTCGTCGACCCGGTTGCCCAGCGCAACATCTTCTCCACCAACCCCACCAAGGAGTCGCTGAACTTCGCCCGTGACTTCTTCTGCGAGGCCATCTGCACCTTCGTCTTCATCAGCGCCATCCTTGCCACCGCCAGCCGCGCGGGCGAGAACGTGCTGCTGCTCGCCATCGGCGTCGGCCTCATCGTCTGGGCCGTCGGCATGGGCATGGGCGGCGTCACCGGCTTTGCCATGAACCAGGCCCGCGACCTTGGCCCGCGCCTGGCCTACCAGCTGCTGCCCATCGCCAACAAGGCCGACAACAACTGGAAGTACGGCCTGATCGTCCCCGGCATCGCCCCCTTCATCGGCGCTGCCCTCGCGGCCCTCTTTGTCCACGGCTTCCTCGGCCTGTTCTAAGAGCGCATTCACAGATACCCATGGCGCCCGGTGCCGCCCACGTGCGGTGCCGGGCGTTTTCTTGGCGCGCCTGCCTGCGGTGGGGGAGCCTTGCCATATGTCGCTAGCTAACAAGAAGGACGGCCGGGCATTTTGCCTGGCCGTCCTTTGTCGCGTTTGGATTGGTGCCGTGAGCCGGTTCTTATGTGCGCGGCGGGTGCCCTGTGCGTTGCTCGCCTACGTTCGTGTGCTGCTTGGCTCCACCTGTGGGCTGCTTGGCTCCGCACGTGGGCTGCTTGTCCTCGCCCGTGGGCTGCTTGGCTCCGCACGTGGGGAGCGCCCGTCGCGCGCCGGTTTCCCGCGCGACGGGCGTCGCTCTTACTTCTTGCGGCGCATGAGGACGATTGCGACGACGATCAGGGCCACGCCGGCAACCGCCAGGACGATGACGGGGGTGGAGGAGTTGGTGTCTCCGGTCTGGGGGAGGGCCTTGTCCTTGCCGTCCTTCTCGGAGTCGGGCGTGGTCTTGTCGTCCTCGCCCTCGTCGTCACCCTTCTTGTCCTCGTCGCCCTTGCCCTTGTCATCATCGTCGCCCTTGTCATCGCCCTCGGGCGCGGCGACGCTGATGGTGCAGGTGACATCGAGCGAGACATCGCCCGAGCTTATGTAGGAGGGAAGCGTGAGCGTGCCGGTTGCGGTGAGCGTCTGTGCGCCGGTGGCGTTCTCGTCAAAGCCGGTGGGCACGTTCCAGGTGACGTCACAGGCGATCGTGCTGCCGCCCTCGAGCGTGACGGCGCAGGACTTGGGCAGCGGCCAGCAGACGTCGTCCGTCGCGGCCTCCTGCTGCGCCTGGTAGGCCTTGGCCTCGTCAAAGGTAAGCTCCACGTCCTCCGGCTGGGTGACGCCGGTGAGCTTGGCCCCCTGGGTCTCGGGGAAGGTCACGCAGAGATAGAGCTTGTCGTCCTGCACGGTGAAGCCGGCAGAGCCCACCTGGGTGCCATTGGCGGTCACGACGGCGTTGGGCGAGAGGACCTTCTCGACGTCGGTGATGCCGTCGCCGTCCATAAGCTCGATGAGGGCGGTGTAGGTGGTCATGGGCTCGGCGGTGGCTCCGCTTTCCGCGCCCGACCACGTCACGGGCAGCGTGCCGTCCTCAGATAGGTATTCCGCGAGGTCTATGGTGCTGCCGTCCGTGCAGGTGACCTCAAGCGAGCTCACCGTGGCCGGGAGCGCGGAGCCGGCAACGGGCGTGTCGAGCCCGATGGCAGCCTCGGTCACGACCGGAGTGTAGGTGGCCGTGAGCTCGGATACGGCACCGAGGTCGTTCACGGTGACGGTGCCGTTCTCGTCGTCATAGCTGCAGCCCGAGGCGACCTTCTCCCAGTTGCAGAAGTTCCAGCCGGCCTCGCTGGGCGCGGCGATGGTCACGGAGCTGGAACCCTCCGCATAAGAGACCTTGACCTCGCCGATGAGGTCGTCGGACGAATTGTCGTCGGCGTCGAGCAGCATGGTCTGCTGGGTGGCGCTGCCGGCGAGGCCCGCGTCCACGAGCTTGACGGTGATGGTGCCGGCGTCCTCCGCGGGCGTCTCGCCCTCGGTGGTGAACTTGCAGGTGGTTACGCTGAGCGCGCCGGTGGCCTCGTCAACGCTGGTGGATATGGACTTGCCCAGCTCGGTGGTGCCCATGCGCACGGTTACGCCGTCATCGGCGAAGCCGCTGCCGAAGACGCGGGCCATCGAGGCATCCTGCGGCACCGAGAACGAAGCCACGTAGGTGGTGCCCGCCTTGGCGACGCCGCTCGCCTGGGTCATCTTGCCGCTGCCGTCAACCTCGTACCAGGTGAGCGAGACGTCGCGCGACTGCGTGGCGCCGCCGAGCGTGCTGTTCTGCCAGCGGAAGGCTGCAAGGGTGGGCAGATCCTGCCCGGCGGTGGGTGCGCTGCCGATGATGCTCACAGAGGCGGAGGTGAGCGGCGTGGCGTAGACGCCCACGAGGTGGACGTCGTTCTGGGGCATGGTGAAGGAGAGCACCTGGTTGTACTTGTCGGTGTCGGAGATGGTGATGCCGGTGGAGTTCTCGGTGTCCCAGTGGACGAAGAACTCGCCCTCCTCGTCGCTCTTGCCGTTCACGCTCACCTTGTCGCCACGGTTGAAGCGGCGGACCTTCTCGCCATTGAGCGTGAGGAGATAGTCGTACTCGCCCTTGCGCTGCCAGAGGTCCTTATCGGAGGAGCCGTAGCTCAGGTGGTAGGCGTCCATGTCCATGAAGAGGGTGCCCTCGATGTAGGTGCCAAGCTCCTTCATGAGGCGACGGTCGCCCGTGACGCCGGTGCGGAAGCCCACGTGGGAGCCCTCGGAAAGCGTGCCCTTGAGGTAGGCCCAGGTGTCATTGGCGCTCGTGGAATCGAGGAACACGTCGTCTGCGGCACCGTCTGTGCGCTTGTTGTCCTCGACCACGAGGGTGCCGCTCACGTTGAGGTCGTACTTGTAGTAGACGAAGATGCCGCCGCCCTCGAGGTTGCAGGTGTTGCCCGTGACGGTGCAGTCTTTCACGGTGTCGTTCTTGGCGACGACGCAGATGCCGGCGCCGTTCTTGCTCGAGGTGGTGTTGCCCGTGACGGTGCAGTTGCTTACGGTGACGTTGTTCTGGCAGAGGTTGATGCCGCCGCCCTGATAGAAGGCCTCGTTGTCGGTAATCTTGAGACCAGAGATCTCGCCGCTTTCGGAGTAGAGCACGCGCGAGGTGACCTCGACGCCGCCACCGTTGGCGCCGAAGTTCTCAGAGATGGATGCGGTGCCGTCGCCGTCAAGGTCAAAGTCATCGCCGTCGAAGGCGATGCCGCCGCCCGAGCTCGCCGATGAGTTCTTGCTCACCGACGCGCCGTTGCGCAGGTGGATGATTGCGCCGCTGGCCTGGGCGTGGATGCCGGCGCCGCTTCCGTCGCAGTAGTTTTCGGTGACGGAGCTGTTGTCGATGGTGAGGATGGGGTTTGCGTCGTTGAGCTCTATGGCGCCGCCGTTGGAGTAGGAGTAGTTGCCGCAGAGCTGCGTGTTCTGCTCGAGGTAGATTCTGCAGTTGGCGCCGGCGCCGATGGCGGCGCCTCCGTGCTGGGTCTCGTTGGTGCCGTAGACGACGTTTCCGCCCACGGTGATGTTCCTGAGGGTGAGGGTGCTGCCATCATCCGCATAGAACGCGCCGCCCCTGCTATAGGTCACGCCGCCGCACACGAGGCCGCCGGTGGTGACCGTGTAGTTCTCCTTCTTGCCCCTGCTGCCGTAGCCCTCGAAGGTGAGCGTGGCGGTGGAGCTGCTCGTCACCGTGAGGTTGGCATCTTCCTCGACGTAGAAGACGCCATCGCTGGCGCTTGAGCCCTGGATGACGTGGCCCATCATGTCGATGGTGACGGTCTTGCCCTCGTCGATGACGATCTGCTCGCTCGACTGGATGTCGCGCGCGAGGTAGATGGTCTTGCCGGTGTTTGCCGCGACGGCGGCGTTGATGGTGGCGTACTCGACCTTGTTGCCGCTTGCGTCGTAGGTGAAGGCAGCCGCTTCGGCGGCATGTGCCTGTGCGGGCGCGAGGGCGGCGGGCACGAGCGCGAGCGCAAGCGCAAGCACGAACGTCGCTCGCAGACCCTTCCTCTGGGTGTTCTTCTCCATCATGAGCGGTTCCTCCGACGTGTGTGGTTGCCGTTGGGATACCTTAAGTTTAGCTGCATGAAAGGGGTGTTTTGGCGGCCGGCGACGCGTTTTTTGGCATGGCTTTGGTCTCGGGTATCCTTTAGCCAGAAACTTTGATGTGGGGAGGGACCGCATGGCCGAGGGTTCGGGCTTTCTGGAGCGCCAGAACATCTGCACCTACGTCGAGAACAACCTCGACACCTTTGAGGAGCGGCCGCTCTGCGCGGTCGACAGCCTCGTGCTCTCTTGGTACTCGAACTTTCGCCTCGAGGCCCTGGGCGGCCTCGTTGAGGGCTGGGGAGACCCGGCTCACGTGCGCGCCGTCGCGGCCGTGAGCTCCGCCGCGAGCGCCGCCGGTACGGCCACGGCGGCCGCTGCGGACGCCGTGACGAGCGCCGCCGCGAGCGTCATGGGCACGGAGAGCGCCGCTGCCGGTTCCCCGGCCGCGCCCGCAGCCACCATCAAGCCCGTCCGCCGCGTGAGGAGAAGGCCCACCCAGGTGGGCGTGCGCCTGCAAGAGACCCTGCGCGCCGAGGCCTTCGACGAGCTCTTTGACACCTGGGACCCGGCAAGCTGCAAGCGCTTGCTCCAGGCCATGGCGGCAAGCCCTCGCTTCCGTGACGTGCGCGTGGCGGGCTTCGTGCTGGACACGGACACCTCAGATTCCCTCCATCCCAAGCAGTTCTGCGCCGTGACGCTCGGCCTCACCGACGAGCTCACCTATGTCGCCTTCCGTGGCACTGACGCCTCGGTGGCCGGCTGGCGCGAGGACTTCGACATGTCGTTCACCTGCCCCGTGCCCGCCCAGACGGAGGCCGCGGCCTACCTTGCCGACGTCGCCTCCCGCGTACGCGGGGGCCTCGTGCTTGGTGGCCACTCCAAGGGCGGCAACCTCGCCGTCTACGCCGCCGCCATGGCGGCCCCTAAGATTCAGGCGCGCATCGAGCGCGTCTACTCGCACGACGGCCCGGGCTTCTCGGAGGAGTTCCTTGCCAGCAAGGGCTTCGCGCGCATCCAGGGCCGCGTGGAGAAGACCCTGCCGCAGAGCTCCATCGTGGGCATGCTCATGGAGAGTCACGAGGACTACTCGGTGGTGAAGAGCACGAGCGTGGGCATCTTCCAACACGACCCGTTCTCGTGGGTGGTGGAGGGCCAGGGCTTCGTGGAGGTGGAGGGCCTCTCCGCCGGTGCGCGCCACATGGACGCCACCATCAGCCAGTGGCTGCAGCAAACGAGCCCAGAGGAGCGCGAGCGCTTTGTCGACGCCATGTATGGCCTGCTCGACGGCTGCGACGCCACGCGCATGGCCGACATCGTCGCCAACTGGCAGACGTCGCTGCCGGCCATCGCCCGCCAGTTTGGCGAGATGGACGAGGATACGCGCTCGCTGCTCTTTGACGTCTTCGGCAAGCTCGCAAAGGCGGCCGTGACGTTCTAAGGTCGCTGGGAGAGTGGGGCTCGCCGCGTGCTGCGCCTGCGCGCCTCCATCGCCTGCCCGCTCGGTCTCCGCGCTCGCGTCCTTTGGCCTGCACGCCTGCCCGCGCATCCCCCGCGCCCGCGCCCCTCTCTGACTGCGCAAAGAAACCTTTCTGAACGCGCTGAATACTTGCGCGGAATTCGGATATAAAACCTAAGTCAACTAGTAGCAGATTTGCGCGCCGCCCCGCGGCCGTGGGTCTGCGCGTCATCGGAGGCTATACATGCGCAAGTTCAAGACAGAGAGCAAGAAGCTCCTCGACCTCATGATCAACTCGATCTACACCAACAAGGAGATCTTCCTGCGCGAGCTCATCTCCAACGCGTCCGACGCCGAGGACAAGCTCTACCTCAAGAGCCTGACCGACCAGAGCCTCTCCGTGGACGAGGAGAGCCTCTCCATCCGCATCACGGCCGACAAGGACGCCCGCACCCTCACCATCTCAGACAACGGCCTGGGCATGACGGCCGAGGAGCTCGAGAAGAACCTCGGCACCATCGCCCACTCCGGCTCTGAGGAGTTCAAGACCGAGAACGCCGAGCACCAGGGCGACGACGTCGACATCATCGGCCAGTTTGGCGTGGGCTTCTACTCCGCCTTCATGGTTGCCAAGGAGGTGCGCGTGGTGACCCGCAGCGCCTACGAGGACGTGGCGCACGAGTGGGTCTCCGACGGCCTTGAGGGCTACTCCATCGCTGACGCCACGCGCGAGCACTGCGGCTCCGACATCATCCTCACGCTCAAGGACGACGACGAGACGGCCGAGGGCGGCGAGCGCTACAGCCGCTTCCTCGAGGAATGGTCGCTCAAGGAGCTCGTGAAGCAGTACAGCAACTACGTGCGCCACCCGATCCAGATGATGGTCTCCAAGAGCCGCCAGAAGCCCAAGCCCGAGGACGCCGGTGACGACTACACGCCCGAGTGGGAGAGCTACGAGGAGCTCGAGACCATCAACTCCATGACGCCCATCTGGAAGAAGCGCGACGTGGAGGAGGCCGACTACAACGAGTTCTACAAGAGCGCCTTCCACGACTGGGAGGACCCGGCCCGCACCGTGAGCTTCCACGCCGAGGGCGCGCTGGAGTACGACGCGCTGCTCTTCATCCCTGGTAAGGCGCCGTTCGACCTCTACAGCAAGGACTACCAGAAGGGCCTCGCGCTCTACAGCTCCAACGTGCTCATCCAGGAGAAGTGCGCCGACCTTCTGCCCGACTACTACAACTTCGTGCGCGGCATCGTGGATTCCCCGGACGTCACGCTCAACATCTCGCGTGAGACGCTGCAGCAGAACCGCCAGCTCAAGGCCATCGCCAACCGCATTGAGAAGAAGGTCACGAGCGAGCTCTGCGCCATGCGCGACGACGACCGCGAGACCTACGAGAAGTTCTTCGAGAACTTCGGCCGCGGCCTTAAGTACGGCATCTACGCGAGCTATGGCATGAAGGCCGACGAGCTTGCCGACCTCTTGCTCTTCTGGAGCGCCCGCGAGCAGAAGATGGTGACGCTTGCCGAGTATGCCGCCGCCATGCCCGAGGGCCAGAGCGCGATCTACTATGCCGCCGGCGACTCCCGCGAGCGCCTGGCCAAGATGCCAGTGGTGAAGGGCGCACTCGACCACGGCTATGACGTGCTGCTCTGCACCTCCGATGTGGACGAGTTCGCCTTCCAGTCCATGCGCGCCTACACGGCCAAGGGCCTGCCCAAGACCTATGCCGACGACGCCGCCCGCGAGGCTGCCGAGAAGGCCGTGGCCGACGGTGCCGAGCCCGAGGTCGAGGATCGCTCGCTCGAGCTCAAGAACGTGGCCGGTGGCGACGTGGACTTTGCCACCGAGGACGAGAAGAAGGAGGCCGAGGAGGCCACCAAGGAGAACGAGGGCCTCTTCGAGGCTATCAAGGAGGCCTTGGGCGAGAAGGTCACCAAGGTCGCCGTCTCCGCGCGCCTGACCGACGCGCCTGCCGCCATCACCTCCGAGGGCAACCTCTCGCTCGAGATGGAGCGCGTGCTTGCCAAGAACCCCGACGGCGAGGAGGCGCCCAAGGCCCAGCGCGTGCTCGAGCTTAACGCCAAGCACCCGGTGTTTGCCAAGCTCAAGGCCGCCCAGGAGGCTGGCGACACCGATAAGCTCGGAGCCTACGCCGGCATCCTCTACGACCAGGCCCTCATCGTCGAGGGCATCCTGCCGGAGGACCCGGTGGAGTTCGCCCAGCGCGTCTGCGACCTGATGTAGCGCCAAGCGCATAGCAAATTTAGTTAGGCCCCGCCTTTCGGCGGGGCCTTTTTTGGAGACCAGGACATTTGCCTCGCCCGGAGTGGCAAAAAACTAAGGATTGCGTGCGAT
>CAVIES010000005.1:0-32437 GCA_963641675.1 Anaerovoracaceae bacterium
GTGCTGGAGTCCTCGCCGGTCTCCCAGCTTGCCTACGCGGGCGAGGCCGACTCTGCCGAGACCGTCGCCAGCGAGGCCCCCGAGACGGGCAACGCCGGCTCTGAGGATGACGCCGTTGCCGAGGGTGACTCCGGCGATGGCGCCGCTGACGCCGCGGACGCCGCCGAGGGCGATGACGACACCGCTGCCGCGGACGCCGAGGGTGCCGACGCCAACGCCGCCATATCGCTCGCGAGTGAGGACGACGCTGCCGCCATCTCCGACGAGGCGAGCGACGAGCCGGTTGACGGCCAGAAGTACGGCAACATCACCTACAAGCAGAACACCACCGCGAACGGATTCCTCTCGAGCGACTACGACGCCTGGCGCGACGGTGGCACCTCGCTCGGCATCGCCAACAGCTTCCACATCGTGGCCTTTGACACGCTGAACGCCGGCGTCGACATCTACGGCAACGTTCTCGCAAGGAACGTGAGCACCATCGTCGACAGCGGCACGAGCGAGAAGTTCGTGAACATCTACGGCCACAACACGCTGAGCTACATCCAGAACTACTCCGGCACGTTCGGCCGCTGGGACAAGAGCGGCGACGGCTGCGTGGTCTTTGGCAGCAACGTGAACCTCACCACGAGGAACAACAGCGAGCTTCTGCTGAACGGCAGCAGGATCGAGAGCCCCAACACCGTGGTGCAGGACGCCGACACGGCCACCAGCCCCTTCATCGACATCGACTCGCTCGAGAGCTCGATGTACACGACCTCCGCCACCCTGGCCGCCCAGGCCGAGACGGGCGTGACGAAGGAGCTTAAGAGTGACGGCAAGATCCTCGAGCTCACCGTGGCCGACGGTCTCTCCGGCGCCGGCTACGTCTCCCTCACCGCCGAAGACCTCGCCAAGATCAGCGAGGGCATCAACATCAAGAACCTCAACCGCGTGCAGGGAGGCACCGGCCTCGTCATCAACGTCGACTGCCAAGGCCAGAGCTCCATCAGCATTCCCAAGACCTACCTCTACGTGGGCGACCAGCGCGTGGGCATCGGCGAGACCGACAGCGTCTTCGGCGACACCGGCTACGTCATCTACAACTTCTACAACACCGGCGATGACGCGAACATCCAGGTGGGCGAGTGCACCGCGAGCGTGCTGGCCCCGGGCGCCAACCTCACGCTCGGCCCGGGCAGCGCCTGCGGCACCTTCATCGCCCAGAACATCACCGTCGTGGCCGAGAGCCACACGCGTCCCTTCCACGGCACCATCAAGCCCGGCAAGGACGACTCCGGCGACGAGGGCGACGACGAGATGGACTTCTCGCTCTCCGGCTACTCCATGGCCGCCGAGGGCGAGGCCGTGGCTGCCGACAAGGTCTGCTATGTGGACCCGAAGGTCGTGAAGGTGCTCGAGGGCCGCGCACTCACGGAGGGCGAGTTCTCCTTCCAGCTCATCAGCGACACTACGGGCGAGGTGGTCTCTGAGGCCACGAACGACGAGGCGGGCATGGTCGACTTCGACGCCGCCAACAACGTCTCGGCCGACCCGGACAACCCCTCCTGCCTCAAGTTCACCTCCGCCGGCACCTACAGCTACACCGTTCGCGAGACGCCGGGCCAGGCGAAGGATTCCACGGTCGAGTACTCCGAGGAGGTCGTGAAGTTCGTCACCACCATCGCCACAAACGAGGACGGCAGCCTCTATGAGGCCGAGAGCCACTACGTGAAGTACGCGAACGCCGCCGACGCGGCCGCGGGCGTGAATGGCACCACCTATAAGGCGACCGAGCACCCCACCATCACCAACAAGGTGCGCGGCCTGAGCCTCGCGCTCACCAAGACCTCCGCCGAGACGGGCGAGGGCCTCTCCGGTGCCGTGTATGCGCTCTACCGCGTGGACGAGTCTGCCGCCGGCGGCTCCGTGCAGGTCATGACCGCCACGAGCGACGAGAACGGCCTTATGGTCTTCACGGCCGCGAGCGCCTCTGACATCGCGGCGGGCCAGAGCTACTACTTCCAGGAGGTCACGGCGCCCGAGGGCTACACAGTCTCCGAGAACCGCAGCGACACCTTCACCATCGTTGCCAATGCTGACGGCACCTACTCGCTCTCCTACGAGGGCGAAGATACCGCGGCCGATTCTCCCAGCTATGCCGGCACGACCACCGACCCCATCGTCTACAAGGCCGGCACCGGCGTGAGCGACACCGAGCTGTCCGTGACCATCGGCAAGTTCACCTCCGACGGGACTGCACTCGCCGGCGCCGAGCTCGTGGTGCGTGACGAGGACGGCAACGAGGTCGCTACCTGGACCTCCACGGCCGCCGGCTACGTCCTTCGCGGCCTTACGGCAGGCAAGACCTACACGCTGAGCGAGAGCGCGGCGCCCGATGGCTATGCCAAGGCCGATGAGGTCACCTTCACGGTGGACGAGTACGGCAACGTCACGATCGTGGGCGGCGCCACCACGGGCGACATGCCCAATGCCTATTCCGAGGGCTCCTCGCTTGCCCTCGTCGACTACAAGCTAAGCGTCCGCGAGGAGCAGAAGGTCGTCACCCGCGAGGAGGGCAAGCCTTCGAGCGGCAGCGGCACCAGCAAGGGCGGCAGGCTCCCGCAGACGAGCGACATCCAGACTGCGCTCATCTACGTCCTGGCGGCCGGCTGCGCCCTCATGGCCTTCGGCATGGCCCGCCGCCGCCTCCGCAGGAGGTAACTCCCGGGACGCCCGGCCCCCAGCGGCGCTTGCGGAGCCGTGCGTCAAACCAGCTCTACGCAATTTGCAGCTATCGACCTCATCAAGGACGGTAGCTGCATTTTTGTTAGAGATAGTTTGTGAGGCTAGTTGGCGCGCCAGACCCCTACTCCACGTCCTTGTCGTGCCAGATGATCTCTTTGTCGATGTAGTCCAGCAGATGCGGCACGCGCGTGCGGACGAGGCCGTAGCCGGCGGGTTCTATTACGCGCTCGCGGATGAGGCTTGCGCGGTACTTGCTCGCCCAGGCGCTCGAGCGATCGCAGCGCTTGGTTATGTCAGCCAGGCGAGATGGTTTGCCGCCGTCTGGCGCCATGGCCTCCACGAAGAGGCGCTGCGGGCTCGTGAGGCCGTAGTAGGTGGGCGCGCAGACGGCGTCGTAGAAGGCCCCCATGGCGTCGGTGACACCCGCCTCCACATCGGACTTCTCAATCACTGTGGACCCGCGCCTGTCGGCAGAGCGCCACATGTAGTAGCCCACGAGCTGGATGAGGTAGGGGTGCCCCTCAGAGAACTTCGCCGCGAGCGCGGCGCTCTCCTCGCTCATTTGCTTGCCGGCGTTTGCCACGGCCTGCAGGTAGGAGTCGCGCACCTCTGGAAGCCTAACGTTGCCGATCGCCTCCTTCTGCGCGCGGCGCAGGAAGGTGAGGACGCGGTTGTCGAGCAACTCGTCCACCGAGGAGGGGAGGGCCGCAAATACCATGGCGATGCCCTTGCGCTCGGTGTCGGGCACGTCTTGCATGTCCTGGTCGCCGATTACGTGCTGAAGCGTCGTGGCGAGCGCCACCATGTCCTGCTCGGAGGCGGCCTGGGCCTCGTCGATGGTGAAGACGATGCCGCAGCCGGGCTTGAGCCTCGCAAGCCGCTCGTTGATGGCGTTCTTGAGCGTGAGGGCGCGCTCCTCTGGCGCCGTTACCTCTACGCTGCCGAGGCTTGCCCCCAGGACGCCACCGATGCTGATGGAGGGCTTGAGGCTGGCTGACTCCACCCGAGCTCGCTTGGGCGAGAGGGCCTCGAGCAGGCGCTCGCACATGCCGGCACTCGCCGTCTCGGGGAAGACCTCCCAGCCGTGCGCCACGGCCGCCCGGCGGAGCTCGCCGAGCATGACCGTCTTGCCAAAGCCGCGGTTGCCGCTGATGAGCATGAGGCGCCCGGGGGCGCCGGCACCGTTTTCCAGTGCCTCGACGAAGTCGTCAACGACGTCTTGGCGCCCGATGAGCACGGGCGGCATCTTGCCTGCCGTGGGCTTGAACGGGTTTGCCTGCATGCTTGCTCCTTCGCGACTGGAGAACCTCTACCAGCATGTACCAAGTTATACCAAAGTTTGGATTAGGCTGATTGTATGCGGGCGCTTTACCTTGCAAGGCTGTATCTTTCGCAAGCGCGGGAATCTTCCTCAACTGGGCATACCGAATACCGATGGACCGGCGCGTGCGGGCGCAAGTTCCTGTAGACTTGCTCAGGTTATGTAAACATCGCGGGCCTGTGGGGACGGGACCGCGACTGTTTGGGGAGAGAAAATGGGAGAGACCGAGGCCTGCGGCGCAAACGCCGCGGACGAGCGCCGCGTGCGCGTGATCGAGGTCAAGCAGAGCGTGTTCGCGAGCAACGACCGCGCGGCCGACGAGCTGCGCGCAGAGCTTGCCCAGCGCGGCACCTTCCTGCTGAACCTCATGAGCAGCCCGGGCTCGGGCAAGACCACGACGCTTCGCCGTACGGTGGCCGCGCTCAAGGACAAGCTTTCCATCGGCGTCATGGAGGCCGACATCGACTCCGACGTCGACGCCCTCACCATGCAGAACGCCGGCGTCACGGCCGTGCAGCTCCACACGGGCGGCATGTGCCACCTGGATACGGCCATGTGCCGCCAGGGCCTGGCGGAGCTCGACGCCGCCGCGGCCGATTCCGGCTCCGCGCCCCTCGACCTCGCCATCCTGGAGAACGTCGGCAACCTCGTGTGCCCCGCCGAGTTCGACACGGGCGCGAGCGTGAACGTGGCGATCCTCTCCGTCCCCGAGGGCGACGACAAGCCCCTCAAGTACCCGCTCATGTTCGAGGTCACCGACGTGGTGCTCGTCAACAAGATCGACGTGGCGCCCTACTTCGACTTCAGCCTCGAGAAGTGCATTGAGAACGTCCACATGCGCAACCCCGGCGCGGTCGTGATCCCCATCTCGGCCAAGACGGGCGAGGGCGTGGACACCTGGACCACCTGGCTGAGTGAGGCCGTGGCCGCCTGGAAGGCGGGGACCTTCCAGAAGGCGACTCCGGCCAACTCCGCCGCACCGCACTACCCGGGCGAGTAGCCCGGCCGCACTGCCCGGGTGGGGCCCGGGAGCAAAGGCCGGCCTGGCCGGCTGCACGACACGCTGCCTTAAGGGAGGGCAGCGCCGCCAATAAAGCCCAGCTAATGGGCTTAAACAAAGGGAGAGAACATGATCCTCAACGGCCCTGGCATTTCCTACACCGAGACCGACATCGGACGCGAGTTCGTGCCCGAGCTGCCCGAGAACCCGCGCCCGAGCATCGTGGCCCTGTGCAAGCACTGCACGAACCGCATGCTCGGCAAGGACGAGCTGCTTGGCTATGAGTACTGGAGCTTCGCCGAGGCTGCCACCGACGAGCAGGCCGACATGCTCTGCAAGCTCAAGATGCGCAAGCCCTACACGCTCGAGGATGCCGTGAAGGCCACCGGCATCCCGGCCGAGAAGCTCGAGCCGATGCTCGACGAGCTCTCTTACGTGGGCCTGCTTGAGTACAACTGGGAGAACGAGACCCGCACCAAGCAGTGGGTCCTGCCCATGCTCGTTCCCGGCTCTGCCGAGTTTTTGAACATGCGTTGGAGCCAGCTGGAGGAGCACCCGGTCTACGCCAAGTTCTTCGAGAGTGCCTCCAAGGGCCCGCTCTCCAAGGCCACGCCGCTTCTCCCGCCCGGTGGCGGCGGAGTTGGCATGCACGTCATTCCGGTCGAGAAGGCCATCGAGCACGAGAACCAGTCCATCTCCATCGAGCACATCAAGCACTGGCTCGACAAGTACGAGGGCAAGTACGCCGCCAGCCCCTGCAGCTGCCGTATGAGCCGCGAGCGCATGGGCCAGGGCTGTGGCGACGACTTTAACGACTGGTGCATCGGCGTGGGCGACATGGCCGACTACCTGGTGGAGACTGACCGCGGCCGCTATATCACGCGCGAGGAGGCCATGGAGATCTTCCAGCGCGCCGAGGACAACGGCTTCGTGCACCAGATCACCAACATCGACGGCGAGAACAAGATCTTCGCCATCTGCAACTGCAACGTGAACGTCTGCTACGCGCTTCGCACCTCGCAGCTGTTCAACACGCCCAACCTGTCGCGCTCGGCTTACGTGGCCCACACCGACGCCAAGAGCTGCGTTGCCTGCGGCCGCTGCGTCGAGGTGTGCCCGGCCGGCGCCGTGAAGCTCGGCCAGAAGCTCTGCCAGAAGTCCACCGGCAAGGTGCCCGAGTACCCGCGCCAGGAGCTACCCGACGCCACCAAGTGGGACTACACCAAGTGGAGCCCGGAGTACCGCGACAAGAACCGCATCGAGACCTACGACACGGGCACCGCCCCGTGTAAGACCGCCTGCCCGGCCCACGTCGCCGTCCAGGGCTACCTCAAGCTCGCCGCCCAGGGCCGCTACACCGAGGCGCTCGCTCTCATCAAGCGCGAGAACCCGCTGCCCGCCGTCTGCGGCCGCATCTGCAACCGTCGCTGCGAGGACGCCTGCACCCGTGGCCGCGTCGACGAGGCCATCGCCATCGACGAGGTCAAGAAGTTCATCGCCCAGAAGGATATGGACGCCGAGACGCGCTACATCCCGAAGCAGGTGCGCCCGAAGGTCCGCGGCGACTTCGAGGAGAAGGTCGCCATCATCGGCGCCGGCCCCGCTGGCCTCTCTTGCGCCTTCTACCTGGCCGAGAAGGGCTACAAGCCGGTCGTGTTCGAGAAGAACGAGCGCCCCGGCGGCATGCTCACCTACGGCATCCCGGCCTACAAGCTCGGCAAGGACGTCATCCAGGCCGAGGTCGACGTCATCGCCGAGATGGGCGCCGAGTTCCACTACGGCGTCGAGGTCGGCAAGGACGTGACGCTGGGCGAGCTGCGCGAGCAGGGCTACAAGGCCTTCTACGTGGCCATCGGCTGCCAGGGCGGCCGCAAGGCCGGCATCCCCGGCGAGGACGCGCCCGAGGTCGGCGTGGCCGTCGACTTCCTCCGCAACGTCGCCACGGCCCAGCTTGCCGGCGGTGACGCCGCGCCCGTCTCGGGCAAGGTCGTCGTGGTCGGCGGCGGCAACGTCGCCATCGACGTCGCCCGCACCGCCGCGCGCCTCGGCGCCGAGAGCGTCGACATGCTCTGCCTCGAGAGCCGCGACATCATGCCCGCCTCTGACGAGGAGGTGGAGGAGGCCGCTGCCGACGGCGTGAAGCTCAGCTGCGGCTGGGGCCCCAAGGAGGTCCTTACCACCGAGGACGGCCACGTCCGCGGCATCGTCTTCAAGCGCTGCACCAGCGTCTTTGACAAGGAGCACCGCTTCAGCCCCGTCTACGACGAGAACGACACCATCGAGCTCGCCTGCGACCAGGTCGTCATGTCCATCGGCCAGGCAATCGTCTGGGGCGACCTGCTCCAGGGCTCCAACGTGGAGCTTGGCCGTGGAAACGGCGCCGTGGCCGACCCCAAGACCTACCAGACCGCCGAGCCTGACATCTTCGTCGGCGGCGACGTCTATACCGGCCCCAAGTTCGCCATCGACGCCATCGCCGCCGGCCACGAGGCCGCCGTCTCCATTCACCGCTTCGTCCAGGACGGCACGCTCACCATCGGCCGCAACCAGCGCCAGTACGTGGAGCTCAACAAGGACGACGTGGACTTCGGCTCCTACGACGACACCAAGCGCCAGGAGCCCAAGGTCAACCACGAGCTCGAGAAGGCGCAGCCCTTCCGCGAGTACACCGAGACCTTCACCGAGGAGCAGGTCAAGGCCGAGACCTCCCGCTGCCTCGGCTGCGGCGCCTCCGTGGTGGACCCGAACAAGTGCATTGGCTGCGGCCTCTGCACCACCAAGTGCTCCTTCGACGCCATCCATCTGTTCCGCGAGCGCCCCGAGTGCTCCAAGATGGTGAAGTACGAGGAGAAGGTCCCGAGCCTGCTCAAGTACGCTGCCAAGCGCCAGGCCAAGATCATCTTTGGCAAGAAGAAGTAAGTGCGCATAGGGGCGCGGCCTGCTCTGTGGGGCCGCGCCCTCGCCTTGCCCGCCGGCACGCCGCGGGCGCAACCGTAAGCAGACGCCGGCAGGGGAGAGCCTCCCTTGCCGGCGCAATTCTGAGGAGCCACCTTGCACGAGCTGGGCATTGTCTTCTACATCATCGACGACGTGAAGAAGGCCGCGGCAGACGCCGGCGCCACCTCCGTCACCCGCGTGACGCTCCAGCTGGGCGAGGTCTCGGGCGTGGTGCCGGACTACCTCCAGGACGCCTGGAAGTGGGCCGCCGCTCGCGAGCCGCTCGTGGACGGCGCCTCGCTTGAGGTGGAGGACATCCCGGCCGTGACCTACTGCGAGGCCTGTGGCTCTGAGTACGGCACCGTGGAGCATGGCAAGACCTGCCCCAACTGCGGCAGCGACCAGACCTATCTCCTGCGAGGCCGCGAGGTCATGATCAAGGAGATCGAGGCCTACTAGCCTCCGCCCGTGGCCCCGGTCCTTCGGGACGCGTTAGAGGGATAAACTGGGGAAAAGACAGCTCAAGCGAAGGGGTCCCCATGGCGCAGCACATCTCACGTCGCGAGTTTCTCGGTTCCGCAGGTGCCATCCTTGCGAGCCTTACGGTTCCGCTGATAAGTGGCCCCGCCGCCGCGCTTGCGGAGGAGGCGAGCGACGGCAAGATCGTCATCTGCCACACCAACGACGTGCACTGCGCGTTCAACAGCTCCAAGACGAACCTCGGCTATGCCGCGCTCAAGGATTACGTCAGCGACCAGCGCGAGAAGTACGGGCAGGACAGCGTCGTGCTCGTGGATGCCGGCGACAACGTGCAGGGCAACTCCAACGGCTCGCTCACCAAGGGCGAGGGGCCTGCCCAGATCATTAACTCGGTTGGCTACGACGTCATGACGCTCGGCAACCACGAGTTTGACTACGGCATGGAGCAGCTCTTCCAGATCCGTGCCACCGAGGGCGATTCGGTCAAGCTCGTGTGCTGCAACTTCAAGGACGCACGCACGGGCGCTCGCGTGTTCGACCCCTACCTCATCAAGAGCTTTGCGACCAACGCCGGCACCAAGAAGGTGGCCTTCGTCGGCTGCGTGACGCCCGAGACGCCCACGTCTTCCATGCCCACGACCTTCAAGGACGCCGACGGCAACCGCCTCTACGACTTTGGCGAGCTCGACGACACGGGCCAGGCCCTCTACGACGCGGTCCAGACGGCCGTGGACGACGCCCGTGCCGAGGGTGCCGACTACGTGGTGCTGCTTGCCCACCTTGGCGAGAGCGGTTCGGCGCAGCTCTGGAAGAGCTCGACCGTGATTGCGAGCACAAGCGGCATCGACGTCGTGATCGATGGCCACAGCCATGAGCTGTACGAGCAGACCTGCAAGAACGCCAACGGCGAGGACGTGCTCCTCTGCCAGACGGGCACGCAGTTCCTGAGCTTCGGCCGTGTGGAGATCGACCCTGCCGCCGGCACCGTCACCGGCGTGCTGCAAGACACGGGCTCTGCCGAGTGGCCGGACAACGGCGGCGACGCAAGCTATCGCGCCCAGACCAGCGATGCCCGTGGCGAGCTCGTCACGAGCTGGAGCGGCTCCGACGAGGCGGTTGCGGCCACCGTGGCCAGCGTCGAGGCCGACATCGCCAAGACGAAGAACCAGGTCATCGGCAAGAGCGAAGTCGACCTTTGGTCTACCGAGCCCACGGACGCCAGCCGCCGCCTCGTGTGCTACTCAGAGACCAACCTCGGCGACCTCACGGCCGACGCCATCTACTACGTGGCCAACATGAATGGCGTGAACGTCGATGTCGCCTTCACCAACGGTGGCAACGTCCGCGCCAACATCGCCGCCGGCGACATCACCTACGGCAACCTCATCGACGTTCACTGCTTCAACAACCAGCTCTGCTTCATCAAGGTCACGGGCCAGCACATCCTGAACATGCTCGAGGTGGGCGTGAAGAAACTGCCCGAGAAGGGCGGCGCGTTCCTGCAGGTGTCTGAGGGCTTTAGCTATACCGTGCGCGACGACTACGCCTCGCCCATGCCCGGCGACACCTGGCCTCAGGAGGGCGTCACTGGCAAGCGTCGCGTGGTGAGCGCCAAGCTCAACGGCGAGGAGATTGACCCCGAGAAGTACTACACCGTGGCCTCGTGCGAGTTCATCCTCACCCTCGGCGGCTCGGGCATGCCCATCCCCGACGACGCCGACTCCTCGCAGCTGATCGGTCTCGACATCGACGCCCTCATCGACTATATCCGCTATGGGCTGAACGGGGTGGTGGGGAGCGACTACGCCAACATCTATGGCCAGGGCCGCATCACGATTCTCGACCACGACCCGGCCGACGACGAGCCTGACACTGACCCAGATCCCGCCCCCTTGACGCCTGATGCCTCGGGCAGCACCGACGGTGGCGACGGTGCCACCGACGGCTCCGGCAAGTCCTCTGGCGAGGGCCTGCCCCAGACGGGCGACATCAACGCCGGCCTCGTCACGGCCGCCGCCGCAGCGGGCGCCGCCGTACTGGCCGCCGGCCTGGCAGGGGAGTAGACTGGTTCGCGTCGAAGATGTGAGCGAGTAGAGCCGAGACTAGCGAATGAGCCAAGCGAGCGTTGAGGTCGCCGAAACAACGGCGACCAATAAAGTGCAGGTAAAGAGCGTAAACAAGCCCGAGAAGGGCAAGAGACCGCCCCTGGACATGCTCCATGGCTCGCTTTGGAAGACGATTCCCGTCTTCGCCCTGCCGGTGGCGCTCACGGGCATCCTTGAGCAGATGAGCTCGCTCATCGACACGATGATGGTGGGCCAGCTCTCGGGCGCGAACGCCATGGCGGCCGTGGGCTCCAACACGCCCATCACGAGCCTCATCCTGAACCTCTTCATCGGCATTGCGCTGGGCACCAACGTCGTCATCGCCAACGCCATCGGCTCGGATGACATGGCCACGGTGAAGAAGGCCGTGCATTCCTCGGTCGCGCTCGCGGCGGGCGGCATCCTCGTGACGCTTCTGGGCGAGCTCTTGGCAGAGCCGCTGCTCCACCTGCTGAACGTGCCGAGCGACACGTTCCCGCAGGCCATTACCTTCCTGCGCGTGTACCTCTTGGGTATGCCTTCCATCCTGCTCTACAACTTTGAGGCGGCGATCTTCCGCAGCGTCGGCATCACCAAGATGCCGCTCCAGGCGCTCGCGGCCTCGAGCGTCATCAACGTCGCGCTCGTGTTCGTCTTCATCCCCGTGATGGGCTGGGGAGTGGCGGGCGCCGCGGCGGCGACCGCTGTGAGCTACACGGTTGCGGCGGCGGTGCTCTTCTTCCGCCTCACGCGCATCGACTCGCCCATCCGCCTGGAGCCGCGCGAGCTTGGCATCGACGGTCCCGTGCTCAGACGCGTCGTGCGCATCGGCCTGCCGGCGGGCATCCAGAGCGCGGTCTTCTCGCTCGCCAACATCGTCATCCAGGCCTGCATCAACAGCCTCGGCACCGAGGTCATGGCCGCAAGCTCGGCCGTGCTTTCGCTCGAGTACGTGGTCTACAACCTGCTCAACAGCTTCAGCCAGGCCTGCACCACCTTCGTCGGCCAGAACTTTGGCGCGGGCAACATCCGCCGCTGCAAGAGCGTGCTGCTCACCGCCCTGGCCGAGGCCGAGGTGGTGGAGCTCGTGATGCTCGCCATCCTTCTGGGCTTCGGCCACCAGATCCTCTCGCTCTTTAACGGCGACCCAGAGGTGATCCGCCTGGGCTATTACCGCATGTGCATGATCTTCCCGAGTTACATGTTCAGCATGGCCTACGAGAACATGAGTGGCTACCTGCGCGGGTTTGGCATCAGCCTGGCGCCTGCCATCCTCACGGCGCTCGGCGTCTGCGGCTGGCGCTTCTTCTGGGTGAGCGTGGTCTTCCCGGCCGCCCCCAGCTTCGAGCGCCTCATGGTGATCTATCCCATTAGCCTCGGCTTCACCACGATGCTCATCTTCATAGCCCTCATGGTGATTCGCCCGAGCAAGATGTACGCCCAGCGCACGAAGTAGGGGAGCAGCGCGGCGGCCCTGGCTCCCTAACGGCGGGCATCGCTGCGGATGGTGCCCTTGCCGCCAGGGACGCGAGCGCGCCCTATGTGCGGCAAGCCCGTACCTCGGGCCATCGACGGGCTACGGCTCGGCAACTGCGAGCAACGCCCGGGCGTTTGCCCTTTCGCCCTACAGCGCCGCGGGCTTTCTGTGGGCCACGTCGCGGAAGGCGAAGAGGTCGGGGCGGTGGCGCGACGTCGTCGACTCGAACATGATGCCCTCGTTCGAGAACACGCGGCTTGCGACCACGGCCAGGTAGCAGCCCTCGGGAAGGGTCAGCAGCTCGTAGTCACGCTTGGTGGCGGGCTCCACCGTGATCACGCGCATGCTCTGGGCAATGCCGAGGCCGAGGGTCCCCTCCAGATAGGAATAGATGGAGTCTGAGGCGATTCTGGGGGTGAGGCCCTCCACGGCGCTCGCCAAGAAGTAGCTCTCGTCGCGGATGGCGCCCTCGCCGCCAAAGACGCGGATGCGCTCGATGTGCAGCACGTCGGTGCCGGGCGCGTAGCCGGTGGCGCGCATGAGGGCATCGTCCACCGTGAGGTACTCGAAGGTCTTTACCACGGTCTCGTGCTCGAGGCCTTGGCGCGCCGTGGTCTCGGCGAAGGTCTCGATGCCGCCCACCTCAAAGAGGGCACGCTCGCGCGGCTGGTAGATCACGCGCACGCCCTTGCCGTGGATCGGCTGCACCAGACCCTCCTCGGTGAGCTTTGCGAGGGCCTTGCGCAGGGTGTTGTGCGAGCATGCGAAGGCGTCGGTCAGCACGGCCTCTGAGGGGAGCAGCGACTGGAACGGGTAGGTGCCGTTGGTGATGTCTTGGCGCAGGGAGCTGTAGATGCCCTGCCAGATTGCTTTCATGGAGCGGTCCTTTTGTGAGGTGGCTTTTCGTATCCAAGTATAGGGCTTGGTTTGCATTCAGCATATGCCGCTCACGGCTCTAAACCAACCGTTCGCCTTACTTATGCAAATAAGTTCACACTCGCGACCAGTCATTCAGACAACTCACTCCTATACTTCAAGCCAACTTATTCAAATAAGTGGCCGCAAGGGCGGAGCCCCGTCGGTCGAGGAAGGAAAGGAAGGAACGAATGGGCAAGTACGCAGAAGACGCGTCGAAGCTGCTCGAGCTCGTCGGCGGCAAGGAGAACATCGCGGCGGTGAGCCACTGCATCACCCGCATGAGGTTTGTCCTGAACGACGAGTCCAAGGCCGATGTCCCCGCCATCGAGGCCATCCCGTCTGCCAAGGGCACCTTCACCCAGGGCGGCCAGTTCCAGGTCATCATCGGCAACGACGTCTCCACGTTCTACAACGAGTTCACCGAGATCGCCGGCATCGAGGGCGTCTCCAAGGACGCCGCCAAGGCCGCGGCCAAGCAGAACCAGAACCCGCTGCAGCGCGCCATGACCGTCATCGCCGAGGTCTTTGCGCCCATCATCCCCGCCGTCATCGTCGGCGGCCTCATCCTGGGCTTCCGCAACTGCATCGACTCCATCTACATGTTCGGTGACGGCACCCAGACCCTCGTCGACATCTCCACCTTCTGGGCCGGCGTGGACTCGTTCCTCTGGCTCATCGGCGAGGCCGTCTTCCACACGGGCATCCCCGTGGGCATCTGCTGGTCCATCACCAAGAAGATGGGCGGCACCCAGATGCTCGGCATCGTGCTCGGCCTCACGCTCGTCTCCGGCCAGCTGCTGAACGCCTATAGCGTCGCCAGCACCGCTGCCGCCGACATCCCGCAGTGGGACTTCGGCTTCGCGCAGGTCAACATGATCGGCTACCAGGCCCAGGTCATCCCGGCCATGCTCGCCGCCGTGACCCTCGGCTTCCTTGAGCGCTTCTTCCGCAAGATCACGCCCGAGGTCGTCTCCATGATCGTCGTGCCGTTCTGCTCGCTGCTGCTTGCCGTCATGGCCGCCCACTTCGTCCTCGGCCCCATCGGCTGGTGGCTCGGTTCCGGCATCTCCAGCATCGTCTACGCCGGCATCACCGGCCCGCTCTCTGCCGTGTTCGGCGCCGTGTTCGGTGCCTTCTACGCCCCGCTCGTCATCACGGGCCTGCACCACATGACCAACGCCATCGACCTGCAGCTCATCGCCGACTTCGGCGGCACCATGCTCTGGCCCATGATTGCGCTCTCCAACATCGCCCAGGGCTCCGCCGTCCTCGGCATGGCCTACCTCCAGCGCAAGAACGAGCGTAACCAGCAGATCAACATCCCGGCCATCATCTCCTGCTATCTCGGCGTCACCGAGCCGGCCATGTTCGGCGTCAACCTCAAGTACACCTTCCCGTTCGTGAGCGCCATGATCGGCTCTTGCATCGCCGGCCTGCTCTCCGTCGCCACCAAGTGCACCGCCAACGCCGTTGGCGTCGGTGGCCTGCCGGGCATCCTCTCCATGCAGCTTCCCAGCTGGGGCATGTTCGCCGTCTGCATGCTCATCGCCGTCGTCGTCCCGTTCGTGCTGACCGTCATCGTCGGCAAGAAGAAGGGCATCGACGTCGAGGCTGAGGCCGAGGCCTCCCAGATCGCCGCCGAGCTCGCCGCCTAGGCACCCGCTCGCTCGCAAGTTAGCTTCAGACCCTTGGGGTGCCCGTGCACGCGCGGGTGCCCCATACAAGAAGAGAGACGAAGGATGCAGACTCTCGATATCTCAAACAAGGTCGTCTACCAGGTCTATCCCAAGAGCTTCAAGGACTCCAACGCCGACGGCTGGGGAGACCTCAAGGGCGTCACCTCCAAGCTCGACTACCTCAAGGGCCTGGGCGTCGACTACATCTGGCTCACGCCGTTCTTCCCCTCGCCCCAGCGCGACAACGGCTACGACGTGGCCGACTACCGCGCCGTGGACCCGCGCTACGGCACGATGGAGGACTTTGAGGAGCTCTCGCGCGAGGCGCACACCCGCGGCATCGGCATCATGCTCGACATGGTCCTGAACCACACCTCCACCGAGCACGAGTGGTACCAGAAGGCCATCGCCGGAGATAAGCACTACCAGGACTACTACATCTTCTGCGAGGGCACGCCGGATAAGCGCCCGTGCAACTGGCTCTCCAAGTTCGGCGGCCCCTGCTGGCAGTGGGAGCCTGCGGTGGGCAAGTGGCGCATGAACCTCTACGACCCCACGCAGGCGGACCTCAACTGGGCAAACCCCGAGGTGCGCCGCGAGTGCGCCGGCATCGTGCGCTTCTGGAAGGAGAAGGGCGTCGACGGCTTCCGCTTCGACGTCGTGAACAACATCTCCAAGCCCTCCACCTACGAGGACGACTTCATCGGCGACGGCCGCCGCTTCTACGTGGACGGCCCGCACGTGCACGAGTACCTGCAGGAGCTCGTGCGCGAGGCCGGCATCGACACCTCCGAGGGCTTCATGACGGTGGGCGAGATGTCCTCCACCTCGCTCGAGGCCTGCCTTGGCTACACCAACCCGGCCGATCACGAGCTCTCGATGGTCTTCTCGTTCCACCACCTCAAGGTGGACTACAAGGACGGCCAGAAGTGGTCGCTCATGCCGGCCGACCTCAACGAGCTCTACCGCCTGCTCTCCACCTGGCAGGAGGGCATGCAGGCCGGAGGCGGCTGGAACGCCCTGTTCTGGGACAACCACGACCAGCCGCGCGTGGTCTCGCGCTTTGGCAACGACGGCAAGCTCCGCGTGCCCTCGGCCAAGATGCTCTGCCTGTTCATGAACCTGCTGCGCGGCACGCCCTACATCTACCAGGGCAACGAGCTCGGCATGACCAACGCGCACTTCACGAGCATCGAGCAGTACCGCGACGTGGAGAGCACCAACTACTACCGCATCCTCATGGAGGAGGAGGGTAAGACCTCCGAGGAGGCGCTGCACATCGTGGCCACGCGCTCGCGCGACAACGCCCGCACGCCCATGCAGTGGGACGCGAGCGCAAACGCCGGCTTTAGCACCGGCGAGCCGTGGAGCACCATGGCCTGCGACGCCGCCGACTGCAACCAGGCAGAGATCTGCGTGGAGCGCGAGGTGGCCGACCCCGACTCCATCTTCGCCTTCTACAAGCAGGTGAACGAGCTGCGCCACGACATGGACGTGGTGGCGCACGGCAAGGTGAAGTTCCTGGACGCCGGGTCCGTGCCGGTGTTCGAGTACGCCCGCTTCGGCGAGCTTTCGGTGGGGGAGAGGTACGACGCCGCCACCGCCACGGCCGCCGACCTCACGCAGGCGGGGTCGCTGCTCGTGCTCGCCAACTTCGGCGACGAGCCCGAGGCCGTGGGTGACGAGGCCAAGGCGCTTCTCGCCGAGGGTGAGTGGGACGTGCTCCTGCACGCCTACGACGACGCGCCCGAGCCCGGGACGCTGCGCCCGTACGAGGGTGTAGTCTATATCCGCAAGTAACTGGCAGCGCCGCCGGGGGCACCTCGGCGGCGCGCATTCTTTTGGGAGCGAACGTGAGCAAGGTAAGACTCATAGCCTCTGACATGGACGGAACCGTGCTGTTTGACGCGCATGCGCGAAGGCTCCCCGCCGAGGCGCTTGCCGCCGCGGAGCGCGCGCTTGACGCTGGCGTGGCCTTCGTCGCCGCGAGCGGCCGCCAACACTACAACGTCCGCAACCTCTTTGGCGAGCTCGCCGACCGCATCATCTACGTCTGCGAGAACGGCACGCTTGCGATTAGCGGCAGCGAGACGCTCTACCAGGCGCCCGTGGACAGGGAGCGCCTCTTCGCGCTTTCCCGCGCGGTGCTCGCCACGGAGAAGATCCACCTCATGCTGAGCGGCGTGCACGCCTGCTACGTCTCTGCAGCAGACCAGCTCTTCTACGAGCGCATGAGGGACGGCCTCGGCAACCTCACCTACACGTTTGACTCGCTCGAGGGCATCGACGACTACCTGGTGAAGGCGGGCATCTGGTTCGCCGACGCGGAAGACCCCGAGGCCCTGGCAGAGGTCGAGCAGCTAAAGCGCGACTTCGGCGAGGAGTTCGAGCTCGTATCCTCTGGCGTGGACTGGTATGACATCGTGGTCGCCGGCCAGAACAAGGCCGTGGCGCTTGCCGCGGTGGGCGAGGCGCTTGGCATCGAGGCCTCTGAGATGGCCGCCTTCGGCGACAACTACAACGACGCCCCCATGCTCGGCTACGTGGGCCACCCCTACCTCATGGAGACGGGAAAGCCCGAGCTGAGGGGCCTTAACGAGCGCCTTAGGCTCTGCAAGTCCGTGCCCGAGACCATCGACGAGCTGCTGGCCGCCAACGGCGAGTAGCGGGCCCTACGCGCGGACGAGGGCGTGGAGGCGGTCGCGGATGTTCAGGCGGTCGCCGAGCTCAGACCAGATGGCGCCGCCGAGGATGAGGACGGCGCCGATGACGTTGGCGAGCGTCATCGGCTCGCCGAGGATCACGGCGGAGAGCACGACGGCCGAGAGCGGCTCCAGATAGCCGCAGACCGCCACGCGCGTGACGGGCAGATCGCCCATGCTGGAGAAGTAGAGGTAGCAGCCAAGGCCCGTGTTCACGAGGCCGATGCAGAGCACGGCCGCGAGGTTGACGCTTGCAAGCTCAGCCATGCCCGGCAACGCCAGCGTGCTGGCGGCAAGGCCCACGAGCGTGTAGACGGCCACGGCCGAGAAGCTCCCCAGAAGCTGGATGGCGGAGGACTCCACGCCTCCGATTCTGGTGACCTTCTTGCTGAAGATAACCATCATCGCATACATCACGGCGGACATTCCGCCGAGGAAGAGCCCCATGGGCGCGATGCCCTGGCCAAGGCCCTGGCCCACCACGAGGAAGGCGCCCACGAGCACCGCCGCAAAGCCGCAGAGCTTGGAGGCGGAGAGGTACGTTTTGAAGATGATGGGCGAGAGCGCCATGACGATGACGGGGCCGCAGTAGAAGAGCAGCGACGCCACGCTCACGCCGATGTACTTGTACGACTCGAAGAGGAAGAGCCACGCCACGCCGAGCGCCGCGCCCGAGGTGAGAAGGCAGAGGGCCTGCCTGGGGTACTTGGGCGCCTTGAGGTTGGTGCGGGCGTTTTTTGAGAGCGCCACGAGCGCCGCGAGAAGCGCGGCCCCCAGCGTGACGCGGATGAGCACGATGAGGTTGCTCGGCAGGTCGATGAGGCTTGCCACGATGCCGTTGGAGCCAAAGAGCACGAGCGAGAGAAGGTACTTCTTGGTGGGCTTGTCCATGGCGTTGCTATGCCTTCCCCGCAGCTGACGGCCTGTTTGCGGCATCAATTTTCGCAACGTCGCTGCTAGGATAAAAGCGAATGTTTAGCATAGGTGCCAGCACAATCCTGCATGGGAGGGAGGCGCGGCATGGACTCCGCGATCCAGAAGTACCAAGCGCTGGTAGAGACGGTGCGCGCGGGTAGCATCAGCGCCGCGGCCCGCAAGCTCGACTACAGCCAGTCGGGCGTGAGCCGCATGATCGCAGACCTTGAGCGCGAGTGGGGCGTGCGCCTGCTCGAGCGCGGCCGGCGCGGCGTGCGCCTCACACCGGACGGCGAGCAGGTGCTGCCCTTTGTGGAGGCCCTTTGCGAGGACCATCGCCGCCTGCGCGAGCGCGTGGCCGAGGTGGCGGGCGCCGACGCCGGCTCGATTGTCATCGGCACCTTCTCCAGCGTGGCCACGCACCTCATCCCGCCCGTGGTGGAGCGCTTCCAGCGAAGCCACCCGGGCGTGGAGTACGAGCTGCGCATGGGCGACTATTCGGAGATCGAGTCGTGGGTGGCGGACGGTCTGGTGGACTTTGGCTTCTTGCCCTACCCGCCGCAGCAGCCGCGCGCGGACCTCGCGCGGGAGGTGGTGCTCACCGACGAGCTCATGGCAGTGGTGCCGGAGGGGCACGCGCTTGCCGCGAGGGAGGCCGTCACGCTCGCGGAGCTTGCCGCCGAGCCCTTCATCCTGCTCGAGCGCGGCAACGACAACGAGGTGAGCCCGCTCTTCGAACGCGCGGGCCTCGAGCCGCGCTCGCGCCTCTCCACCTGGGACGACTACGCCATCATGTCAATGGTGGAAAACGGCCTCGGGCTCTCCATCCTGCCGGGGCTCATCCTCAGGCGCTGCCCTTACCACGTGGAGGCGCGCCCGCTTGACCCGCCTGTCACGCGCCAGATCGCCGCGGTGTTCCGCCCGGGCCTCCTAAGCTCGGCGGCGCGTGCCTTCCTCGACTGCATGGTGGGTAAGCGGGAGGAGTGACATGAAAAAGGCGGGCAGAGGTAGGCCCCTGCCCGCCAGCTTGCAAGCCTTTTAGTACATGACGGCGTCGTCGGCGGTGAAGCCGCCGAGCGAGCCCTCCTTCACCTGGATGCAGACGTAGGTGATGCCGGAATCGGCCGCGGCGCGGAACTGTCGCTTGGCGGCAGGGGCGACGCGCAGCCAGTCGCCGGCCACGAGCGCAACCTCCTCGCCGTCGATCGTGGCGGAGCCGGCGCCCTCGACTATGCCGTAGATCTCCTCGTTGTCCTTGTGGGCGTGGACGAACGGCACCTCGGCGCCGGCCGGGAGCTTGTTGACGCTCACCTCGGCGCCGGTGAGGCCGAGGGCCTCGTGCAGCTCGGCACGGGCCTCGTCGCCGACGTTGGTCTTGGTGAAGTTTGCCATGGCGGTTCCTCTCCTTGTGGTTTGGGTGCTGCGGGCGGGCATTCCATTGCCCGTCCACGTCAAATTCAAGCGGTGGCGCGCGCGGTCGCCAAGAACGCACTTATCTATTACCTAGGCACAAAAAGGTGACTATTGGATTCACTCGCGCATACTGCACTAGAATTTGCTTACTGCATTCGTTTGGGAACCTTTGGAGGTAGACGTGCTTACCAAGGAGGAGTTGCCGCCGTGCCCCGTGGCCACCACCGTCCAGCTCATCGGCAGCAAGTGGAAGCTGCTCATCATCCGCAACCTCATGATGCGGCCCTGGCGCTTCAACGAGCTCAGGCGCGACCTCGCCGGCATCAGCCAGAAGGTCCTTACCGACAGCCTCCGTTCGCTTGAGGCCGACGGGCTCGTTACGCGCACCGCCTACCCCGAGGTGCCGCCGCGCGTGGAATACGCCCTCTCTGAGCTCGGGGAATCCATGCGGCCCATCATGAAGGCCATGGAAGATTGGGGTACCGAGTACAAGCGCATCGTGGCCCAGGCGGGCTAGCCTGCCTGCATCTCGCGCGTGGCCGCGCCGCGCCGGCTGGGCGTGCGCCGCTCGGCAGGGCGCCAATGACATCCGCTGCGCCGGCGCGCCCTATGCCCCCTGCACCTCGCGCGCGATGCGGACGAACTCATCGATGACGTGCCAGCGGCCGGTGGCGGCGGGCATGCAGAAGCTGATCTCGTAGCTCGCCTTGGGGCCGAGGTCATAGGAGAGCAGACCCCGCTTCTGCTCGGGCGTGGCCGTGGCATCCAAGAGGTTCTTCGGCACAATGCAGGCGCCGATGCCGCGCATGGCCAGTGCGAGCAGGGTTTCCATGTTGCGCGAGCTTGCGCTTACCTTCGGCTTGAAGCCGGCGCGCGCCACGAGCTCGAGCCCGAGGTTTCCGGTGATGTCCTCCGGCGGGTTCATGATGAAGGGGCAGTGCCTGAGCGGGGAGAGGTCAGAGCGCGAGAGGGGCTTTGCAAGCGACTCGGGCTCGATGCCGCAGGCCATTAGCAACGCCTTGCTTGCGAGCAGCACGGTCTGCTCGCGGTAGAAGGGCATGGTCTCAAAGCCCGACATGGGCTTTGCCGCAACGCCCATCACGAGGTCGGTCTTGCCGGCGGCGAACGCCTCCAGGATTCCCTCGTTTCCGTCCTCGGCAATCTCCACGGCGACGTTCGGGTACTCCTTCCGGAACCGCTCCACCACCTGCGGCAGCACCACGCGGCCACGCGTGAACGCCACGCCGACGCGCAGGGTGCCCGCCTGCTCGCGCGCCTCACCGGCAAGCGAGCGCCTGAGGCCCGTGAGCTCGCCCTCGAAGCGCTCGGCATAGGCGAGGAAGGTCTCGCCCTCGTGGGTGAGGCGAAGCGGCGTGCCGCGCTCGATGAGGGCGCAGCCAAGCTCGCGCTCCACGCCGGCGACGTGGGCGGAGAGCGTCTGCTGGGTCACGTGCAGGCGCGCCGCGGCCTTGGTGAAGCTGCGCTCGGCGGCGATGGCGCGGAAGTACTCCATGGTCTGGAAGTTCATGGCTGCTCCTTGTGGGGCGGGTTCGATGACCGTGCCCGGTCAGACGCGTGCCGATGCGGGGTTGTGGCGGCGCCCGGCCAGACGCGTGCCGCTGCTGAGTCGCGGCGGCGCTCGTAGGCCACAAATTCTATTTGTGAGAATAACCAAGAGCAACAGTTTGAATATGTGCGCCTCCGGCGGGATAGTGGGAGTGTCGAGCGCGGCCCTATCCCACACGACGCCGCGCGCATGCCTGGCGCAGCCACCGATCCGTTCCGGTGGTTGCGCTTTAGGTGCAAACGGCCGATTTACGTGCGTGCGGAATGCGAGCCGGGAGAGCCTCCCGGCTCGCAAGCCCGCGAAAACCCTACGGAAGGGGAGACCTCTAAGTGCTGGAGCTCGTGATCCTGGGCGTCTTCTGCGCCGAGCTCATTGTCTGCGTGGCCATGGGCCTGCCCATCGCGGGCGCCCTCGTGGTGGGCCTCGTCCTCTTCCTCGGCTACGGGCTTTGGCGCGGGCATGCCCCGGCGGCGCTCGCGCGCATGTGCGCCGAGGGCGTCTCATGCGCTAAGGGCGTGCTCGAGGCCTTCCTCCTCATTGGTGTCCTCACCGCGCTCTGGCGCGCGGCCGGCACCATCTCCGAGGTAGTGGTGGTGGCCACGCCCCTGGTGACGCCCGCTGTGGCGCCGCTCGCGGTGTTTCTGCTCTGCTGCCTCATGTCGTTTCTTACGGGCACCTCGTTCGGCACTGCGGCCACGATGGGCGTCGTCTGCATGACGATGGCCACCTCTATGGGCGCGAACGGGCTTGCCTGCGGCGGAGCGGTGCTCGCGGGCGCCTACTTTGGCGACCGCTGCTCGCCCATGAGCTCGAGCGCTCTTCTCGTGCGTTCCATTACGGGCACCGACCTTGCCGGCAACTTCCGCGCCATGATGCGCTCGGCCGCCGTGCCGCTTGCCGTCACGCTCGTGGTCTACGGCGTGGCCGGCGTGGCGCTTTGCCCGCAAGGAGGCTCCGGCGCCAACGAGACGGTCGCCATGCTCGGTTCCTTCTTCAACCAGGGGCCGGTGGCGCTTCTGCCCTGCGTGCCCGTGCTTGTGCTTCCGCTCATGCGCGTTGGCATGAAGCGCTCAATGGCAGTGAGCTCGGTCATTGCCGCGCTCGTCTGCGTGTTCGCCCGCAGCATCGCCCCGGCGGAGCTCGCGCGCATCGCCGTCTTTGGCTATGCGCCGGCAGACGCGCAGGTGGCTGCGCTCATGAGCGGCGGCGGGCTCGTCTCCATGGTCAACGTCGCCTTCATCGTCTGCCTCTCCTCGAGCTATGCGGGGCTCTTCCGCGGCACGGGCATGCTCGACGGCATCCAGGCGCACATCGCCGCGCTTGCCGAGCGCATCACCACCTTTGGCGCCATCCTCGTGGTGGTGATACCGGCGAGCATGGTGGCCTGCAACCAGACGCTTGGCACCATGCTTGCCTACCAGCTCTGCTCCGAGCTCGAGCCCGACCGCCGCGCCATGGCGCTCGACCTCGAGGACTCGGTCATCGTGCTGTCGCCCCTCGTGCCGTGGTCCATTGCCTGCAGCGCCGTCGTCTCCATGTGTGGCGCGCCAAGCGAGTGCTGGCTCTCGGCCATCTACCTCTGGCTCATCCCCCTCTGGCACCTCATCTGCGCCATCCGCGAGCGCAAGACTGCGCTCCCCGCGGCCATCTCGGGCGCCCGCTAGGCCTGGATTTGCCCATCTGGCTTGTTAACCATTGAGCGCACCAACCATTGCTTAGCGTTGGTGCGCCAAATGCTTAACGAGGCGAGGTGTCCCGGCTGCGGATTTGGGGCGATTGCGCCGCTTGCTGCTAAAAGCGTGAAGCGGGCGGCGCGCGGGGCTTTCACGCGCTATACTTCTACTCTGTATGAGTTCTCATGGCGGCCTGTGCCTACGGCCGCTTCCTGGCGAGCCGCTGGCTCGCCCCACGAGAGGAGAGACGCATGGCCAACACCATCTCCGGCACCCTCCGGGTCTCCAACGACGTCATCGCCGACCTCGCCGGCTACGCCGCGCTCGAGTGCTACGGCGTCGTGGGCATGGCCTACACCGACGCCCAGGACAACATCGTCCGCCTGCTTTCGCTCGGCAGCCTGCGCAAGGGCATCGACGTCTCGGTCGAGGGCGGCAAGGTCAAGGTCGACCTTCACACCGTGCTCGAGCAGGGCGTCAACATGGCGAGCGTCTCCCGCAACCTCGAGAGCGCGGTCCGCTTCACGCTCAAGGAGGTCGCCGAGATTGAAGATGCCGAGGTCACGATTCACGTCGAGGACCTTCGCGCCCACAAGTAGCCCAGTTGCAGCCCGCCGCGTGCGGGCTGCAGTACGTAGCCTCACCAGGCTTTCCGAGTGGCCGCCTGCGGCCGATTGATTTGGAGAGAGTCCCAGCATGATTTCCAACGTGATCCGTTCGTGCTTCCCCGTCGCCGCCCAGGCGGTTGCCGACAAGTCCGAGGACATCAACAAGCTCAATGTCTTCCCCGTGCCCGACGGAGACACCGGCACGAACATGTCGCTCACGCTCGGCACCGTCGTCCGCGAGGTCCAGGCGCTTCCCGCCGGCTCCGACATGGAGGCGGTCGCCAAGGCCATCACCCACGGCTCGCTCATGGGCGCCCGCGGCAACTCCGGCGTCATCACCAGCCAGATCCTGCGCGGCATGGCCGAGGGCCTCGTCGGCGCGCACGACCCCGTCACCACCGCCGACATCGCTGCCGCCTTCCGCAACAGCGTGAAGGTTGCCTTCAAGGCCGTCCGCAAGCCGGTGGAGGGCACCATCCTCACCGTCATCCGTGACGTCTCGGCCCGCGCCGACCGCTGCGAGAAGGAGAAGATGGGTGTTACCGAGACCCTCGAGGCCGTCGTCGTGGAGGCCTACGAGTCCGTCGCCCGCACGCCCGACCTGCTGCCCGTCCTCAAGGAGAACGGCGTGGTGGACTCCGGCGCCTACGGCTTTGCCACCTTCCTCGAGGCCTTCGTGAACGCCGCGCTGGGCAAGGCCGGCGAGGGCATCGACTTCTCCACCTCCGTCGCCACGGCCGACTCGGCCCACAACGTGGCCGACGCCCGCGTGGCCATCGAGCTCAACGACGACTGGGAGGGCTCTGAGTTCCGCTACTGCAACGAGTTCCTCTTCAAGGCGGAGGAGGGCTTTGACGCCGACGCCGCCCTGGCTCACCTCGCCACCCTTGGCGACTGCGAGCTCGTCGTGGGTTCCTTCCCCGATTTCAAGGTGCACGTGCACTCCAACGAGCCCAACAAGGTGCTCGAGTACATGCTCCAGTTCGGCCAGGTCTACGAGGTCTTCATCCACAACATGGAGATGGAGGCCCACGACCGCACGGCCGGCATCGCCGCCGACCAGGCCGCTGCCGCCGCTGCAGAGCCCGCCAAGGAGCTGGGCTTCGTGGCCGTCGCCGCCGGCGACGGCGAGGCCGAGATCCTGAAGAGCCTCGGCGTTGACGTCGTGGTCTCTGGCGGCCAGACGATGAACCCCTCCACGGCCGACATCCTCGATGCCTGCGCGCTGGCCAACGCCAAGCACGTCATCGTGCTGCCCAACAACGGCAACATCCGCATGGCCGCCGAGGCCGCCGCGAGCGCCTCCGAGAACTTCGAGATCCTCGTCGTTCCCACCAAGACGGTGCCCCAGGCCTTCGCTGCCATGTTTGCGGTTGACACCGAGGCCAGCGCCGCCGACAACGTCGAGGCCATGACCGAGGCCTTCGCTGAGGTCCGCGACGGCGAGGTCACCCACGCCGTGCGCGACTCCCAGGCCGCCGACGGCACGCCCATCCACGATGGCGACATCATGGGCATTCAGGGCTCCGACATCACCGTCGTGGGCTCCGAGGTGGAGCAGGTCACCATCGACCTCATCAACAAGATGCAGGCCGAGGAGGAGGGCGACACCCTCACCATCCTCGCCGGCGAGGACATGGACGATGAGCGCTTCCAGGCCCTGTGCGACGCCATCGAGGAAGCCCAGCCCGACCTCGAGATCGACGCCCACCGTGGCGGCCAGCCGCTCTACCCGGTCATCTTCTCCATCGAGTAGGAAAGCTGGCATATGGCCGCGCGAGGTAGCGATACGCCCGCGGCTGCGGGCATCACTCCAAACATAGGCGAGGCCGCGATGCGCCTCGCACGCACGCGGGCGTGGGACGCAGATGTCTCGCGCCTGCGTTTTGCTCGCGGTGCGCGCGCGGAGGCGCTGGAGCGCATCGGCATGCGCACGGTGCGCGACGTGCTGCTCCACGTGCCGCACCGCTACCTGGACTTCACGAACGTCACCAAGATCGCCTACGCAGACATGGGCGCCGAGTGCACCGTGGTGGGCACCGTCGACAAGGTGACGCTCAAGAAGCCGCGCCCGCGCATGCAGATAGTCGAGGTCATGCTGCTGGACGACTCGGGCGTGCTGAGGTGCTCCTTCTTCAAGCAGCCCTGGCTCGCCGAGCAGCTCCACCAGGGAGATACGCTCGCCGTCTCTGGCAAGGTGAGCTTTGCCTACGGCTTTAAGCAGATGACGCCGCAGTTCCACGAGGTCGTGGCGCGCGAGGGGGAGGCCCAGGGCCAGGCGGGCTTTGCGCGCCTGCTGCCGGTGCACGGCGTGACCGAGGGGCTTTCCGCCGCGTGGATGCGCCGCATCGCGAGCGCCGCCGTGGCAGATTGGGGGGACGCGGCGGACTTCATGCCCGCCGCGCTCGTGGCCAAGAACGGCCTCATGAGCGAGGCGCGCGCCATCCGCGAGGCGCACTTTCCCTCAAGCAAGCCGGCGGCCGAGCGCGCACGTAGGCGCCTTGCCTACGACGAGCTCATGTGCCTGCAGGCGGCGCTTCTCGCCCGGCGCGAGATTGAGCTTTCGGGCGTCACCGCCCACGTGCACGTGACGGACGGCCCCCACAAGCAGTCGTTGCTCGCGGCCATGCCCTTCGCGCTTACGGGCGAGCAGGCGGCCGCCGTGGACGAGATCCTGGCCGACATGGCCTCCGAGCGCCCCATGAACCGCCTGCTTCTGGGCGATGTCGGCACGGGTAAGACGGCCGTTGCCGCCGTGGCGCTCGCAGCCGTCGCAGACTCCGCCAGCCAGGCCGCCGTGATGGCGCCCACCTCGGTGCTCGCGCGCCAGTATGCGGAGAAGCTCGGGCCCCTCTTTGACGCCACGGGCATTTCCTGGGCGCTCGTGACGGGCGCCACGCCCCCTGCCGAGCGCGAGGACATTTCCGCGCGCCTGGCCACAGGAGAGCTCTGCGTGCTCTTTGGCACCACGGCCGTGCTCGGCGACGACATGGCCTTCCGCGACCTCTCGCTCGTGGTGGTGGACGAGCAGCACCGCTTTGGCGTGAACCAACGGGGGCGCCTGCGCTCCAAGGGCACCGCGCCCGACCAGCTCACCATGACGGCCACACCCATCCCGCGCACGCTCGCGCTTTCCGTCTACGGAGACCTTGCCTGCTCGCGCATCCGCGAGCGGCCGCACGCAGGTGCGGGCGTCACGACCAAGCTCCTCACCACGGAGAACGCCGACGTCGCCCACACCGCCATCGCCGAGGCCGTGGCGGCAGGCCACCAAGCCTACGTGATCTGCCCGCTCGTGGACGAGATGGATGACGGCTCCGAGCTGGACGACGTCCCCGAGGAGCTCAGTCGCGCGGATGCCAAGCCGCACTCCGCCCAGGCCACCTACGAGCGCCTTAGCAGCCGCGTCTTCAAGGACGCGAGCGTGGGGCTTCTCACCGGTCGTATGAGCGCCGCTGAGAAGGACGAGGCCATGGCGGCCTTTCGCGAGGGACGCACACAGGTGCTTGTCTCCACCACCGTGGTGGAGGTGGGCGTGGACGTGCCCAACGCCACCGTGATGATGATCTGGGACGCCGACCGCTTTGGCTTGGCTACCCTGCACCAGCTCCGCGGCCGCGTGGGACGAGGGGAGGACGCCGGCACGGTCTTTCTCGTGAGCGCCGCCCGCGGCAACAGCCCTGCGCGCCGGCGCCTGAACGCGCTCGCTCGCACGAGCGACGGCCTCGAGCTGGCCGAGACCGACCTGCGCCTTCGCCACGAGGGCGAGGTCTTGGGCTACCGCCAGAGCGGCGGCGTGACGCTTACGCTCGTGGACCTCGTGGCCGACGCCGATCTGGTGGCCGCGGCGCACGAGGACGCGCTTACGCTCGTGGAGGCGGACCCTGCGCTTGCGGGCGAGCGCAACCGGCCGCTCGCGCGCGAGGTCAGGCGCCGCTTTGGCGCCTACTTCGAGGGGGAACGCTCGCGCTAGGTTGTGACGACCGGGAAGCGCTCGCGCTGGGTTGCGACGGCCGAGGAGCGCTCGCGCTAGGTTGTTCGGGCCGGGGAGCGCCTCGTTGTCTTTGGCGGCCCCGCCCACGGGGCGCGGCCGGGAGCGTTTGTGCGTCGCGGTTGGGCGACCTGTCGCGAGGCATTGTCAAGGATGGCCGCGGCGCCTCAACGCGACGCCAGCGTCATCCATACGCTATGGCATACAGGTTAGAATAAACACGTGGTAGAAGCCACGATACGGATAGGGGAGCACATGAGGATCGTTGCCGGGGAGTGGAAGGGCCACCCCATCGAGGCGCCCGAGGGACGCGACGTCACGCGCCCGACGACCGACCGCGTTCGCGAGGCCGTCTCGTCCATGATCTACTCCGCCTGCGGCCTCACGCTTGAGGACAAGAGCGTGCTCGACGCCTTTGCGGGATCGGGCGCCCTGGGGCTCGAGATGCTCAGCCGCGGTGCCGCCCACTGCACCTTCATCGACCTCGACAAGGGCGCCTGCGCGCGCGTTCGCAGGAACGCCGCCACGCTTGGCGCCGCTGCCGGCACGTTCACCATCACCCGCGGCGACGCCCACAAGCTCGCCGCGGCTGGCCGCATCGCCGGCGCCCCCTTCGACGTCGTACTCTTGGACCCGCCCTACGCGGTGGAGGCCGAGAAGGTCGCGGCCCTCGTAGAGGCGCTCGCCGCTGCCGGCCTGCTTGCGGAGGGCGCCCTCGTGCTCTACGAGCGTGCCTCGAACAGGCCCACCATCGAGCCTGCGGGGTTTGTTGCCACAAAACAAAAGCGCTACGGTAATACGGCTGTTGACCTGCTTGGAAGGGAAGCTTAGGCAATGGATACCACCACCGACGTCATTGAGCACGTCGTCGTTCCGGGAACGTTTGACCCCATCACCTACGGACACATCGACGTGGTGCGCCGCGCGCGCCGCATCGCCGGCCACGTGACCGTCGCCGTGGCGGCGAGCCTCGGCAAGAACGGCACGGGCCCCAAGTTCACGCTGGACGAGCGCGTGGAGCTCGCCAAGCAGGCGCTCGCGAGCGAGGGCGTCTCCGAGGGCGTGGACGTGCTGCCCTTCACGGGCCTGCTCATGGACTTCTGCCGCGAGCTTGGCGCAGGTGCCGTGGTCAAGGGCCTGCGCGCCATGACCGACTTTGAGTACGAGCTCCAGCAGGCAGACCTCAACTCGCGCATCTCGCCCGACGTGGAGAGCATCTTCGTCATGAGCAACCCCAAGTACGGCTACGTCTCGAGCTCCATCGTCCGCGAGCTCGCGAGCCTCGGCTCCGACGTCTCCATGCTCGTGCCGCCCTGCGTGGCCGAGGCCCTGAAGGAGCGCTACGAGGCATAAGGCCCTTCGTTCGCATGAAACCACCGAGGAGCCCCGCGCGAATGCGTGGGGCTTCACGCGCAAATGGCACACCCCTGTTCCGGAGTATGTATGTCTGACAACACCACGCTCGAAAACGAGCTGCGCCGCGAGCTCCATGAGGAGGCGGGCAAGGACCCCGCGCGCCCGTTTGCCCTGCTTGGCGAGCTTATATCGCCCTATAAGGGGCTTGCCGCCGGCACCCTTCTCGCCATGGTCTTCGACATGCTCGGCATGCTCATCCTGCCCACGCAGCTCTCGGCCATGATCAACGTTGCCGTGACCACGCGCGACATGGGCGAGTTCACGAGCCACGCCGTGTTCATGCTGGCGGCCGCCCTCATCGGTAGCTGCGGCTACATCATCTCCACCTGGCTTGCCGCCCAGCTCTGCGCCAAGGTCGGCCGCGACCTGCGCATGCGCGTCTACCGCGCCTCGCTCGCGTTCTCTGGCTCCGACTTCGCCGACTTCGGCACCGGCTCCATGATCACGCGCACACTCTCCGACGCCAACGTGGTGCAACAGACGCTGCTCATGGCCATCCTCATGATCTTCCCCGTGCCCATCATGTGCGTCATCAGCATCTGCCTGGCGTTTTCCACCGACTTCTACATGGGCTGGGTGCTTTTGGGCGTCACCCTCGTGACGCTTGCTATCTCGGTCGCCGCCATCTTTGGCACGGCGCCCGTCTTCACCAAGCTCCAGGGCTTCATCGATTCCATGAACTCGCGCCTTCGCGAGGCCATCACCGGCGTGCGCGTGGTGCGCGCCTTCGGCCGCGAGGAGAAGACCGAGGAGCGCCTGAACGAGACCTTCGAGCTCTACGCCAAGAACGCCATCCGCGTGAACCTCGTCTTCGCCGTCACCGACCTCATGACGTTCTTCCTCATGAACGGCGTGGAGTCGCTCATCATGTGGCTCGGCGCCGACCGCGTGGGCGCGCACGCCATGCAGATCGGCTCCATCTCGGCGCTCATCGAGTACGCCATGCTCATCATGTTCTTCATGATGATGGCCCAGTTCGCCATGCTTTCCGTGCCGCGCGCCATGGCGTGCCTGCGCCGCGCGGGAGAGGTGCTCTCCACCAGGCCCGCCATCGCAGACCCGGCCGAGCCCCGTGCGCTCGCGCCGGTGGGCGAGGACGGCGAGAGGGGAGAGGCCGGCGAGGTCGCGCGCTTTAGCGAGGCCAGCCTGCGCTTCCCCGACGCCGACGAGGACACCCTCCACGAGCTCAGCTTTGCCGTCCGCCGCGGCGAGGTCACGGCCATCATCGGCAACACTGGCTCGGGCAAGTCGACCATCGCCAAGATGCTCCTGCGCTTCAACGAGGTCACGGCAGGTTCCCTCACCTTTAAGGGCGAGGACGTGCGCGAGCTGTCCCAGGCCGAGCTTCGCGCCCGCATCGCCTACGTGCCGCAGAAGGCCTGGCTCTTCTCGGGCACCATCGCCGAGAACCTGCGCTACGGCGCGCCCGGGGCCACCGACGAGGAGCTTTGGCACGCGCTCGACGTGGCGCAGGCGAGCTTCGTGCGCGAGCTGCCCGAGGGCCTCGGCGCCCGCGTCTCGCAGGGCGGCACCAACTTCTCCGGCGGCCAGCGCCAGCGCCTGGCCATCGCCCGCGCGCTCGTGCGCAAGGCCGACCTCTACGTCTTTGACGACTCGTTCTCCGCGCTCGACTTCAAGACCGACGCGGCGCTTCGCCATGCGCTTGTGCCCGAGCTCGCGGGTGCCGCCACGCTCATCATCGCCCAGCGCGTGAGCACCATCCGCGACGCCGCGCAGATCGTGGTGCTCAAGGACGGCAGCCTCGTCGGCCTCGGCCGCCACGAGGAGCTCATGGAGAGCTGCGAGGTCTACCGCGCCATCGCAGACTCCCAGGCCAGGAAGGGAGGCAGCAATGAGTAACGAGAAGCTCGAGAAGGACCTGCTCGAGGGCGCGGCCGGCGCTGCGCCCGAGGCCGCGCCTGACGGCAACTCCGCGGCGACCGTTGACAACGCCCCCGCGCCTGCCGGCAACGACGCCACTCCCGCCGCTGCGCCCGAGCCCACTGCGACCGGCAACGCCCCCGCACCCGCCGCCGACGGCGCCCCGGCCGCGGGCGAAGCCGAGAAGGACTACGACCCCGACCGCCACCGCGTGGCGGAGGAGGAACTGGAGGTGCCCGAGGACGCCCTCGGCACCACCAAGAAGCTCTGGGCCGCCATGGCCGGCATGCGCTGGAGGCTCGTGCTCACCACCGTCTCGTCGGTGTGCTACGTCATCTGCACGCTTTGGGCGGTCGCGTGCTCGGCCACCCTCATCGACCTGCTCTGGAACAACATCCAGGCCAGCTGGGAGACGGGCGCCGAGTTCGTCCTTACCTTCGAGAACGGCGGCACCCAGGTTCTCCGGTTCCTCGGCGTGTGGACGCTCACCTGGGCCTTCTACTCGTTCAACAGCCTCGTGATGGCGAGCTTTGCGGAGAGCCTCAACCTCAAGCTCCGCAGGCAGATCGCGGCCAAGCTCCAGCGCCTGCCGCTCTCGCACTACGACCGCCACAAGCCCGGCGACACCATCAGCCGCGCCACCAACGACCTCGACAAGGTCTCCGAGGTGCTGCAGCGAGGGCTGCTCCAGATCCTCATCTCGGCTCTTACCGTAGTGGGCGCCGTCATCATGATGCTTCGCATCAACGTGCCCGTCACGCTGGTGTTCCTTGCCTTCTGCGCCGTCTCTCTCGTGGTCACCAAGGTCTTTGCCGACCGCACGCTGAGCGTCGCTGCCGCCCGCCAGGCGAGCCTCGGCACCCTCACGGGCCATGTGGAGGAGGCCTACAGCGGCCGCGCCGTCATCAAGGCCTTCGGCATGGACGAGGCGAGCACCGCCCAGATCGGCGAGGCCGCCGAGGAGCTTGCCGGCGCGAGCGCCAAGTCTGACTTCCTCACCAACGCCGTGGGACCCATCATCCGCTTCGTCATGCGCATCTGCCAGGTGACCATCGCCGTCATCGCCGGCCAGATGCTCATCGCCGGGCAGCTCACCGTGGGCACCTTCCAGGCGCTCTTCCAGTACATCGCCACCGGCGTGGAGCCGCTCACCCAGCTCTCCATGACCATCGGCATGCTGCAGGGCGCCCTTGCCGCCGCCGAGCGCGTGTTCAACCTGCTGGCCGCCGACGAGGTGGAGCCCGACCCGGAGCCTGCGCTCGCTCCCGCAGAGCCGGTGCGTGGCCGCGTGGCCTTTGAGCACGTCCGCTTTGGCTACACGCCGGAGAAGACCCTCATGCACGACGTCAACCTCGTGGCCGAGCCCGGCCAGAAGGTCGCCATCGTGGGTGCCACCGGTGCCGGCAAGACCACCCTCATCAACCTCCTCATGCGCTTCTACGAGGTGGAGGGCGGCCACATCACGCTCGACGGCGTGGACACGCACAAGATGCGCGCGGCCGACCTTCGCCGCGAGTTTGGCATGGTGCTGCAGGACGCCTGGCTCTTTGAGGGCACGGTGGCCGAAAACATCGCCTACGGCCGCCCCGAGGCCACCCGCGAGGAGGTCGTGGCTGCCGCCAAGGCCGCGCACGTGGACTACTTCATCCGC
>CAVIES010000006.1:0-24530 GCA_963641675.1 Anaerovoracaceae bacterium
ACCCATGGCTGGGGCCACAAGGAACTCTCTCCGGTGATGGCGCCCGCCTCAAAGCTCCTGCTCATCGTCATCATTGCGTCCAACTCGTCGCAGATGAGCGACTACATGCGCCACCTCACGCCGGAGCTTCTGGCCATGGCGCTATTCATCCTCGTCTACGCGAGCGCGGGCTTTGCGGTGGGCCTCGTCATCGCGCGCCTGCGCGGCCTCTGGCGTGGCAAGCTCGTGACCTCGTGCTTCTGCACGGGCATCCGAAACATCAGCGCGGGCGCGGTCATTGCGGCCGAGTTCTTCCCGGGCGAGGTGGTGTTCCCCGTCATGATGGGCACCCTCTTCCAGCAGATCCTCGCCGGAATCTTCGGCTCCGTCATCAACCGCATCGCCCCTGCAAAGGAGAGCGAGACGGCCTAGACCCTTACGCAAGGCTAGCCCTCCGTTACAAGGCTGGCCCTCCGTTACAAGTTGAAATTTCTTGCGCCAGTCGCTGGGCAAGCGACTATTCTTTGATTTGGAAAGGCGCGTCGGATGACGCGTTCCCGCGAGACCATCGCCGTATTTTCCTGCATCGCCCGGACGCCACTGGGGAAGCGCTCGAGTCCGTGATGTGCGACCACGATCCCACGAGGGCACGGCACCTGCGCGTAAGGGCCAACATACGGGAGAGAACCATGGTCTTTGATTTCACTGGCAAGACAGCGATCGTCACCGGAGGGACCCAGGGCATCGGCCTTGAGATCTCGCGCGGGATCGTCGCGGGCGGCGGGCACGTCGTTCTCATTGCACGTAGCAAGGACAAGGGCGAGGCCGCCCTTGCCGAGCTGGGGGAGGGCAACTACTTCTACCAGCTCGACGTGAGCGATATGGCAAGGGCGCGCGAGGTCACCGAGCAGATCTTTGCCGAGGTCCCGGGCGTCAACACCCTTATCAACTGCGCGGGCGTCATCTCCACCAAGAAGTTCGACGAGATTGACGATGCCGAGTGGTGCCGCACCATCAACATCAACCTCAACGGCGTCTTCGTGATGATGAGCGCCGTCTACCCGCACTTCAAGGAGGCTGGCGCGGGCACCATCGTGAACGTCTCCTCCGTGGCCGGCAAGATCGGCGGCGGCCTGCTCGGCACCGCGGCCTACGCCAGCTCCAAGGCCGGCGTGAACGGCCTCACCAAGGCCGTGGCCAAGGAGGGCGGCAAGTTCGGCATCCGCTGCAACGCGGTCTGCCCGTCGCTCACCCTCACCGACATGACCTCCATCCTCTCTGACGAGAACTCCAAGCGCATCATCGCCGGCATTCCGCTGGGCCGTGCCGCCCAGGCCTCCGAGCCCGCGCAGATGGTGCTGTTCTTCGCCTCGGACGCGGCGAGCTTCGTCAACGGAGAGATCGGCGACTGCGACGGCGGCATCGTCCTCGACGGGTAACTGACGTTCATGCCGCGGGCCACCGAAGGGACGGCCCGCGGCCCTTTGTTTCCTGACTAGCGAATCCCGGCCACCCCTCCATGAGGGGTTGGCCCCTTGTGCCGAAAGCGAGTACTCCATATGAGCGAAGAGATCGAAAAGCCGGAGAAGGAGCCCTTCTTCAAGATGAGCTCCATCCCCGGCGCCACCATCCTTGTGCCGCTGCTTCTGGGCTGTTTGCTGAACACGCTCTTCCCAGACCTCTTTAGCACGCTCGGCAGCTTCACCCAGGGCATGACGCAGAACGGCGTGAGCCCGCTCGTGGGCGCCTTCCTGCTCATCGTTGGCACCACCATCTCGTTCAAGAGCGCGCCGGCCGCGGCCGCGCGCGGCGCCATCCTCATCATCGCCAAGCAGGTCGTCGTCATCGCTGTGGCTCTGCTGGTGCTGGTGAGCGGCAACAACTTCCTGGGCCTCTCGGCCATGGTGATCCTGGCTGCCTGCACGGGCGCCAACAACGCCATGTACGCGGGCCTCATGGGCACCATGGGCAACGAGGCCGAGCGCGGCGCCGTCGCCATCACCACGCTTGTGGTGGGCCCGCCCGTCACCATGATCGTGCTGGGGGCTGCCGGCCAGGCCTCTATCGGCTGGACGCTCGTGGGCGCCATCCTGCCTATCGTCGTGGGCATCATCCTGGGCAACGTCTTCCCGAGCTTCAAGAAGATGATGGCGCCCGCGCTGACCGGCATCATCGTGCTCACGTTCTTCTCCATGGGCACCACCATGACGTTCAGCCAGCTTATCGAGGGCGGCCTGCCGGGTATTCTGCTGGGCGTCATCTGCTCCGTGGTCTTTGCCATCCCGGTCATCTTCGTCGACCGCCTCACCGGCGGCACGGGCGTCGCGGGCGCGGCCATCTCTAGCTGCGCCGGCGCCAACGTGGCAACCCCTGCTGCCATGGCGGCTACCGACGAGAGCCTCTATGGCGGCACCGTGCTCGCCGTCGCCACCGCCCAGGTGGCCGCCTGCGCCATCGTCACCGCCATCCTCACGCCCATCGTCACGAGCTTCGTCTACAAGCACTTCAACAAGGAGGGCGCCGAGGCCCAGCCCGCAGAGGCTTAAGGGCGAACGGTCAAGAGCTCCGAGAGGGCCCCGCGGCAATGCCACGGGGCCCTTTTGCGCCCTCGCTCCCCGGCATTGGGATTCGCGGCCAAACGCTGCAAGCCCCATGCATGCAACGGAAGTCAATCCCCGAACGTTGCATGGGGGTGGGGTGAATGGGTGCTGGGGGAGGGGTTAGTGTCCGGCCCGTGCGCTATTCTCGAAGGTGAGAAATCTAGCTAGGAGAGACATGGCCTTCGTTCACCTTCACAACCACACCGACTACTCGATGCTCGACGGCGCCACGCGCGTTGGCGACATGGTAAAGCGCGCGGTGGAGCTCAAGATGCCCGCCGTTGCCATCACCGACCACGGCTACATGTACGGCGTGCCCGACCTCGACCTTGCCTGCGCCAAGTACAACCACGACCAGGCCGACTGGAAGCAGTGGTTCCACGACAAGGAGAACTACGCCAAGGGCCGCGAGATCGTGGAGCCCAACGCGGAGGAGGAACCCGAGGCCCATGCCCAGTGGGAGATTGACGTCGCCGCGCACGACGCCGGACGCGACCTCGACGAGGTGAAGCCCAAGCCTCTGGTTAAGCCCATCTTTGGCTGCGAGGCCTACTTCACGCCCGACGAGACTCTCTCGCGCGACCACAAGCCCGAGCTCTACCACATGATCTTGCTCGCCAAGAACCAGACGGGCTACGTCAACCTCATGCAGATGATGAGCCAGGCGGCCACGAAGGGCTTCTACTACAAGCCGCGCACCACGCTCCAGATGCTCAAGGACCACTCAGAGGGCATCATCGCCACCTGCGCCTGCGTCTCGGGCATCATCCCGCGCTCCATCCTGCGCGGCCAGCCCGACGAGGCGCTCAAGTGGGCACGCACCTTCAAGGAGGTCTTCGCTCCGGGCGACTTCTACATCGAGATCCAGGACCATGGCCTCACGTTTGAGAACGGCATGACCGACCGCCAGCTCTCCGAGCAGCTGATCGCGCTCGCCAAGTCGCTCGAACTCGAGGTCATCTGCACCAACGACTTCCACTACCTCGTGCGCGAGGACGCGCCGGTGCAGGACCTCATGATGTGCATCGGCACGAACTCCAAGGTGGACGACGAGAACCGCATCCGCATGGAGGGCTCGGAGTTTTACATGAAGACCGAGGAGGAGATGCGCGAGCTCTTCTCCTGGTACCCCGAGGCTTGCGACAACACCGTCAAGCTCGCCGAGAAGTGCAACGTCGAGCTCGACTGGGACCAGATCATCCTGCCGCGCTTCCCGCTTCTGGACGAGGGTGAGACGCACGAGAGCCAGTTCCGCCGCGAGTGCGAGAAGGGCCTGCGCCAGCACTACGGCGACGACTGGGCCACCCGCGAGATCGGCGGCGTGAACATCAAGGAGCGCTTCGAGTACGAGTACAAGGTCATCTGCGACAAGGGCTTCGCGGCCTACTTCCTCATCGTGGCCGAGTACGTGCAGTGGGCCAAGGACAACGGCATCGGCGTCGGCCCGGGCCGTGGATCTGCCGCCGGCGCCATCGTGGCCTATGCCATGAACATCACGGCGTTCGACCCGCTGGAGAACGGCCTGATGTTCGAGAGATTCCTCTCGCCGCAGCGCACCGAGATGCCCGATATCGATATGGACTTCGACGATGAGCGTCGCCTCGAGGTCGTTGAGCACGTTCGCCAGCTCTACGGCCCCGAGAAGGTCACGCACGTCATCACCTACTCCACCATCAAGGCAAAGCAGGCGGTAAACGACGCCGCGCGCGTGCTGGACTACCCGGTCTACGTGGGTCAGAGGCTCTCCAAGATGATCAGCTCGGCGCCCAACGCCACGCTCAAGACCACGATGAACAAGGTGGATGGCCGCGAGGATCAGTACTCGCAGGACTTCGTGGACGCCTACAACTCAGACCCCGACGCTCGCCGCATCATCGACGCGGCGCTCTCGCTCGAGGGCATGATCCGCGGCGAGGGCGTGCACGCCTGCGCCGTTCTCATCTGCCGCGACCCGGTGAACGAGCACTGCCCCACCAAGCTCGACACCAAGGGCGGCGTGGAGATCACCCAGTACGAGGGCCACACGGTGGCCGACATGGGCCTGCTCAAGATGGACTTCCTGGGCCTGCGCACCCTCACGGTCATCTCGAAGGCCAAGGCCAACATCAAGGCCAACTACGGCATCGAGATCGACGAGAGCGAGATTCCCTTCGACGATCCCGAGATCTTCAAGCTCATGGGCTCGGGCCACACGGCGGGCGTCTTCCAGGTTGAGTCTGCCGGCATGTCGGCGACCATCAAGAACATGAAGCCCACCGAGTACAAGCACGTGGTGGCACTCATCGCCCTCTACCGCCCGGGCCCGCTCGGCGCCGGCATGGTCTCCTCCTACATCAACCGCATGAACGGCAAGGAACCGGCCGTCTCCTACGACCCACGCCTCGACGGCATCCTCGGCGAGACCTACGGCACCATGGTCTACCAGGAGCAGGTCATGAACATCTCGGTCGAGATGTGCGGCTTCTCAAAGGGCGAGTCTGACTCGCGCATCCGAAAGCCCGTGGCAAAGAAGAAGATCAAGCTCCTGACCTCCACCATCCTTCACTGGGAGGACGGCTCGGACGAGACCACCTACGACCACTGGATGAACGGTGCGGTTAAGAACGACTACTCGCGCGAGGTCGCCCAGAAGATCTGGGACGACGTCCTTGAGTTCGCCTCCTACGCGTTCAACAAGTCGCACTCGGCCGGCTACGCCATCCTCGTCATGCAGACGGCCTGGCTCAAGGCCCACTATCCCAACGAGTACATGGCGGCCGTGCTCACCTCCTACACGGGCAAGACCGAGAAGATCGTCCACTACGTCAGCGCTTGCCGCCAGGACGGCATCCAGGTGCTGCCGCCAGACATCAACGAGTCGGGCAAGGAGTTCACGGCCACCAAGGAGGGCGTGCGCTTCGGCCTTGCCGGCATCCGCGGCGTGGGCGAGGGCGTGGCCGAGGCCATCATCGCCGAGCGCGAGCGCGGCGGCGCCTTCAAGAACCTCCACGACCTGGTGGAGCGCGTGGACTCCGGCACGGCCAACCGCCGCGTCATCGAGGCGCTCATCAAGGGCGGTGCCTTCGACTCCACCGGGTACCCGCGCCGCCAGCTCATGGAATTCATCGACAAGAACAACCCGGCCAACATCCTCGACGCTGCATCCAAGCGCCAGAAGGACCGCGCCGCGGGCCAAATCTCCATGTTCGACCTCTTTGGCGACGTCGAGGGCTCCGGCTTTGAGGACGACGTGCCCGAGCCCAGTACCGTCGAGTGGGACCGTACGCTCAAGCTCGCCCAGGAGCGCGAGGTGCTTGGTCTCTATGTCAGCGACCACCCGCTGCGCCCCTACGAGTACGCGCTCTCCAAGGCGCGCGACTACACGCTCTCCGATGTCTTGAACGGCTACGAGAAGACGAGCGTCACCGGTGAGGTGCGCCATGTGGACGTGGGCGTGGACAAGCCCGTGTGGGTGGCCGGCATGGTCTCTGCCCTGCAGAAGCGAAACACCAAGAACGGCGACCCCATGGCCATCGTCACGCTCGAGGACCTCGAGAACAAGCTCGACGTGGTGGTGTTCCCCAAGACGTACAAGAAGTGCGCCGCGGTGCTCGCCGGCCAGGTGGACGAGCAGACGGGCGAGCAGGTGGGCGACGTCTTCGTGCGCATCCTCGGCCGCCTCGACCGCTCCGACCGCGGCGACCAGTTCCTCGCCACGGCGGTGGAGCCGCTCGAGCTCTCCGAGAAGACTAACAAGCCGAAGATCCTCGAGGTCATGATCGACCCGAAGGCGCTCTCGCGCGTGCTGCTCGAGCAGCTGCAGAAGGTCTTTTCTCTGCACCCGGGCATGGACCGCGTGGAGCTCTACGTGGTCTCGGCCGAGGGCGAGCGCCTGCGCATGGAGGTGCCGAGCCGCGTGGACGCCAAGAACGTCATGCTCATGGCCCGCATCCAGGACGTGCTTGGTGCGAACGGCACGGCCAAGGTCGTGTAGGGGTGGGGGAGTAGTCGCTCTACCTGCGCTTTATTGAAGAGACGTGAGAGAGGGGCGCCATGGCTGCCAAGCTCTTTGAAGAGATTGAGATTGCCGACATCGAGGGCCTGCGCGTGGGCAACGCCCAGGACGAGGTCGCAAAGACCGGCGTCACCGTTGCCGTCTTTGACAAGGGCGCCCGCGTTGGCGTCGACGTCTCTGGCGGAGGTCCCGCCGCGCGCGAGACGCACCTCTGCGACCCCACCACGGCCGACAACCCCGTGAACGCCGTCATGCTCGCCGGCGGCTCCGCCTTTGGCCTGGCCGCGGCGGACGGCATCATGCGCTACCTGGAGGAGCGCGGGCTGGGCTACGACACCGGCTGGGCGAGGATCCCGCTCGTGTGCGGCTCGTGCATCTATGACCTGAGCTATGGCAGCGCCACCGTGCGCCCGGACGCCGAGATGGGCTATGCCGCCTGCGTCGCCGCGGAGAGCAATGAGGCCACAAGCGGCAACTTCGGCGCCGGCTGCGGCGCCACCGTGGGCAAGATCTGCGGCATGGAGCGCTGCTCCAACTCGGGCCTCGGCATCTACGCCGCCAAGGTGGGCGAGCTCAAGGTGGCCGCCATCGTGGCCGTGAACGCACTGGGAGACGTCATTAATCCCGAGACGGGAGAGCAGGTGGCCGGCCTTACAAGCGAGGACGGCGCCGAGCTCGTCGACACCCGCACCGAGCTCTACAAGATCACCAAGAGCACCGACATGTTCACGGGAAACACCTGCATTGGCCTTGTGGTCACCAACGCCGGCCTTAGCAAGGCCGAGATGAGCAAGGTGGCCTCGATGACGAGGAACGCCTATGCGCGCTGCATCCGCCCGGTGGGCACCATGGCCGACGGCGACACCATCTACGCCGCCAGCGTGGGCGAGCTTACGGCCGACATCAACGTGGTAGGCACCCTTGCCGCCGACGTGATGCAAGAGGCGATCCTGCGCGCCATTAGCGCCGCCGGCAAGAGCCTGTAGGGCGCCGATCACATTGCAAGCTAAGGGCGAGCGGTAGGGAAGCCTGCCGCTCGTTTTCTGTTTGCGCTCGCATGGTTATGCGCGGCCCCGCTGTGGCGGGGCGCGTGACGACAACCGGGGCGCGCGAGGGGCCTTAGAACTTGATGGAGATGCCGCTGTAGGGGGTGAACCCCTTCTTGCTGCTTCCGTTGCCCTTGACCGAGTAGGCGCCGATGTTGAAGTTGACATCGTTGCGCGGCTTCTGGCTTGCATGGAAGTGGCTCTTCTTCGTGCCGGACTTCTTGCGCCCGTCATCGCCGCCGAACGTATAGGAAACGCCTGCAAAGAGTGCCATGTGGCTCAGCTCCAAAACCTAGGACCTAACCTTGGTTGGAAGTATCCTACCCATTCCGGACATTAAGGTCTTTGCGGCCACGGGCTCGTTGGCGGATGACCGCGCCAGCGCCGCCGTCGGTTGAGCGGCCTCGTGGGCGGTCCGCGCAAACTTGCCGTATGGAGCACCCGTGGCTGGGTGCGACATCGAACTGCTCGAGCATACCCCGCAAACCCCCCAAAACACAGAGAGGCCGCGGCTCCCTGCCCCCAGGGTCCGCGGCCTCTCTCGGCGCCAAAGGGAAGGGCGCCGCAACAGAAGGAAAGAAAGGGTCTTACTTGATGTCACGCCAGTGACGGACGTTGTTCTCCCAGATGTAGGAGTAGCCCTTGGCAAGCTCACGGGCGGTCTTGGGCTTGGTGCCGGTGACGTCCTCGATGTCGGTGGAGACCACGTCCATGAGGCCCTCGGCCACGGAGCCCTCGTTGGTCACCATGTCGTTGCCGCACCAGGGCACGGGCGCCTGGGAGAAGTCCTCGGTGGCCGTGCGCGGGATGTGCATGGAATCCAGGTAGGCAAAGAACTCCTCGTGGGAGACCGGGCAGTACTCGATCTCGCGGCCGGAGAGGTCGGAGATGAGTGCGGCGAGATCGCGCTGGGAGAGGGACTCGCAGCCGCAGGCCTTGTAGGTACGGTTGTCCTCGCCCTTGCCAAGCAAGAGGGCCGCGGCCATGCGGGCGACGTCGTCCTTGGGAACGTAGGTGGCCTTGCCCTCGCCGGCGGTGGTGTACCACTTGTTGCCGCTCATGAGCGCGAGCATGACGGAGGTGGTGAGGCAGTTCTCGAGGTAGAGGTTGTCCTGCATGAAGACGTACTTGACGCCCGTCTCCTCGGAACGCTGGCGGATGTAGGCCTCGGTGGCGGTGTGGTCGGGCGTGACGTAGACGTGGGCGTAGCGCGGGTCGGAGGCGCCCAAAAACGAGGTGTAGGTGAGGTGCTGCACGCCGGCGGCGATGGCGGCGTCGACAACGTTTTTGTGCTGCTGCACGCGAATCTCGCCGATGGTGACGGCGCTGACGATGTAGATGCGGTCGCCGCCACGGAAGGCCTCGGTCATCTCCTCGACGTTGTCGTAGTTGGCCTGGCGGATGGAGACGCCCATGCCCTCCCACTTCTCGCGGCGCTCGGGCTTAAGCCACTCGAGGTTGGGGCAGGTGAAGATGAGGTTCTCAGGGGCGACCTCGGCGAGCATGAGCTCAGCGACGCGTCCGCCGAGCTTACCGTCGACACCGGTGACGATGTAGTTCATGTATTCCTCCAAATGAATACGACGACCTGCGGATATGTCTTTGATTCTAGGGTCAGTGCAATAGAAGTTCTAATAGCTATGCGCTATCATCGATAGCAATTCTTAATGGCTATCACAGCATCTCGCGAGAGGGGCTCCCATGAACTCCAAACAGGTGGAATGCTTCATCAGCGCAGCGGAGACGCTCAACTTCACCGAGACCTCCAAGCTGCTCTTCATCTCGCAGCCGACCGTCACCCATAACATCGCGATGCTCGAGGACGAGCTGGGCTACAAGCTCTTCGACCGCACGAACAAGCAGGTCTCGCTCACGCCGGCGGGCAGGCACCTCTACGCCGCCCTGAAGCAGATCGGCTCGGAGTACAGAAACGCCGTCTCGCGCGCACGCCTCTTTGGCGAGGGCTTCGAGAGCGAGCTCGTGCTTGGCTGTGGCTCATCTGAGTTCGAGGAGCAGTTCCTTCCCGGCATCGTGCGCGAGTTCCGCGCCAGCCACCCAGACGTCTACCTGCGCTTTGAGATGGGCCACATCCGCGAGAAGATGGCGCTTCTGCAAGAGGAGAAGATCGACCTGCTCCTCTCCACCACGATGATGAACGCCGACCCGAAGCGCTTCTCCTATACGCCGCTTGCCTCATACGGGATGGTCTGCGCGATGAGCGCGGACCACGAGCTGGCGGGGCGCGAGAGCGTGGGGTTCGACGACCTTGCGGGCCAGAGCCTCGTGCTTCTCGACCAAACCTGCGCGCCGCCCGAGATGGACGAGCTGCAGAAGACGCTTGAGCACCTGTACCGCCCCAACATCATCAGTTACGTGGAGGACATCCGCCTCTCGCGGCTGATCATGCTCTGCGACATGGGCGTCTCGGTGATGCCGGAGTTTAAGTACCGCGAGCTTGAGGGTCTTGTGGCCGTGCCCTTTGAGTGGCCGCGCCGCATCTCCTACGGCATCTCTCTCAAGAAGGGCGAGGCGCGCACCTACGTGCTCGACTTTGCGAGGCTCGTGCAGGAGCGCTTCCAAACGTCTCAATAGGTGCCAGCACCGTATTCGCAGGTGGAGCGTTGGTCTATAGTGCAACTGACACGTTTTGAGACGTTTGGAGGCCACCATGGACATTTGCCGCGTGCTGAGGGACGCCAGGGGGCTCACGCCCACCGAGGCACAGCTCGCCCGCTCCGTCCTCGCCATGGGGGAGCGCGTACAGACGCTCTCCATCAAGGAACTCGCGCAGGCGACCTCCACCTCCATCGCCTCCATCCACCGCCTCTGCAAGAAGCTTGGGCTTGAGGGCTACAAGGAGCTCAAGGTGGAGCTTGCCCGCGCGAGCGCCAGGAGCGCCGAGAACGCTGAGGTGGACTTTGACTTTCCCTTTGACGCCGGCTGGGGCCCCGACCGCGTGAGCGCCGGCCTCAAGAGCCTCTACAAGAGCGCGATTGACCAGACGCTTGACGTGCTCGACATGAAGGAGCTGGGGCGCGCGGCGGACCTCGTGCGCGAGGCCAGCGTGGTGGACGTCTACACCGAGAGCCATAACATCTACCCGGGCGAGATGTTCGTCGACCGCATGCTCGCCGCCGGGCGCAAGGCGGTCTGCCACGAGGAGTACGAGCGCAAGATGCGCTCCGCGCTCATGGCAGACGAGACGCACGTGGCGCTGCTCATCTCGTATTCCGGCGTGAGCCAGCTCTTTGACAGGGTGCTGCCCGTGCTTGCCGAGCGAGGGGTGCCCATGGTCCTCATTGGCGCCCAGATGGCGCGCGACCGCAACCCGGGCCTTGCTGCCTACCTGCTCGTGGGTGACTCCGAGAGCACGGTGCACCGCATAACGCAGTTTGCCTCGCACATCTCGGTACAGTACGTGCTCGACACCCTCTATGGCTGCGTCATCGCCGGCGACTACGAGCACAGCATGGCCTTCATCAAGGAGTCCCTGCCCTACACGAGAAAGCCCGGGCTGGAGGAGTAGGGGCGGCGTATCTCGCTGGCTTGTCGCTAACGGCGCCTCGCTCATCTCACGAGGCTACGCCCTGCACATCCAATGCACGCGAAAAGGGACGCCACCCAAAGCGGGTGACGCCCCTTGTAATTGCCTTTGTGCGCGAGCGCGCGGGCCTTAGGCCTCCTGCTGGGCGGGAGCCTTGTAGGTGGCGAACTCGATGGCGAAGGCGACGAGCGCGGCCACGAGCGAGGCGACGATGGCGAGCACCATGAAGGAGATGCCGTTGCCGCCCTCGGCCGGGTCGATGAAGCAGAGCCAGTTGAAGACGCCGAGGCCGCCGGACATGAAGACCTGGGCACCGGTGAGGCCGATGATGAGGCCGGAGATGGCGGAGCCGAAGGAGGCCACGACGAAGGCCTTCTTGTCGGGCAGGGCCACGCCGTAGATGGCGGGCTCGGTCACGCCGAAGAAGAAGGCGGAGATGATGGCCGGCAGCGCGATGCCGCGGAACCTCTCGTCCTTGTTCTTGAGGTACATGGCGAACACGACGGCGCCAAGGGCGAAGGAGTGTCCGATGGTGGCGGCGAGGATGTAGTCGTAGCCGAGGTTCATCAGGTTAACGATCGCCAGCGGGATGAGCGACCAGTGGAAGCCGAAGATGACAAGGCACATCCAGAAGGCGCCGACGAGCGTGCAGCCGAGGACCGAGCCGATGACCGGCAGGCCGAAGAGGACGCTGAAGATGGAGCCGAGGATGTTGGTGATGACGGTGGCGACAGGACCGATGACGAGGTAGCCAAGGACGACCGAGGCCGTCACGGTGATCAGCGGCACGAAGAACATCTTCATGGCGGAGGGCATCCAGCTCTTCACCCAGTGCTCGAGCTTGGAGGCGAACCAAACCATCAGCAGGATGGGGATGACCGAGCTGGTGTAGCCGGAGGCCGGCATGATGATGGGGATGCCGAGGAAGTCGGCGTACCAGGAGAAGGTGCCGAGGAAGCCGAGGTCAACAGAGCCCACAACCTCGCCGGAGGTAAGGGCGGTCATGGTGGGGTAGACGAGCGCGAGCGCGATGGCGATGGCGTTGAACTCGCTCATCTTGAACTTCTTGGAGGCAGTGTAGGCAAGGATCACCGGCAGGAAGTAGAACATGCCGTCGGCCACCGTGTAGAGCATGGTGTAGGCGCCGTTGGTCTCGAAGGAGGGCCAGAGGAAGACGGCAAGCGCCAGCAGGCCCTTCATGATGCCCGCGGCGGAGAAGGTGCCGAGCATGGGCGAGAAGATGCCGCTGATGAGGTCGATGATGACGCTCGCGGCACCCTTGTTCTCTGCGGGCTCGTCGTCAGCCGCGACCGCGCCGCCGTCGGCAAAGCCGCCGGCCTTGATGACGGCGTCGTAGACGTCCTCGACGATGTTGCCCACGACCACGTGGTACTGGCCGTTGGTGCTCATGACCTTGATGACGTGCGGAAGCTGGGAGATCTTCTCGTCGTCGGCCTTGGACTCGTCCTTGAGCTTAAAGCGCAGACGCGTGATGCAGTGGGTGATGGAGATGACGTTCTCCTTGCCGCCCACAAGCTCGACGATTTGCTGCGCGAGCTCGTCGTACTTAGCCATGCTTCTTCCTTTCCCTAATTTGGGCCGTTGCTGTAGGTCGACGATCCGCCAAAACGGGCATGCCAACCTGCGGTTACAACTAAAATTCTAGGGTCGAGACAATAGAAGCTCTAATTGCTAAACGCTATTATCAATTGCATTTATTAATGACTGCGTCACGACGGGGCACCACGTGTCCTCGCGGCACGGAAAAGGGGCGCCGCCCTTGCGAGCGACGCCCCTTGGCGCTTGCGTATGTGCCGGGCAAAAAGCCTACTTGGAGGCCTTCACGACGGCGGCGCCGGCGGCGACGGTGGCCTCGGGCTCGACGAGCATGTCGACGGAGGCGTAGTCGGCCGTGTTGGAGACGATGAGGACGACGCAGTCGGGGTGGCCGGCGGCGGCGATCTTCTCGCGGTCGATCTTGATGACGGGCTGGCCGGCCTTGACGGTGTCGCCCTGCTTCATGTAGTTCTCGAAGCCGTCGCCGTTCATCTCCACCGTGTCGACGCCCACGTGGCAGAGGACCTCAACGCCATCGGCGGAGACGAGGCCCACGGCGTGCGGCATCACGACGGAGACGGTGCCGGAGACGGGGGAGTAGACGACGTCGCCGTCGGGGTAGACGGCGCAGCCCTTGCCCATCATCTCGGAGCCAAAGACCTGGTCGGGCACGTCGGTCATCTTGATGACGCGGCCAGAGACCGGGGCGCAGAGGGTGTTCTCGGCCTCGGCAGCCTCAACGGCGGCGGGCTTGGCCGGCTCGGCCGGGGCGGCCTTCTTCTTAAAAGCGTCGAAAAGTCCCATTGGGTTCTCCTTTGATAGCCGAGGCACGTTGTGGCCCCGTATTTGCCTTGCCTTATTCTAAGTCCCTTTTACCCGAGTGGAAGCAAAATGCCGCTCGGCGAAAACTTAGTTCAACAAAATGGGCCGGCGGCGCGTGAGCGTGCGCCGCCGGCCCAAGAAGCGAGTGGCTGCAACTGGTGCAAGCCGCTCGTCTTGCCTTAGGCCTCCTGGGCGGGAGCCTTGTAGGTCACGAACTCGATGACGAAGGCAACGACCGCGGCCACGAGGGAGGCGATGATGGCGATGATCATGTTCGTGATGCCGGTGCCGCCCTCGGTGGAGTCGATGAAGGAGAGCCAGTTGAAGACACCAAGGCCGCCGGAGAGATAGAGGCAGGCGTTGGTGGCGCCGATGATGAGGCCGCCCACGGCCGAGCCGATGGATGCGACGATGAAGGGCTTCTTCTCGGGCAGGGCGATGCCGTAGATGGCGGGCTCGGTGACGCCGAAGAAGAAGGCCGAGATCATGGCCGGCAGGGCGATGCTGCGGAACTTCTCGTCCTTGTTCTTGATGTACATGGCGAAGAGGACGGCGCCCAGGGCGAAGGAGTGGCCGATGATGCAGGCCAGGATGTAGTCGTGGCCGAGGGTGGTGAGGTTAAGGATGCCCAGCGGCACGAGCGACCAGTGGAAGCCAAAGATAACGAGGCACATCCAGAAGGCGGCGACGATGGTGCAGCCCACGATGGAGCCGACGACCGGCAGACCGAAGAGGACCTCGAAGAAGGCGCTGAGCAGGTTGCAGATGATGGTGGCGATGGGGCCGATGACGAGGTAGCCGAGAACGACGGTCACGGTGACGGTGATCAGCGGCACGAAGAACATCTTCATGGAGGCGGGCATCCAAGTCTTCACCCAGTGCTCGAGCTTGGAGCCGAACCAGACCATGAGCAGGATGGGGATGACGGAGCTGGTGTAGCCGGCCGCCGGCATGATGATGGGGATGCCGAGGAAATCGGCGTACCAGGAGAAGCTGCCGAGGACGGGCAGGGTCACGGAGCCAAGGACCTCACCGTCGGTGAGCGCCACCATGGTGGGGTAGACCAGTGCGAAGGCGATGGCCATGCCGTTGAACTCGCTCATCTTGAACTTCTTGGCGGCGGTGTAGCCAAGGACCACCGGCAGGAAGTAGAACATGCCGTCAGCCACGGTGTAGAGCGTGGTGTAGGCGCCGTTGTTGGCGAAGTCGGGCCACAGGAAGGTGGCGAGCGCCAGCAGGCCCTTCATGATGCCGGCGGCGCAGAAGGTGCCGAGCATCGGCTGGAAGATGCCGCTGATGAGGTCGATCACGACGTCGGCGACGCCCTTAGGGGCATCGTCCTCGTCCTCGTCGACCGAGCCGCCGTCCGCGAACTTGCCGGCCTTCAGCACGGCGTCGTAGACCTCCTCGACGATGTTGCCCACGACGACCTGGTACTGGCCGTTGGCGTGCATGACCTTGATGACGTTGGGGAGGTTAGAGATCGCCTCGTCGTTCGCCTTGGACTCGTCCTTGAGCTTGAAGCGGACGCGGGTGATGCAGTGGGCGACGGAATTGACGTTGTCCCTGCCGCCGATGAGCTCGACGATCTGGGAAGCAAGCTCGTCGTACTTACCTGCCATTCTTCTTCCTTTCCTTGCTGTTGCTATCTATGCCAACCGCGAAGCGTCCGGGCCCTTGGGGCTTCGGCGGTTAAGACAACTGGGTGGGGCGGTAAAGCGGGGCTACTCGGCCTCTCGCTCGTCCCTGGGCTGGAGCTGGTTCAGGTGCATCATGAGGTAGAGCATCTCCTCGTCGGTGCACGACCAGTTGTGGGAGCGCTCGAAGTACTGGTTGATCGCCATCGCGATGCGGTAGGTGTCGGGGAAGTCGCGCGCGGCCTGCTGGAAGAGCGAGAGGTTTGCCGTGGCGATGGGGTTGCCCTTCATGAGGCGTCGGATGAGGTAGCGCGTGTGGGCGATGAAGCGCACGTAGGCGTAGCACGTGCGGTCAAGCTCGAAGCCCAGTTGGCGCTCGACGACCTCCACGACGTCCTCGAGGACCGAGGCGGTCTTGATCAACTCGTCTATGTTGCGCGGAGGCGTGGCGCCGCCGAGCTCGGAGTTGACCATGTGGAGTGCGAGGGAGGCCGCCTCGACCTCGGGCAGGAGAACCCCCGTGTGCTCCTGGATGATAGCGAGGCCCTGGACGCCGAGGGCATGCTCACGCTGGTAGACGCTGGCAACTTCGTGGGCGAGCGGGTTCTCGATCTCTATGCCGTCACGGGTGCGGTCCACCGCAAACTGGATGTGGTCGGCCATGACGAAGGGGAGCTTTGCTGCGATCTGGCAGCCGAGGTTGGCCTTCGCGAGGTCGGTGATGTCGGAGGAGGCACGCAGCACCTCGTCCGAGACGGTGGAGAGGGCGTCGGAGGAGTTGCCGCCGTCGGAGACGAAGGTCTTCTCGATGGCGGAGGTGTCCGTTAGTTCGTAGGGGCACTCGGGGAAGCCGACGCCCTTGCCGAAGATGACAACCTCTTCGCCCGCGTCTGAGCACGCGAGCGCGACGTTGTTGTTGATCTTCTTGAGGATGAGCATGAAAAAACTCCCCGTGTCATCACGCGCAGATACGAATGCCTATCAATGACGTTCCCTGCGCAAGTGATGCCTCCCGGAGAGTAACAACCTCGCAACGGCGTAAGTATGCCTGAAGAGCCTTGGGGCGTCTGCCTTTGAATATTAAGGCACGGGCGAGCGGTAGGGAAATCCGGGTGAGCGGTAGTTGGCTCGTTAACAAAAACGGCCACCGGCTTGAGGTTGCCGGTGGCCGCTCGTTTCGCCTTGCTTCGGGGCTAGTCGATGAGGCCGAGGTGCCTGAAGGCGTTGGCGATGCCGTCCTTGTCCACGTCGGTGGTGACGTAGTCGGCCGCCGCCTTGGCCTCCTCGCCACCCGAACCCATGCAGACCGAGGTGCCGCAGCACTTAAACATCGGGATGTCGATCTGCGCGTCGCCGAAGGCGATGGTGTCGGCGATGCTCGCGCCCAGGTGCTCCACCAGCACGTCCACGGCGTGGGCCTTGGTGATGCCCTTCACGCCCATGTCGCCGAAGAGCGCGGTCTCGCCGGCGCCTCCCCAGGTGTGGCACTCGAGGTCGGGGAACTCCTGAATCGAATCTAGGTGGTCCTGGTAGGAGCTCAGGATGAAGCTCACCTTGTTGAGGTCGTCGCGGTAGAGCTCGCCGCCGTAGACCATGCCGTGCATGACGTCGTCGGTCTCCAGCGTCTCGGCGTTCTCCACACCCTTGCGGCCGGCGTAGATGCGAAGGACCGGGCGCGCTGCCTCACGGAAGTTCTCGCTGGCAAAGAGGCCGTTGTTGCTCTCGAGGTAGAACTCGAGGCCGCGGCCGTGCAGCCAATCGACAATGTGCTTGCACTGCTCGAGCGTGATGAGTTGGTGCATCACCACCTCGCCCGCGTCCTCCACGTAGGAGCCGTTGCCGCCGATCATGCCGTCAAAGCCGATCTCGGAGAGCTCGGGCGGAACCTCGGCCTTGCTGCGGCCGGTGCAGAGGTAGGCGCGGTGCCCGTTGGCGCGGGCCTCGCGGATGGCCGTCTTGGCCGACTCGGGGATGTTGTTCTCGTAGTCGGTGATGGTGCCGTCAACATCGAGGAAGAGGATCTTGTGGCTCATGGCTACTCCAGTCCCTCGGTACCGTTGGACTTGATGATCTTCTGGTAGGCAAAGAAGGAGTCCTTGCGGCGGCGCTCGTAGGTGCCAGTGCCGTCGTCGTACTTGTCGACGTGGATGAAGCCGTAGCGCTTGCGCATCTCGCCGGTGCCGGCCGAGACGAGGTCAATCGGTCCCCACCAGGTGTAGGCGATGAGGTCGACGCCGTCGTCGATGGCCTCGCCCATGGCCTTGATGTGGTCCTGGAGATAGGCGATGCGGTACGGGTCGTGGATGGAGCCGTCCTCCTCCACCTCGTCGTAGGCGCCCATGCCGTTCTCGACCACCATGAGGGGCAGCTGGTAGCGGTCATAGATCTCGTTCAGCGAGTAGCGCAGGCCCTGCGGGTCGATCTGCCAGCCCCAGTCGGTGGACTTGAGGTAGGGGTTCTTGCCGCCGAAGGTCATGTTGCCGGCGGCCTGCTCGACGCCGTGGGTGCCCACGGTGTTGCTCATGTAGTAGCTGAAGGTGTAGAAGTCGATCTTGCCGGCGCGGATGTCGTCGAGGTCGCCGTCTTGAATCTGGAGCTCGATGTCGTGCTCGCGCCAGAAGCGCTTGGCGTAGGAGGGGTAGTAGCCGCGGGCCTGGACGTCGGAGCAGTACCAGTTCATGGTGCGCATCTGCTCCTGGTTGAGCAGGACGTCGGCCGGGTCGCAGGTGGCGGCGTAGGACAGGATGAAGCAGTCCATGTTGCCCATCTTGAGCGCGGGGTAGTTCTCGTGCGCGTAGCGGATGGCGCGGCCCGAGGCCACGAACTGGTGGTGGAGGGCCTGGAAGCGGTCCTGCCAGGAGGTGTGGACGCCGGAGGCCGGACCCTCGTAGCCCTGGATCATGGAGGTCTCGAAGAGGTTGCCCATGTCCATGGTGCCGCAGTTGATCTCGTTGAAGGTGAGCCAGTAGGTCACCTTGTCGTGGTAGCGGTCGAGGATGGTCTTGGCGTAGTTCTCAAAGAAGCCGACGAGCTCGCGGGAGGCCCAGCCGTTGTACTTCTCCACGAGGTGGTAGGGCATCTCGTAGTGGCTCATGGTCACGAGCGGCTCGATGCCGTGGGCGCGGCAGCAGTCGAAGACCTTGTCATAGAAGGCAAGGCCGGCCTCGTTGGGTTCGGCATCGTCGCCGTTGGGGAAGATGCGGCTCCAGGAGATGGACATGCGGAACATGTTGAAGCCCATCTCGGCGAAGAGCGCGATGTCCTCCTCGTAGTGGTGGTAGAAGTCGATGCCGTCGTGGTTGGGGTAGAGCTTGTCGGGGTCGATCGCGAGGGTGATCTCGCGGGGCTTCTCATAGGAGCCGCCCATGAAGTGGTCGTCGACCGAGGGGCCGCGGCCGTCGACGTTCCAAGCGCCCTCGAACTGGTTGGCGGCGGTGGCACCGCCCCAGAAGAAGCCCTTCGGGAAAACTGCTGCCATGCTCTGTCCTTTCGCTCTTGTGCCTTGTCTTGCCCTATCTTTCGCGCGTGTGCGCGTTCTGGCTCTGCGGCAAAGTTTGCCCCCGCCGCCGGCCCCTTGGAAAGAGGTGCCAGCCAATCGGAAACTTCTTTTCGCTCCTTGCCGGCGTGCCCGCGTGCGCCCTGAAACTTTCTGACACCAAAGTAGCGTTCAGACATAACGACGCCCGCCAACCGCAGGTGCTGGCGGGCGCCGAGATGGGCATGCGTATGCTGCTTAGTCGAGGTCGGCGCCGTTGCTGGCGATGACCTTCTTGTACCAGTCGAACGACTTCTTCTTGGAGCGGGCGAGGGTGCCGTTGCCAGCGTCGTCGCGGTCGACGTAGATGAAGCCGTAGCGCTTGCTCATCTCGCCGGTGCCGGCGGAAACGAGGTCAATCGGACCCCAGGTGGTGTAGCCCATGAGGTCCACGCCGTCCTCAACCACGGCGTCGCGCATGGCTGTGATGTGGGCGCGCAGGTAGTCGATGCGGTAGTCGTCGTTGATGGAGCCGTCCTCCTCGACCACGTCATGCGCGCCAAGGCCGTTCTCCACCACAAAGAGCGGCTTCTGGTAGCGGTCGTACATGTCGTTGAGCGTGATGCGGAAGCCCAGCGGGTCCAGCGCCCAGCCCCATTCGGTAACGCCAAGGTAGGGGTTCTTGGGGCCGGCGAAGGCGTTGCCCTCCATGCGCTCGCACTCGGTGTCGGGCGCGGCCGAGCAGCGGGTGTTGTAGTAGGAGAAGCTGATGAAGTCGACGGTGTTCTCGGCCAGGAGCTTCTCGTCCTCGGCCGTCATGCCAAGGTCGATGCCCCTGCGCTCGAAGTCCTTGAGCGCGGAGTTGGGGTAGTGGCCGCGGGCCTGGACGTCGATGAAGCAGAGCTCCTTCTGGGTGTCGACCTGGGCGGCGCGCACGTCCTCCGGGCGGCAGCTGTAGGGGTAGTAGGTGCCGGCGGCCATCATGCAGCCAACCTTGATGTTCGGGTCGATCTCGTGGGCGATCTTGGTGGCCCAGGCGCTTGCCACGAGCTCGTTGTGGGCGGCCTTGTACTTGGCGGCCGTCTGGTCCTCGCCCTCCTCGAACACGATGCCGGCGCCCATGAACGGCAGGTGCAAGATCATGTTGATCTCGTTGAAGGTGAGCCAGTACTTAACGAGGCCCTTGTAGCGGGTGAAGAGCGTGGTGGCGAGGCGCTTGTAGAACTCGATGAGCTTGCGGTTGCGCCAGCCGCCGTACTCCTCGATGAGGTGGATGGGGCAGTCGAAGTGCGTGATGGTCACGAGCGGCTCGATGCCGTAGCTCTTGCAGGTGCGGAAGACGTCCTCGTAGAAGGCAAGGCCGGCCTCGTTGGGCTCAACCTCGTCGCCGTTGGGGAAGATGCGCGTCCAGGCGATGGACATACGGAAGGTCTTGAAGCCCATCTCGGCGAAGAGGGCGATGTCCTCCTTGTAGTGGTGGTAGAAGTCGATGCCGGTCTGGGCGGGATAGTAGTAGCCGTCCTCGAAGGAGAGCATCTTGCGCTGGCCGGAGACGACGGCGAAGCGCTCAGGCCCATGGGGCGTCACGTCGACGTTGGCAAGGCCGCGGCCGTCTGCGTCATAGGCGCCCTCGCACTGGTTGGCGGCGGTGGCGCCGCCCCAGAGGAAGCCCTCGGGGAACTGCTTGGTATCTGCCATGTGGCTCCAATCAACGTGGTTGCATGCTTGCTTGAGTATGCGGCAGGGGAGCGCCGGGCGTTGTGGTGTCAGCGGATTGGACACGTTTTTTCGCAGGAAGTGCGCCCTGGCTGCTACGTTTTGATACCTCTTGGAAGGGCAGGGAGGGGGAGCGCCGCGCCGCCGTCCGAATCCTCGCGCCGGCTCGCCGTTGCGAGCGCCTGCCGGAGATGCCCTGGTTTACAATAACTCGAGATTTGACCACGCCGCGGCCCCCGCCGCGGCCGCATTGCCAGGGGAGCCGCGCGCTCCCGCACAAAAGACGGGTGCATCCATGACCGAGCGCGAAGAGACCGACGCACAAGCCACGAGCCACATGCCCGCAAGCGAGAAGCTCAAGGGCATGAACAGCGCCTACGCCGCCATTGCCCAGATCTACCTCGCGATGTTTCGCGTGGACGTCAGGAACGACACCTACTACGCCATCAAGAACACTGACGCCATCCGCCAGTTCGAGGACCCGGAGTCGGTCTGCTTTACCGAGAACCTTGGGCGCGTCGTGCGCGGGCTTGCCACTGAGGACAGCTACGAGAACGCGATGGAGTTCCTCGACCCCTCCACGCTGCCTGCTCGCATGAAGACCTCATCCCACCTCACCACGAGCTTTACCGGCAAGGTGGCCGGCAAGTGTGAGCTCCACTTCCTGAAGGAGAGCGAGGACGCCGAGGGCAACCCCAGCCACGTGATCTTTGCCGTGGAGGTCACCGAAGACGACATCTACGACTCGGTGCTCGACGTGCTCGCCCGCAAGTTCCAGAACGTCTTCTGGATCGACCTCGCGAAGGGCAAGGCTAAGATCCTGAAGCTCGACGGATATATCACCCAGGGCCTCGACAGGAACGACCACCAGTACTTCCCCTATCCGGTGGTGCTCTCCAACTACATCAACGACCGCGTGCACCCCGACGACAGGGAGACACTTGCGGCCGCCCTCTGCGTGGAGCGCCTGCGCGAGGTCTTTGCCAGCCAGCAGGAATACGTTGGCAGCTACCGCGTGCTGGTGGATGGCGAGGTCCACAACTACCAGTACGACTACTACAAGATGCTTTCGGGCGACTACTGCGTCTGCGGCTTCCAGAACATCGATGCCATCATCGAGGAGGCGGTGGCCCGCGAGCGCACCGAGCGCGAGAAGGAGGCTGACTACAAGAAGAAGCTCGAGGAGCAGGTGGCCCTTCTCAACAACCTCACGCGCAGCTTCAGAAACGTCTACGTGGCGAACGTGGTCGAGGGAACGGCGAGGATCCTGAAGCTCGGCGAGGACTACGACGCCGAGGTCGTCACGCGCATGGTGGGAAAGACCTTCCCCTATGAGGCCGTGCTCAGCCAGTGGATCGACCAGCGCGTGGTGCCGGAGGACCGCGAGCGCGTGCGCAAGGCCCTCTCCACCGAGACGGTGCGCGAAGCGCTCAAGACCCAGGAGGAGTATGTCGGCTCCTACCGCAGCTACGACCTCAACCACATATGCAACTACCAGTTCAGCGTGAGCAAGGTCGACGAGGTAGGCAACGTCCTTCTGGGCTTCCAGGTGGTCGACTCCATCATCGAGGAGCACCTAGCCGAGGAGCGCAGGCAGCGCGAGAAGGAGGAGGCCTTCCAGCGCCAGCTCATCGCCGCCAAGGACGAGGCCAACCGCGCGAACGAAGCCAAGACCGAGTTTTTGCTGCGCATGAGCCATGACATCCGCACGCCCTTGAACGGCATCGTCGGCATGCTCGACATCGCCGACAGGTTCCCGGACGACCTCGAGCGCCAGACCGACTGCCGCGAGAAGATTCGTGAGTCTTCCAAGATCCTGCTCGAGCTCATCAACGAGGTGCTCGACATGAGCAAGCTCGAGAGCGGCGAGATCGTGCTCGAGCACGTGCCGTTCGACATCCGCGAGGTCTCGAGGGAGGTCTACAACTCCATTTGCAAGCAAGCGGAGGAGCGCGGCGTCGAAATCGTGGAGGAGTGCTGCGAGACGCCGCACCCGTGGCTTCTCGGCAGCCCGACGCACCTGAAGCGCCTGATGATGAACATCCTCTCCAACGCCATCAAGTACAACAAGGAGCATGGCAAGGTCTTCATCACCTGCCGCGAGGTCTCGTGCGAGGGTGGCGTGGCGAGCATCCAACTCAAGTTCCAAGACACCGGTATCGGCATGGGCGAGGAGTTCAAGAAGCACCTCTTTGAGCCGTTCGCGCAGGAAAACGCCGGCTCGCGCTCCAAGTATCCGGGAACGGGCCTTGGCATGTCCATCACCAAGAGCATCGTGGAGAAGATGGGCGGCACCATCGATTTTGAGAGCGTGAAGGGCGAGGGCACGACCTTTGACATCCACGTGCCCCTCGAGCTGACCGAGGCCCCCGCGGGCACGGAGGCGGCAGACGATGCCGCCGAGGCCTCCATTGCGGGCATGAGCGTGCTGCTCGTGGAGGACAACGACCTCAACATGGAGATCGCGAACTTCGTGCTCTGCGAGGCGGGCGCCAACGTGGCCCAGGCCATGAACGGCGCCGAGGCCGTGGAGGCCTTCGAGTGCTCCGAGTCGGGGCACTTCGACGCCATTCTCATGGACGTGATGATGCCGGTGATGGACGGCTATGCGGCCACGCGCACCATCCGCGGGCTCCATCGCGCGGACGCGAAGAGCGTGCCCATCATCGCCATGACGGCCAACGCCTTCGCCGAGGACAAGATCGCCGCCCGCGAGGCCGGCATGAACGAGCACGTCTCTAAGCCGCTCGACACGGAGCTGCTTGTGCAGACCGTCGCGAGGCTGGTGGCCGCAAGGGAGGGCTAGGCGCGCCTCCGACATTGAATGGCTATACGAGAATCGCCCGCCCCTCCGCTGCGAGGGGCGGGCGATTTTGCTTGGCGCGTGGGATGCGGCGCTGAGCCTGGCCATTTCCCGGCGAGGCGTGGGCCGGCGAGACCCCTGCGTCGCGCCGGCTACTTCACCTCGTAGGGCGAGTCCTCCCCGCGGGAGAACGCGAGCTGGGCGCTCACGCTGCTGCGGACCATGTTCTCAACCGACTGCTCGGTGTAGAAGGCCGTGTGCGGGGTCACGATGACGTTGGGGTAGCTCATGAGGATGGCGCGGTCGCGGTTGGGCAGCACGTCGCGCGACTTGTCGAGGTAGTAGAGGTTTGCCTCGTTCTCGATGGTGTCGAGGGCGGCACCTCCCACCTTACCGCTCTCGAGCGCGTCGATGAGGGCGTGGGTGTCAACCAGCACGCCGCGGGCGGTGTTCACCAGGATGACGCCCTGCTTCATGCGGGCGAACTCGTCGGCGCCGATCATGTGCCTGTTCTCGGCCAGGCCCGGCGCGTGGAGGCAGATGACGTCTGCCTGCTCTATGAGCTCGTCGGTTGCGACGTAGGTGACGATGCCGCGCAGCCCCTCCTTCTCATAGGGGTCGCTCGCGAGGATCTTGCAGCCAAAGCCCGCGAGGCGGCGGCACACGGCCTCGCCGATGGCACCCGTGCCGATGACGCCCACCGTGCAGGAATCGAGCGAGCGGCCGATCTTGCCCTCCAGGCCAAAGTCCTGGTAGCGGGCGGCGATGTCGATGAACTTGGCCTTGCGAAGCGCCATGAGGGCAAGCATCACGGTGTAGTCGGCAACCGCGGCGGGCGGGTAGGCGGCGTGCGCGACGCGGATGCCCTCGGCCTTGGCGGCCGCGAGGTCGATGTGCTCGTAGCCGATGGAGCGCGTGGCGATGCTCTTGATGCCCATCTTGGCATAGGTGGCCAGGCGCTCCGCGCGCATGGGGTTGGTAATGATGGAGAGCGCGTCGTAGCCCTCGCAGAGGCTCACGTTCTCGTCTGTGGGGTACTCGGAGCTCCAGCCGTACTCAAAGCCGAGCTCGTGGCTCAGTGCATCGAGAAACGGCAGCTCGTCATACTCACGAAGCGAATAGGCAAAGAGTTTCATATGGGTGCGTGCTCCTTCTTGCGGGTGTTGGATGCCTACGACTTTATCCCGCCGGGCCTGCTGCTTCAACGCTCGCGCCCAGCGTCGTCTCGCGCTCGATTACCTCGTGGGGGATGGTGTTTTTTCGGCCACGGTGGTACGGAGTGGTTTATACTTAACAACGTAACAAACGGGGGCTGGCGCACGCCGGCTGAGATTGGGCCCATCGCGGCCCTGACCGT
>CAVIES010000006.1:24904-32011 GCA_963641675.1 Anaerovoracaceae bacterium
AGGGCGACGTCATGACCACCGACCACAAGATCGGCAAGTACCACCCGGGCGACCCCGAGTTCGCCAAGAGCGACGTGGCGGCCGCCTAGGATGGGCATCCCCAAGCCGGAAAAGCGCGCGGGCAAGCGCGCGGTGAGCAAACGCGTCGCGGCGCCGCTCTGCGCCGTCGCGGGCCTTCTCCTCATCTGGCAGCTCGTCTGCATGGCGGGGCTCGTCCCCAACTTCATGCTGCCGAGCCCGGTGGAGGTCGTCGTCGCGCTCGCGGGAGACTTCACCCTGCTCATGGGTCACATGCTTGTGACGCTCGAGGAGGCCGCGCTCGGCCTTGCCATTGGCGTTGCCGTGGGCTTCGTCTTCTCCGTCCTCATGGACAAGTTCGAGACGTTCTACCTCGCCTTCGACCCGCTGCTCACCGTGAGCCAGACCATCCCTACCGTGGCCATCGCACCGCTTCTGGTGCTGTGGTTTGGCTATGGCCTGCTGCCTAAGGTGCTGCTCGTGGTCATCACCACGTTCTTCCCGATCACGGTGGCGCTGGCGAGCGGATTCCGCTCCGTCGACCCCGACGAGATCGACCTCCTGCGCACGATGAACGCGAGCGAGTGGCAGATCTTCCGCTATGCCAAGATGCCCGCCGCTGCCGAGCAGTTCTTCAGCGGCCTGCGTATCAGCGCCACCTACGCCATCGTGGGCGCGGTCATCTCCGAGTGGCTGGGCGGCTTCACCGGCCTGGGCGTCTACATGACGCGCGTTCGCAAGAACTTCGAGTACGACCGCATGTTCGCGGTCATCATCATCACCTCCGCGCTCTCGCTCGCCCTCATGAAGGGGGTCGACGCTCTGGAGCGCCTCTGCATGCCCTGGAAACGGGCCGAAAGGAACGACGACTAATGAAGAACGCCAACTTCAGCCTTCAGAACCTCTCCCGCCGCGGCTTTGTGAGCGGCTCGCTCACCGCCGCCGCCACGCTGGTGCTTGCCGGCTGCGGCAGCTCCAACTCCGATGGCGCCTCCACCGAGGCCGCTGCCACCTCCGGCGAGAAGACCAGCCTCACCTTCTGTCTCGACTACACGCCCAACACCAACCACACGGGCGTCTACGTGGCCAAGAGCCTCGGCTACTTTGACGAGGAGGGCCTCGACGTAGAGATCGTCCAGCCCGCCGACGGCACGGCCGAGGGCGCCATCGGCACCGGCCAGGCGCAGTTCGGCATCAGCTACCAGGACTACATCGCCAGCGCCTACGACGCCGGCAACACCGGCCTCACCGCTGTGGCCGCCGTCATCCAGCACAACACGAGCGGCATCATGAGCCGTGCCGAGGACAACATCACCCGCGCCAAGGAGATGGAGGGCCACGTCTACACCACCTGGGACCTCGACGTGGAGCAGGCCACCATCAAGCAGATCATGGAGTCCGACGGCGGCGACTACTCCAAGCTCACCATGGTTCCCTACACCACCGACGACGACGTCGCCGGCCTTAAGACCAACATGTACGACTGCGTGTGGGTCTACGAGGGCTGGGCGGTGCAGAACGCCAACATCCAGGACTATGCCGTGAACTACTTCAGCTTCAAGGACATGGACCCGGTCTTCGACTTCTACACGCCGGTCATCGCCGCCAACATCGAGTGGGCCGAGGCCAACCCCGAGACGGCCAAGGCCTTCCTGCGCGCCGTGAAGAAGGGCTACGAGTACGCCGTCACCAACCCCGAGGAGTCTGCCCAGATCCTCTGCGAGGAGGTCCCCGAGCTCAGCAGCGACCTCGTGACCGCCAGCGCCCAGTTCCTCGCCGGCGAGTACACCTCAGACGCCGAGAGCTGGGGCGTCATCGACGCCGATCGCTGGAGCGCCTACTACCAGTGGCTGAACGACAACTCGCTGCTCGAGAACCAGATTGACGTGAACGCCGGCTACGACACGAGCTACCTGGCCTAAGGCCTGATGGGGGAGAGCGACATGGAGAACGCGAGCGAGCAGGGACGCGTGGCCGTTGGCACATCGGCTGCGGCTGGCGCGACCGCCGGCGCACCGGCTCTCGAGGCCCGCGGCCTCACCTGTGCATGGGACGAGGGGGCAGACGTCGTCCGCGGCGTTAGCCTTTCCGTTGCCGCCGGCGAGACCGTCTGCATCGTGGGCAAGTCGGGCTGCGGCAAGACGACTATCCTGCACGCGCTCTCCGGCCTCACCCGTCCACGCGAGGGCTCGGTCCTGCTTCATGGCGAGGACATCACGGATACGCCGGGGCGCGTCTCCTACATGCTGCAAAAGGACCTGCTGCTGCCGAGCCGCACCATCATCGACAACGTCTGCCTGCCCCTCGTGATCGCGGGCGAGCCAAAGGCTGCCGCGCGCGAGAAGGCCCAGCCGCTCTTCGAGCGCTTTGGCCTTAGCGGCTGCGAGGACAAGTGGCCGAGCGAGCTTTCCGGCGGCATGCGCCAGAGGGCGGCGTTTTTGCGCACCTACCTCATGGGAAACGACGTCGCCCTTCTCGACGAGCCCTTCTCCGCGCTCGACGCCCTCACCCGCGCCGACATCCGCCGCTGGTACGTGGAGACGGCCGCCGACCTCGGCCTTGCGAGCGTCGTCATCACCCACGACGTGGACGAGGCCGTGATCATGGCGAGCCGCGTCTACGTGCTGACGGGCGACCCAAAGGCGGGCGTGCCCTCCACCGTGGCGGGCGAGGTCTGCGTGGACCATGCGCCCGGCGCAGAGGGCTTTGACCTCACTGACGAGTTCCTCGCCGCAAAGCGCGAGGTCATGGCTCTTCTGGGGTAGGGGGCTTGCGCGCTGGTTGGTGCCAGCCGCGTTCATTTCTCTCATAAGCGAGCGCCCGGCAACGTTGTGTGCGTTGCCGGGCGCTTTGCGTTTGGGTGGACCTTTGGGGTTGGCCTTGCTCGGACGCTGGACGGCTGGCTGTCTCGGCGCCCCTCGCCCGCGCCTAGTCCATGGCGTAGTCGCTCGGGAAGACGATGCCCGCCTGGCGGCGGATCTCGTCCATGACAGAGAGCGAGTTGAAGGTCACGTAGTCAAAGCTCTGAAGCGCGCCGCGGGTGGTGATGCCGGTGCCCCAGAGGGTGTCGAGGCTCTCCCAGCGGGTGAGCGCGAGGAAGTCTTCCAGCTCGTAGACCATGTTGTTGGCGCAAGGGGCGATGGGCAGCTCGCGGGTGGCGTTGCCCACGCTGTTGGCCTTGGTGGTCGCGGCGCCGCGGACAGCCTTGCCGCGCACCATCACGCTCGCGTGCTGCGGGGTCGACATCGCGTCGATGGAGATGGTGCCGGCGTCGCCCTCGATCTGCGAGGGCAGCATGTCGGTGGAGATCTTGGAGTAGGCAATCTCCACCACGAGGCCCGGGGCATTCGTCTCCTCGCCGTAGGTGCAGATGAGCGAGCCCGCGCCGTCGATGGCACCGTTGGTGCACTCGGTCTTCTTGTCAGAGATGAGGGTGCTCGCGCTCATGACGTGGCTCGGGCGGCCAAAGAGGGCCACCATCGGCTCCACGCAGTAACAGCCGATGTCCATGAGGGCGCCGGAGCCCATCTTGGCGTCGAAGATGTTGGTGTGCCTGCCCGCCTTCACGTCGTCATAGCGCGAGGAGTACTTACCAAAGCGGAAGGTTGCGCGGCGGAGCGTCCCAATCTCGGGCAACGCGGCGAAGACCTGGGCCCACGCCGGGTCGTGCACGGGGCGCATGGCCTCCATGGCGATGACGTGGTGGAGCTCGGCCGCGGCGTAGAGGCTCTGCGCCTCAAAGCGGTTGATGCAGGCCGGCTTCTCGATCAGCACGTGCTTGTTCGCCTGGATGCAGGCGAGCGCCTGCTTGTAGTGGCAGGCGTTGGGCGAGGCGATGTAGACGGCGTCGACGTCCGGGCAGCTGGTGAGCTGCTCGAGCGAGGAGAAGGGGTGCGTGCCGCCATGCTTCTCGGTGAACTCGGCCGCCGAGAGGGGGTTGCGCGAGTAGGTGCCCACGTAGGTGATGCCCTCCACCTGCTTGGCGGCGCTGATGAGGTCATCGCTGATGATGCTGGTGCCGATGGTGGCGAGGCGCAGGGTGTCTGACATGGGGGCTCCTTGGGTGAGTGCGTACGCAACTACACGCAATTGTATGCGCCGCAGCCGCGTCCGCGGTGTGCTCATTTGCCAGCGGCGAGAGAGGGGTTTAAGCCTCTTTGGAGCCATGGTTGCGCTGGCGTTTTCGCATGTTTCGGCTGGCGGGGGCGGCCAGTCTTCGGCGTGTCTGCCCCGCGGCGCATTGCCCTGCGCCTCTGCGATGCCATGTCCATGCAGCTCCGCAGCGCTATTGCCCTGCGTCTCCCGCGGCGCTATCGCCAAGCGCTCCCTGCCTCGGCAAAGAAAAAGCCCGGAGGCGAACCTCCGGGCTTGCGAATTCACTGGAGCCAACTACCAGACTTGAACTGGTGACCCCCGCTTTACGAGAGCGGTGCTCTACCAACTGAGCTAAGTTGGCAACTCCATGTGGTACCGGGCGTGCCCGGTAGCGGATAGTTACTATACCGGAACCTCGCGTATCCGTGCAAGCCATTTTCAAAATTCCGCGCGGCATTCTGCGGCGGCCCTATGCCCCGGGGCCGTTGTTTGCGAGGAGGGCGTATTCGTTTGAGGACCACACCGAAGCTTGCTGTGGCGAACGGGAGCCGCCCTGGTGCCGCCCGCGCCGGAGTCTGTGACTCCGAACGGGTGCCTCCCAGGTGCTGCCCACGCCCCGCCAACTCTTTTGCAATTTGATAAAGCTTGGTCCCTCCCTACGCGCTTGGCCACGGCGCGTGCCGGGCCGTTTGCTAGAATTTTCAGCCGTTGGAACACGTGGAGGGAAAGACATGCAGCGTCCCGAGAAGGTTGATTGCGTCCTGTTCGACTGCGACGGCGTCCTGGTGGATTCCGAGCCCGTCGCCGCATGGCGAAACGTCCATGCCTTCGAGGCGCTCGGCGTGCCCGCCACCCACGATGACTGCATGACCCTTTGCGGCAGCGACGGCGTGGAACTCGTGCCCAAGATTGCGGCCAAGTATGGCAAGGCGGTCACCAACGTCGAGCTTAAGGCAAAGATCGCCGAGCTCCGCGACGAGGGCAAGCTCCTGCGCACCGTCTACCTCGAGCCCGAGCTCGAGCTCATCGAGGGCGTTCGCGAGCTGCTCTGCCGCCTGCGCGCGGCCGGAGTGAAGACGGGCCTCGTCTCCACCTCACTTGCCTCGCACGTGCTGGTCCTTCTCAACCGCTTTGGCCTCACGGCCCTCTTCGACGTCATCGTTACGGGCGACATGGTTGAGAGGCGAAAGCCCAACCCCGAGCCCTATCTCAGCGCCATGGAATACCTCGGCACATCGCCCGCGTGCTCCGTCGTGGTGGAGGATTCTCCCACCGGCATCGCCGCCGGCGTCGCGGCCGGCGCCTATGTGCTCGGCTTCACCGGCTCCAGCGTGGTGCAGGACATCAGCGCCGCGGCGGAGGAGCTTGCGAGCTACGACGCCTTCGACCTGGTGTAGCCCATGGCTGCCTCAACTCCCGCACGCACGCGCCTCGTCGACGCGGAGTGGTTCAACAAGCTGCTGATAGTTGCCTGCGCGCTTGCGTGGGGCTTCTCGTTCTTCGTCATGAAGGACGCCACGTCGCAGTTCCCCGTGTTCTGGCTTCTCTTCGTGCGCTTTAGCGTGTCGAGCGCCCTCATGCTCGTCGCCTTCCGCAAGCGCATCCTCGCCAACCTCAACGCCGGCATCATCAAGACCGGCGTGGTGCTTGGCATCTTCTATGGCTTTGCCTACGTGTTCCAGACCTATGGCATCGTCTATACCACGCCTGGCAAAAATGCCTTCTTAACTGGCGTTTATTGCGTGCTTGTGCCGTTTTGCGGCTGGGCCATGGGCCACGGCCGCCCCAAGCGCGAGAGCATCGCTGCCGCGCTCGTGACGCTCGTGGGCGCGGGGCTCGTGGTGCTCGACAACGGCCTTCCCCTCAACCTCGGCGACGCGCTCACGCTCGTGTGCGCCGTGCTCTATGCCATGGAGATGGTGATCGTCTCCAAGGAGGGCCAGGGCAAGGACGTCTGGGCGCTCACGTTCTGGCAGTTCCTCACCATCACGGCCATTGTCGGCACGGGCACGCTTCTGGTGGAGACCCCGCCTACGGCCGAGCTCTTCACCCCAGCCAACGTGGCCTCGCTTGCCTTTCTGGCTGTCGTCTGCTCGTTTGGCTGCCTTGCGCTTCTCAACTACGGCCTCACCAAGGTGGACCCTGCCGCGGGGTCGCTCCTCTCTTCGCTCGAGAGCCCGAGCGGCGTGGCCTTCTCGGTGGCCTTTGGCTACGAGAGCCTCACGCCCAAGCTCCTCATTGGCTTTGCTCTCATCTTCGTGGGAATCGTCTTCTCTGAGCTCGGTGACAAGCTCTTTTCGCTCCTGCCATCTGGCCGAAAGTAGCCAAAGTCGGGGCCAAAATGGTTTTGCGGCCGCACGATGGCAAAAAACAGCGAATTGCGTGCGATAGATTTTTTTGAGCGAGCGGGGCGGGCGCGAAAATCGCGTCTTTTGCCGCTCCGGTCAGCAAAGAGGGGCCATTTCGCTTGAAATGGCCCCTCTTGTCTTCCGTCTTTGCGCGCCCCATCGCACGCAATCATCGATTTTTTGCCACCGCGCGCTGACCAAAGTGGTCCATCGCACGCAATCGAGCTAAATTTGCCAATTTCGCCTTGGCTAGGCCAGGCTGCCGGCGAGCTCGAGGACCTCGGCCACGTGGCGCTCCTCGGTGGCCCAGGAGCAGACGAAGCGGATCACCTTGTTGCCATCCTCCAGCACATAGAAGGTCTCGCAGCCCACGGCCTCCTCAAGCGCGGCGGTCTGCTCGGGCGTGGCCACGACGAAGACCTGGTTGCTGGTGGAGTTGCCGTAAAGCTCGTAGCCGGCGGAGACCAGGCCGTCGCGAAGGACGGTCGCCATCTCGTTGGCGTGGCGGGCAAGGGCGAGGTAGAGCTCGCCGTCGTTCTCAAAGGCAGCCTCGAACTGGGCGCCGAGGAGGAATCCCTTGGCCAGAAGCCCCAGGCGCTCCTTCTGCAGGAACGGGAAGGCCTCGCGCAGGCGCTCCGCATACGTG
>CAVIES010000007.1:0-31537 GCA_963641675.1 Anaerovoracaceae bacterium
GCGCGAGCTGGGCGTCACGCTCTTCGACCGCACCAACCGCGCCTGCGTGCTCACGGGCGAGGGCATGCGCTTGCGCCAGCGCGCGGAGGAGATCCTCTCCCTCGTGGAGCAGACCGAGGCCGAGCTCGCCGACGACGAGCACGAGCTCACGGGCAACATCCGCATCGGCGCGGGCGAGACCCAGGCCATGCGCCGCGTGCTCGACGCCTTTGCCGAGCTGCATCGCGAGAACCCCGGCGTGACGATTGAGCTCTACACCGGTAACGCTGACTCGGTGGAGGAGCGCCTGGAGCGTGGTCTCTTGGACTTTGCCCTGCTCATTGAGCCGGTAAACCTCGAGAAGTACGAGTGGCTGGAGATGCCGGGCGCCGACAACGTGGGCGTGGCCGTGGCCGCGGCGGGGGAGTGGGGGAGCAAGGCCGGCCTTACGCCGGCCGATATCGCCCGCATGCCGCTCCTCTTGAGCTCGCGCACCTCAAACAAGTCCGTTGACCTCGTGGGATGGTCGGGTGGGAGCATCGAGCCCGAGAAGCTCAACGTCGTTGGCCACTTCGACCTCTTGGGCAACGCTTCGCACCTCGTGCGCTCGGGCGCGGCCTGCGCCATGGGCATCGACCACCTGCTGCAGCTGGAGAGCGCCGACCTCACCTTCGTGCCGCTCGACCCGCCGATGCGGATCAAGAGCTACCTCGTGTGGAAAAAGTACCGCCTCCGCAGCCGCGCCTGTGAGGAGCTGCTGCGGAGGCTTGGGTAGAGCGAGTATTTGCGCGAGCGCCGTCTGCGACTCACGGCTGGTGAGCATGTGGCTTGCGGCGTGCGGTGTGCGGCCTGCGGCGTGGGCAGCGGGCGTGCAGGCCGCACAGGCGGCCGCGGCTTGCGGACGCGTGGCTCGCGGGCGCGCCGTGCTGCCGGGCTAGGCCAGGACCTCGTTCATGAAACCCTTCATGAGGTCCCAGGCCTCCTGCGCGGAGTCGTGGAGGGCGGGGTCTGCCAGCTTGTGGGTGAAGGCGTGCGGCACGCCCTCGAAGTGCCTGGTCTGCACGTCCACGCCGGCGTCCTTGAGATGTGCCGCGAAGGTCTGGGCCTCGCCGGCGAGGGAGTCTTTCTCGCAGGTGATGACCAGCGTGCGCGGGAAGCCGGCGAGCTCGCTCGCCTCGGCAAAGACGGGCGAGATGAGCGGGTTCTTGGAGTCCTCGGGCTTGCGGTAGGCGGCGTCGAAGATGCGCGCCATCTGCGGCGGGATGCAGCCCTTGGGCAGCGGCTTGTCAAAGGCGTCGGTGTCGACGTCGCAGGGCGGGTAGTCGAGCACGAAGCCCCTGATGGAGAGCTCCTTGCGGCGGGCGTTGAGGATCCCGACGCCAATGCAGAAGTTGCCGCCGGCGCTGTGGCCCATGAGGGCGATGCGCTCGGGGTCGATGCTGAGCTCTTCGGCATGCTGCTGGGCGTAGAGGACGGTCGCGTAGCACTGCTCGAGCGCGGTGGGGAACATTTCCTCGGGCGCGAGCGCGTAGTCGATGCTCGCCACCTTGCAGCCGCACTCGTCAACGAACTGCTGCATAAAGGCATCGTCCATGGCAGCGCTGCCAAGCGTGAAGCCGCTGCCGTGGATGTCGATGATGAGCGGACGCACCTCACTGGTATCAAAGCCGTAGAGGAGCTGCTGCACGGGGCCCTTCGTGGTCTGCCAGGTGACGAGCTTGCCGGTGACGCTCGGGTCGTCGATGGCCTTCATGAACTCAGGGTCGGTGAGCTTCATGAACTTGCGGGCGAGCTTGGTCTTGGTCTTGATGGAAAGAAGTCCCATGGGGCCCTCCAATGCGGTTGGTTGGGTTAGTGCGCCCCCGTCGCGCATGCGGCGGAGCGCATATCGATTATCTAACTAAAAGAGAGCAAGCGGGATGATATGTGACGCGCGGTTGAGCGGCGCCGGCCCATCGATTACGCCGGGCAGACGATGAGGCCGATGTCCGAGATGGAGCCGCCGGCGGCGATGCTGGCGTTGTAGCTTGCGGGCGTGAGGCGCACCGTTGCGCCCGAGGCCTCGGCGGTGCAGTTCCAGCTGTCGGAGACGGCGACGTCTTCGGAGAAAGTGAGCGTGGCCTCCCACGTGCTTGCGGCCTCGTCTGCCCCAACCGTGACGTCAAAGAGCAGGTAGGGCTTGCCGTCCGTCTCCCAGTTTTGGCGCATGCTCGCCTTGGCCGTTGTGCCCGAGCTGCCCTCGATGGAGCTGAGCGAGAGCTCGCTCGTGCCCGAGCCGGTGCCGTCCGTACCCTCTATCTCCTCTGGTAGCTCGCCCGCGAGCATGGACTTGAACCACTTGCCGCTCTCCGTGAGGTCGGCGTCATCAAAGCCCGAGGTCTTCTCGCAGGAGCTAGCGATGAAGCTCGCGCTTTCCTCCTTGTTGGAGAGGCTCCAGCAGCAGCTGGAGACGCCAAGCTCGTCCATGAGGCTTGCCCAGGCGTTGGCGGAATCCAGATCGCAGCTGCCGTTGCCGCTGGCGTCGCAGATGCCGTACTCGCTCACAAAGACGGGCGTGCCGCCCTCCACCACCTCGCGCAGGCGGCTGCGGAGGTCGTCCTTGTGCGTGGCAGCGTAGAAGTGCAGCGTGTACATGACGTTCTCGTCTGCCAGTGGGTCTGCGGCGGCGAGGTTGGGCTCCTGGCTCCACGTGGGCGTGCCCACGAGCACGGGCGTGGTGGGGGCGTTCGCGCGGATGACGGGCAGGATGGCCTCTGCGTAGGACTTCACGTCTGCCCAGGTGGTGGAGCCGTTCGGCTCGTTGCAGATCTCAAAGATGACGTTCTCTGCCTCGGCAAACTCATTTGAGGCCCACCCCCAGAACTCCTTGGCCTGGTCAAGGTAGACGTTGGGGTCGAGGTCTTGCAGTACGTGCCAGTCGACGATGGCGTACATGTCGGCGTCGGCCGCGTACTGCACGCCGTTCGCGAGGAGCTCGCGCAGGGCCGCCTGGTCGCCGTCCGTGCAGTAGCCGCCGTTCTCGTGCGTGTACATGGCCAGACGCGCCACGTTGGCGCCCCAGTCGGCAAGCTCGGAGAAGCACTCGGCGTTCACGTACTGCCCAAACCAGGCGATGCCATGGGTGGAGAATCCCTTGAGCTGCACGGCATTGCCGTTCGAGCCCACGAGCGAGGTGCTGCTCACCGTGAGCGCTCCGCAGGTGGAGGGGCGCGCGACGGCGTCTGCGGCTACAGCCTCTGTTGTGACGGCCGCGGTGGTCGCGGCCTCCTGCGTCTTCGCGCCCTTGCTCGTGCTCGCGCCCGAGCAGCCGGCCAGCGCGGCCATGCCAAGCGCGCCGGCCCCGGCGACAAAGCCCCGACGAGAGATCACGTTTGCCCTCCTATTGCGCATAAGCCACCTCACTCGGCAAAGGCCTGCCAAGGGCCTTCCGGTTTGTAAAACTCGTTCCTAACTGTAACGCCCGGGCGAGCTCCCGTGAGGGGGCGCTCCGTGGCCGCGCTCTTCGTGGCGGGGCTGTGGGGCGAGGACGGGCGTCTACGAGAGCGAGAACAACAAGGGCAGCACCTTCATCCTGAGGTGGGCCATGCCGCTATAATTACCGACGGTTTATACGCAGTACGAATCGCCGCTGGTGGCCCCGCGCCCGAGGCGGCGCGGATTGGAAGCGCATGGCAAGCCTCAAGGACCAAGTCTCGTCGCGCCGCACGTTCGCGATCATCTCGCACCCGGACGCCGGCAAGACCACCCTCACCGAGAAGCTCCTCCTCTACACCGGCACCATCCAGGCGGCCGGTTCGGTCAAGGGCAAGAGCAGCTCCAAGCACGCGGTCTCCGACTGGATGGACATCGAGAAGGAGCGCGGCATCTCCGTCACCTCCTCGGTGCTGCAGTTCACCTACGACGGCTGCTGCGTGAACATCCTCGACACCCCTGGCCACCAGGACTTCTCCGAGGACACCTACCGCACGCTCATGGCCGCCGACGCCGCCGTGATGGTCATCGACGGCGCCAAGGGCGTCGAGGCCCAGACCAAGAAGCTCTTCAAGGTCTGCACGCTGCGCCACATCCCCATCTTCACCTTCGTGAACAAGCTCGACCACGACGCGCGCGACCCCTTTGAGCTCATGGAGGAGATCGAGTCCGTCCTGGGCATCAACACCTACCCCATGAACTGGCCCATCGGCAGCGGCCGCAACTTCCGCGGCGTGTTCGACCGCCAGACCCGCCGCGTCATCGCCTTCGAGGGCGACGGCCACGCCAACGCCTCCAAGAAGGTCGCGGAGATTGAGGCCGAGCTGGGCGACCCCAAGATGGACGAGCTCATCGGCGAGGACAACCACAAGAACCTGATGGACGACATCGAGCTGCTCGACGGCGCCGGCGACGAGCTGGACCTGGATGCCGTGGCCTGCGGCAAGCTCAGCCCCGCCTTCTTTGGCTCGGCGCTCACAAACTTTGGCGTGGAGCCGTTCCTGAAGGAGTTCCTGCGCCTGGCGCCGTCGCCGCGCCCCTACACCGACAAGCTCTCGGGCGAGCCGGTGGAGCCCGCGCGCGACGACTTTAGCGGCTTCGTCTTCAAGATCCAGGCCAACATGGACAAGAACCACCGCGACCGCATCGCCTTCGTGCGCATCTGCTCGGGCAAGTTCGAGCGCGGCATGACGGCCACGCACGTCCAGGGCGGCCGCAGCATCAAGCTCGCCACCGGCACCTCGATGATGGCCGACGACCGCGCCATCGTGGACGAGGCCTACGCCGGCGACATCGTGGGCCTCTTCGACCCGGGCATCTTCTCCATCGGCGACACCGTCTGCGCCGGCAAGGAGCGCGTGCAGTTTGCCGGCATCCCCACCTTCGCGCCCGAGCACTTTGCGCGCATCTCGCAGGTGGACACCCTCAAGCGCAAACAGTTCGTGAAGGGCATGGAGGAGCTCGCCCAAGAGGGCGCCATCCAGATCTTCCGCGAGCTCGGCGCCGGCATGGAGAGCGTCATCGTGGGCGTTGTGGGCGTGCTGCAGTTCGAGGTGCTCGAGCAGCGCCTCAAGAGCGAGTACCACGTCGAGGTCTACCGCCAGGCCCTGCCCTACAACGAGCTGCGCTGGATTGAGGGCGACATGGACGAGAAGGACGTGCGCGCCCTCAACCTCACGCGCGACACCTGCCGCGTGGAGGACATGCGCGGCGGCAAGCTGCTGCTCTTCACCACCGACTGGAACCTCAACTACGCCACCGAGCACAACCCCGACCTGGTGCTCAGCGAGTTTGGCAACGTGAGCTTCTAAGCGTTCCGTCGATCTGACGAACGACGGGCCGCGCCGACGCTGCGAAGCCGCCGGGCGGGCAATCTGCCGCTCAGCTTCGGTGACATGGCCATAAGGCCAATGCCACCTCGTTTCGCGGCACCTTGCCTCGCCGGGCGGCTTCTCGCTGATTTGGTAGTGACCTGCGAGGTTTAGATCCCTAGCGCAAGCTGCTCTTGCTCGTTGTTTGCTACGGAGAGCCAGTTTATGGGTTGGGCGCCGTGGGCCTCTAGCAGCTTGTTTGCGTGGCTGAAGGGGCGCGAGCCCATGAAGGCCTGCAGGGCGCCGCTGGCGCGGGTGGCCGAGAGTGGCGAGGGGTGAGTTGAGGTGAGGCAGTACTTGCCCTCTTCCTCGCCGGCCCCGGTCTCCGCCATCTTGCCCTCCACCATCTGCACGGCAAAGCGGCCCCAGGCGAGGAAGACCACCGGCTGTGGCAGGGTGAGCGCGTGGCTCACCACGTAGTCGGTGAGCGTCTGCCAGCCAAGCTTGGCGTGCGAGTTGGCCTCGTGCTCGCGAACGGTGAGCGTGGTGTTGAGGAGCAGCACCCCCTGCTCAGCCCAGCTGGTGAGGTCGCCGCTCGTTGGTGCGGTGGCGCCGAGGTCGGCCGCGAGCTCCTTGTAGACGTTGCGCAGGCTCGGCGGGAGCTTTTGCCCCTGCGGCACGGAGAAGGAGAGGCCCATGGCCTGGTTGGGCCCGTGGTAGGGGTCCTGGCCGAGGATGACCACACGCACGTCTGCGGGCGCGGTGTAGGCGAGCGCGTTCAGGATGTTCTCCTGCGCAGGATAGATGACCTGCTCGCTACGCATGGCCGCCACCTCTGCCAGCAGGCGCTCGGTGGTCTCGCGCACCTCCGCCGGCGCATCCGCCAGCCAAGCCTCGATGTTCTTCTCGCTCTTCATGCCTCTCCTTGCGCCCGTGGTTTATCGCGAAAGAGCATACCGCAGGCTTGGCGCGCGATTGCATGCCCGACCCTTTGGACGCGCCACGCCCTGCGCTAGAGGCAGCGGAGCTCCCAGATGTCCTCGAAGAGGATGCGGCGATCGGGCTGGGATCCCTCGCCTACGAGCACGAGGCGGCGGAAGGTGGCATCCACCTGGCGCACCGCACCGGCTGAGGTGACGTAGCGGCTGTATTCGTAGTGCGTGACCTGCACGATGTCGCCCTTGCGTAATCGCACGAGCATGCGCGATATCTCCTCCGCGTGCTCCTCGGTCACCGTGCGACGGCGCTCCGGCTCGTTCTCCTGCGCGTAGGTGAGTTCCTCAAAGCCCGTGAGCGCGGCGAAGGGCATGAACTGCGCGGCGTCCGTGGCCCGCGAGCCCCAGGCGCCGGCGGTGCCGGCCTGTGCTCGCGTTCCACTGTTGCTGGCGTATGCCATGGGGTTGGAGCTGCCGTCGCCGGAGCTGCCATACGCGCCGCCGCTGCCTGCGGCGCTGCCCCAGACGCCGCCGGCGGCGCCCCTGTCGCCACCCCAGGCGCCGCCGCCAGTGCCCCAGCCGGTCGAAGGTGCGTTAGGCATGGTGGCCTCCAACCTGGGCGTTTCGCTCTATTCCCGTGGCCTCGCTCCTGAGGCTCCTGCCCCTCACGAGGGCGTTCTTTCCAAACCGGCCCTTTACGGCAAGGGTCGCTTGGGCCAGGCGTTGCTCGGCCGCCTCGGCCTCCACGTCGGTGAAGAGCGTGAGCTCGGCCGCGCCCTCGGCCACGAGGTCTCCGAGGCCGAGCGTGAGGCGCTTCACCTTGCGCGCGGGGTCAACCACCTCGGCGTACATGCGGCTTACCTCCTCCATGATTGCTTCGCGCGAACAGGTGTGGGCCACGAGCTTGTGCGAGGCCGTGGCGTGTGGGCCACCGCGAAGCGTCAGCACGTCCCACTCCGCTGGATCCCAGGCGTAGTTCACCCAGATGGAGACGTGACCGGCGGCCAGGCGCTTGCCCACGAGGTCGAGCACGGCCTCGTCCACCATCTCGCAGAGGACGGTGCGCGCCTCCTCGGTTGTGTAGGGGCGCGTGAGCACCTGCCCGCAGCTGATGGAGTGCTGCGCCGGCTCATAGGCCTGTATCTCGGCGATCGTGCAGTTCTCTATGCCGCGGGCGTGTTCCATGAGGTGACGCGCGTTCACGCCAAACTCGCGGCGCAGCATCGGCTCGTCCATGGTGACCACGCCCGCGAGGTCGTAGACGCCGTAGCGGGCGAGCCTGCGCGCGGTGCCGGGGCCGATCTGCCAGACGTCGGTGATGGGGCGGTGGTGCCAGATGAGCCTGCGGAAGCGCTCGCCGTCCAGCACGCCGATGTGACTCTCCTCGTGCTTGGCGAGGATGTCCAGCGCCACCTTGGCGAGGAAGAGATTGGTGCCGATGCCTGCCGTGGCGCAGATCTTGGTTTCCGCGCGCACGGCGTCCATGAGCATACGCGCGAGGCCCACGCCGTCGGTCTTGTAGAGGTTGAGGTAGGGCGTGGCGTCGATGAAGCACTCGTCCACCGAGTAGACGTGGATGTCTTCCTTGGCGATATAGCGCAGGTAGATGCCGTAGATTTGTGCCGAGACCTCCATGTAGCGGCGCATGTGCGGCCGAATGGCGCGGTAGCGGATGTTGGGCGGGATCTGGAAGAGGCGTGGCCTGCCCGTGACGCCCTGCGCCTTGATGGCGGGGGAGAGGGCGAGGCAGATGGTGCCAGCCCCACGGCTCGTGTCCGCCACCACGAGGTTCGTCTCGAATGGGTCTAGCCCGAGGTCGGCGCACTCGACGGAGGCGTAGAAGCTCTTGAGGTCGATGCAGAGGTAGACGTGGCCCGTGTCGGTCGGGTCGGCCGAGCCAAGGCCCAGCGCGGAGCGTGCTCCCCCGAGCTTTTCCGCTGCTTCCATGTCATCCCCCTAACTCAAAATCTTCAAACACGTGTTCGTTTTTCGCAAACCCATGATGCAACGGAAACCGGACATTAAGGTCGCTCGAATCCGGACGACCACAATGCGAACACGCCTTGTTCGATTCTTGCCAAAGAAGCCCCAGCTAGCGCATAAAAAATGCCGTCTAGCTGCAGTGATGCAAGCAACTGCAGCTAGACGGCAACATGCCAAATTATGTTTTGGAGAGAGGTGCGGCCAAGCCTGCGATGCGTCCCTCACGTCGCGGCAACCCCGCGAACGACTACCTTCCGACGTGTCCCTCGGGTGCGTAGAAGGCGCGGTTGTTGGGCGTCTCGTCCACCTCGACCTGCGAGACGGGAAGCCCGCGCTCGGCCAGGCGGTCGAAGACGTGGCGTGCGAGGTTCTCGGCCGTGGTGCGGAAGGGCAGCACGGTGAGCGTAAAGCCCTCCGCCTCCAGCGCGGCGACGGTCGCCGGCGAGAGCGAGCCCTCCTCCACGAGGAAGGTGTGGTCGAGCTCGTCGGCCACCTCGCCCACGATGCGCTTGAACACGCCAAAGTCCACGACCATGTCGCGCTCGGTGCCGTCCGCGCCGCTCGTGCCGTCGTCGCGAAGCCCGCCCGCGGCACCCTCGCCCTGGAGTTCGGCTACCTCTATGGTTGCCACCACGCGCCAGCGGTGGCCGTGGAGGTTTTCGCATTTGCCGTGGTAGTTGGTGAGAAAGTGGGCGGCGTCAAAGTGCGCCTCTGCCTGGAGTCCGTACATGCGAGTCCCTTCCGGGGCTGCGCGGAAAAACTAGCGGAAGTCTTCCAAGCGCCCGCGGTCGTTTGCCGGGTCGTCCTCGATGACGAGGGGTTCAAGGGCATCATAGTCGACGTCGATGAGGTCGTGCACGCTCGTCTCGAAGACGCTTGCGAGATTGATCATCGAGTCGAGCCGCGGGTTGATGGGCACGCCGTCCTTGGAGATGCCCTTCTCGTACTTTTGATAGGTGTTGGATGCCATGCCAGCCCGTTCGGCGACCTGCTCTTGGGTCATGCCGGAATGAATCCGCAGGCAGCGTAGCTTAAACGAGAGCCTGCGGGCGTATTCCTCTTTGGTGAGATGTTGCTGGGCGTTTGGCATGCCCCAAATATCCGCGCCGGCGTTTGGGAAGGCCACCACTTATAAGTGGTATTCCCACTTATGTGTGGGGTGCGGCCGCAAACCTTAATGTCCGGAAGCGGCCTTAGAATCGGATTTGAGAAAAGAGGCGAGCGGTCCCGTGCGCGCGGCGTGGGGCAGAGCTGCTCGTAAGAAGGTAACCTGCGGGGTCATAAAACTGCAGGTAGAACACGGAGGCGCCATGAGGCTTCTTCACATAGCAGACCTGCACGTGGGCAAGCGCGTGTGCGAGTTTTCCATGCTGGCAGACCAGCGCCACGTGCTCGGCCAGGTGCTCGGGCTCCTGCGCGAGCGCGAGGTGGACGCCCTGCTCGTGGCTGGCGACCTCTACGACAAGCCCCAGCCGAGCTCAGAGGCCGTGGCACTCGTGGATTGGTTCCTCTCTGAGGTGGAGGCCACGGGCGTGCCGGCCGTGGTGATCCCGGGCAACCATGACTCGGCCGAGCGCGTGGCCTACGCGTCGGGCGTGCTCGCGCGGCACGGGGTGTACGTTTCCCCCGTCTACGGGGGAGAGATTGAGCCCGTTGAGCTTGCGGACGAGTACGGTCCCGTGCGCATCTGGCCCGTGCCGTTCCTTCGTCCGGCAAGCGTGCGTCACTTCCACCCGGCCGAGCCGGTGGAGAACTACACCGACGCCATGCGCGTGGCGCTTGGCGGCTGCGACCTTGCGGGGTGCGCGCGCAACGTTGCCGTGGCGCACCAGTTCGTGACCTCGGGCGGCTTTACGCCCGAGCGCTGCGACTCAGAGGTGAACGTCGGCGGCCTCGACAACGTGGACGCCAGCGTCTTTGGTGCCTTTGACTACGTGGCACTCGGCCACATCCACGGGGCCCAGCGTGTGGGGAGAGACACCGTGCGCTACGCCGGCTCCATCCTCAAGTACTCGCTTTCCGAGGCGGACGGCCACAAGTCGGCCACCTTGGTTGAGCTGGGAGAGCTTGGCACCGAGCCCAAGATCGAGCTCGTGCCGCTTGCGCCCCTGCACGACCTGCGCCGGGCTCGCGGGCCGCTCGAGCGCCTCGTCTCGGCCGAGGTGGTCGCCGCGGCGCCCGCGGACGACTACCTGCACGTGGTGCTCACCGACGAGAACCCCGCGATTGACGCCATGGCCCGCCTGCGAAACGTTTATCCCAACGTCATGAGCGTCTCCTATGACAACGCCCGTACCCGCGCGGAGGGCCTTGCCGAGGCCGCCGCCCCCGTCGACGAGGGTGTGACGCCGCTCGAGCTCTTTGGCGAGTTCTACGAGAGGCAGAACGGCTCCGAGCTGAGCGAGGCGCAACGTGCCATCGTCGTGGACGAGCTCGGCAAGATTGGGGTGATGTAGATGAGGCCCCTCAAGCTCACGATGAGCGCGTTTGGTCCCTACGCCGGTGAGGCCGTGGTGGACTTTGAGAGCCTGGGCACCACCGGGCTCTACCTCGTCTGCGGAGACACTGGCGCAGGCAAGACCACGATCTTCGATGCCATCTCGTTTGCGCTCTATGGCGCGGCGAGTGGATCTGACCGCACCACGAGGAGTCTGCGCAGCGACTTTGCCGAGGCCGACACGAAGACCTTCGTGGAACTTGAGTTTGAGCACAAGGGCGAGCGCTACACCGTGAATCGCAAGCCTGAATACTTCCGGCCCAAGCTTCGTGGCGAGGGTATGACCAAACAGCCGGCCGATGCCACGCTGACGCTTCCCGAGGGCGCTCCCATTACGGGTACGCGCGACGTGGACAAGCAGATTCTCGAGTTGCTCGGCATCGATCGCTCGCAGTTCTCGCAGATTGTGATGATCGCCCAGGGCGACTTCCGCAAGCTCCTCTCCGCTGGCACCAAGGAGCGCACCGACATCATGCGCAAGCTCTTCGGCACGGCTCCCTACCTGGAGTTCCAGAAGAGCCTGCGCGCACGCCAGAGCGAGCTGGAAAAGCGGAGCACCGCGGTGCGCGAGCGCGTGCTCTCGCTTGTGCCCATGGTTTGTGTGACGGAGGATGCCGAGACGGGAGAGGCTGCCACGCCCGCTGGCGAGGAGCCGGGCCCCGATGATGAAGCTGCCGCCGATGAGGCCTCTGAGCTTGGGCGAATTGCCCGCCTTGCCGCACTCGAGGATTCCTCTGCCCCAGATGTCGAGGCCGTTCTTGCGCTGCTATCCGAGCAGGGCGAGGTCGATGACGCTGAGCTTGCGCGTCTTGGCAAAGAAGGTGAGGCTGCGGATGCCGAGGTTGAGCGCCTGACTGCGCTTGCCGATCGCGCCGGCCAGGTCGCGCGCCTCAAGGGCGAGCTCCAGGGGCTGGCCGACAAGCTTGCCGCGGCCCGCGAGGCCGTGCCCGTGGCGCAGAAGGCGCTCAAGGAGCAGGAGGCACTCGCACCCAAGCGCCAGGAGCTCTCCGACTCCGTGGCGCAGATAAAAGCCGAGCTTCCGCGCTATGCCGAGCTCACGCAGACCACCTCTGCCGTTGCCAGCGCCAACGCCTCCCTGCAGGCTGCCGAGCGCGAGGAATCCGCGACGGCCGCCTTGCTCGCGAAGGCCCAGGCAGAGCTCGAGAGTGCCCAGGCACGCGACGCCGAGCTCGTCGACGCCTCTGCCGAGCATGCTCGTATCGAGGCGGCCGTGGCCGAGCTCGAGCGCCAGGTGAAGGAAGTGCGTGTTCACTACGCAGAGCTCGAACGCAGGGAGAAGGAGACCGTTGCTGCCGCCTCGGCCCTTGCTGTCTCCGAGAAGGCGTACCTCGAGCGCCGCGCCGCGCTAGATGCTGCCGACGAGGCGCACAAGGTGCTCGAACGCGCCTTCCTCGACGGCCAGGCCGGCATTATCGCCACAAGCCTCGTGGCCGGTTCGCCCTGTCCCGTCTGCGGCTCCACCGAGCACCCGCACCCGGCTGTCTGCTCGGATGAGGTGCCGAGCGAGGAACGCGTGCGTGAGGCCGAGCGCGAACGCCAAGAGGCTTCCTCCGCGGCAACCGAGGCCTCCTCGAAGGTCTCTGCGGATCGCGCTGCACATAAGACTGCAAAGAGCGAGCTTGCCTCCCTCGTTGCCGAGTACGGCACGCGTGAGGAAGTGACGGCGTGCGGTAAGGACCTACGCGCCAAGCTCGACGCGGCAAAGGCCGAGCTGGAAAGCGCCGCCAAGGCCGTGTCTGAGAAGCAGGCGCTCGCCAAGCGCTTGGCCGAGCTCGCCGACAAGCTCGGCGACCTTTCCTCCAAGGCAGAGGCTGCGAAGACCTCGCTTGCCACGGCAAAGGAGGCCCTCTCTACCGCACAGGTCAAGGCCCAGACCCTGGCCTGTGCCCTCACGTTTGAGGGCGAGCGTGACGCCCGTGCCAAGGCGAATGCCCTGGCTGCGGAGCTTTCCGGCATGGAGCGCGCGTTGGAGACAGCCCGCAGCGGGCTTTCCAACAAGCAGGCGGAGCTCGCCCGTATCGAGGAGCGCGAGCAGGCAACAAAGGCTCAGCTTGCGCAGTATGAGAGTGGCGATGCGGCACAGGCAGAAGACGTGGCTGAGCAACTCCAGGCCGCCCGTGCCACGCAGACCGCGCTCCAGCGCGAGCGCACGGCCGTGGAGTCGCGCCGCAACGGCAACGCCAAGGTCGCCGCGGAGCTGGAGAAGCTCGGCAAGAGCGCGTCGGAGCTCGCCTCGCGCTTTGGCGAGCTCGATTCGCTTGCCAAGACCGCCAACGGCATCCTCGTGGGCAAGGCGCGCATCAGCTTCGAGACCTACCTCCAGGCCCGTTGGTTCGACCGCGTGCTCGCCGCCGCCAACCGCCGTCTGCTCGTGATGACCGACGGCCGCTACGAGCTCGTGCGCCACGCGGGCGCCCGCGACGGCGCCGGTGCCGCGCAGACGGGCCTCGACCTCGACGTTCGCGACTCCTTTACGGGCAGGCCCCGCGCGGCCTCGTCGCTCTCGGGCGGCGAGTCGTTCAAGGCCTCGCTCGCGCTGGCGCTCGGCCTCTCCGACGTGGTGCAGGCGCACGCCGGCGGCATCGAGCTCGACACGATGTTCGTGGACGAGGGCTTCGGCACGCTCGACGAGGAGTCGCTCCAGCTGGCGCTGCGCACCCTCACCGAGCTCTCCGGCTCCAACAAACTCGTGGGCATCATCAGCCACGTGGAGGAGCTCCGCACCAGCATCGACCGCAAGATCGTAGTGACCTCCACCCGCACTGGCTCCACCCTCCATCTCGAAAGGGGATAGCGCATGCATCGCATTCTGTTTGTCTGCCTTGGTAACATCTGTCGCTCTACCATGGCGCAGTTCGTCATAGCCGATCTGGTGGAGAAGGCCGGGCGTGCCGGCGAGTTCGTCATTGACTCTGCCGGCACCAGCCAGGAGGAGCTTGGCAACCCGCCGCACCATGGCACGGTGAAGAAGCTCAAGCAGGTGGGCGTGCCGGTGCTGGCGCATCGCGCCCGCCAGGTGCAGCGCGCGGAGTACGCCGATTGGGATCTCATCGTCTACATGGACGAGAGCAACGGTCGCTCGCTCTCGCACATCTTCAAGGGTGACCCGGAGAGCAAGTGCGTGAAGCTCCTCTCCTACGTGCCGGAGGGCTCGCCGCTGCGGCCAGCCGCCCGCAACGCCCGCGGCGAGGTGCGCGACGTGGCCGACCCCTGGTGGACGGGCAACTTCGACGACACCTACCGCGACGTCCTCGCCGGTTGCGAGGCCCTGCTCGCGAGCCTCTAGCGTCCGGGCTGTCGGTTGGGGGCTGAACCCGACGGGGCAGGAGCGCAACCGCAAGGCTGGGCCACAGGGCTGCGCCCTGTGGCCGGGCTTGGTTTGACGGGGCGTCCGTGCCGGCCCACCCGGCCGTCCCGCCTGCGCAAATGCCCAAATGCTCGTACAATTTCAGTTCGTAGCAACCGCGGCGCCGCTTGGGCGCCGCTCTCGTATTCGCCGGAGGTTCCCATGCAGTTCTCAAAGCGTCTCGACAACATTGGCGTCGAGGTCTTCAGCGCCCTCAACGACCGCCGCCGCGAGCTCGAGGCCGCCGGCCGCGAGGTCATCGACCTCTCCGTGGGCACCCCCGACTTCGAGCCGCCGGCGCACGTCATGAACGCGCTGGTTGAGGCTGCCAAAGACCCCAACAACTGGAAGTACGCCCTGCGCGACCTGGACGAGCTCACCCAGGCCGTCATCGACTACTACGCCGACCGCTTTGGCGTCACGGGCCTCAAACCTTCCCAGATCATGAGCGTCAATGGCACGCAGGAGGGCATGGGCCGCATGGCCAGCGCCATCCTCGACGAGGGTGACCTCGTGCTCGTGCCCGACCCGTGCTATCCGCTCTTCCGCTCCGCCGCCGTCATCACCGGCGCCGAGCTCTACTACTACCCGCTCACGGCCGAGCACAACTTCTTGCCCTACGTGGCCGACATCCCCGACGAGGTGGCCGACCGCGCCAAGTACATGGTGGTCTCGCTTCCGGCCAACCCGGTGGGCTCTGTGGGCACGCGTACCAACTATGCCGAGATAATCGCCTTCGCCAAGGCCCACGACATCCTCGTCGTCCACGACAACGCCTACAGCGACATCATCTTCGACGGTAAGCACGGCCACAGCTTCTTCGAGAGCGAGGGTGCCGACGAGGTGGGCGTGGAGTTCTTCAGCCTCTCCAAGTCGTTCAACGTCACCGGCGCGCGCATCAGCTTCCTTATCGGCCGCCAGGATGTCATCGATGCGACACGACGCGTGCGCAGTCAGTGCGACTACGGCATGTTCCTGCCCATCCAGCACGCCGCCATCGCCGCCCTCACCGGTCCGCGCGAGCAGGTGCGTGCCCAGGAGAAGCTCTACGAGGAGCGCCGCGACGCCATCTCCGACGGGCTCGCGGCCATCGGCTGGGACCGTCCCAACTGCCACGGCTCGATGTTCGTGTGGGCACGCCTGCCCCACGGCCGCATGGACTCCATCGACTTCGTGCTCGAGGCGCTCGAGAAGGCTGGCGTGCTCATGACGCCTGGCAAGAGCTTTGGCCCGGCGGGCGAGGGCTTCGTGCGCATCGCGCTTACCCAGCCGCCCGAGGTGCTTCGCCGCGCCGCCGAGCTTCTTGGTGAGGCCGGCCTGTAGCGGTCGGGCCTGCGTTCCGCCGGCCGGGGCGGCCCGCATCTGTTTGCAGCCTGCTGCTGCATGCAGCTACGTTCCAGCATCCGCGCTCGGCTTGCATCACAACAAAACCCCTGCATACAGAAGCGGGGCCGCGACTACACAGGTCGCGGCCCCGCTCTCATATCAAAGGTGAAAACACTGCCTTGCGTTCAGTTGCGCGTAGTGTTGCACATGCGGAATCAAGATGTCCATCGGAACGAAGTCAATTCGTCTTGTAAATCGGCGAAGTGCGTTTTTCTGCAGGCGGTCGGAACTCAACGCTTGCGGAATCCTGACGGTTACTTGCGTCTGGTCAAATTTGAGCTGGGTAAAATTAAGTCAGTCGATCCTCCGGGGTGGCTTTCTGTGGCCACCCAGACTCGGGGAGAGAACGGCTGGGCGTTGCGCGGAGGGGGCTCCGCGCCCGCCAATTCGTGAACGACGCGGGCCTGGGGGCAGGCCCGGCGTTCGGGGAGAGCCGGCGGCAAGGGTCGCCGGAGTGCCGGGGGCGCAAAGCCCCCGGACAACGATTTGGAGGAAACATATGGGACGTTTCACCAACCCGCGTGATCTGTACTTCGGCGAGGGCGCCCGCCACGAGGTCAAGAACCTCAAGGGCTCCAAGGCCATCATCGTCAGCGGCGGCGGCTCCATGCGTCGCGGCGGCTTCCTGCAGGACGTCGAGGCTGACCTCAAGGAGGCCGGCTTCGAGGTGGAGCTCTTCGAGGGCGTCGAGTCCGACCCCTCCGTTGAGACCGTCATGAAGGGCGCCGAGGCCATGAAGGCCTTCCAGCCTGACTGGATCGTCGCCATTGGCGGCGGCTCCCCGATCGACGCCGCCAAGGCCATGTGGCTCTTCTACGAGTACCCCGAGGAGACCTTCGAGGAGGCCGTCGTGCCCTTCTCCTTCCCGGAGCTTCGCACCAAGGCCCACTTCTGCGCCATCTCCTCTACCTCCGGCACCGCTACCGAGGTCACCGCTTTCTCCGTCATCACCGACTACGAGAAGGGCATCAAGTACCCGCTCGCCGACTTCAACATCACCCCTGATGTCGCCATCGTCGACCCCGAGCTCACCTACACCATGCCCGCCAAGCTCTGCGCCCACACCGGCATGGATGCCCTGACCCACGCCATCGAGGCCTACGTCTCCACCGCCGGCTCCATGTACACCGACGCCAACGCCCTGCACGCCATCCGCGAGATCGTCGAGTGGCTGCCCAAGTCCTACAAGGGTGACGAGGAGGCCCGCCAGCACATGCACGACGCCCAGTGCATCGCCGGCATCGCCTTCTCCTCTGGCCTGCTCGGCATCGTGCACTCCATGGCCCACAAGACCGGCGCCGCCTTCTCTGGCGACCACATCATCCACGGTTGCGCCAACGCCATGTACCTCGGCAAGGTCATCCAGTTCAACGCCAAGGACGCCACCGCCAAGAGCCGCTACGCCTTCATCGCCAAGGAGATCCTGCACCTCGAGGGCGAGACCGAGGACGAGCTCGTGGCTGCCCTCGTGCAGAAGATCCGCGACCTCAACGACGTCCTGGACATCCCGCAGGGCATCAAGAACTACGGCAAGGGCGGCGTGAAGGCCGACGAGTCCATCATCGACTACGCCGAGTTCGAGTCCAAGAAGTCCGAGGTTGCCAAGAACGCCATCCTCGACGCCTGCACCGGCTCCAACCCGCGCCAGCCCTCCCAGGAGGAGATGGAGCAGCTGCTCGAGTGCGTCTACAACGACACTCCCGTCACCTTCTAAGCAACGCCTCATAGCGAGCTAGCAAAGCGCCCCGACCGCACGGCCGGGGCGCTTTTATGTGTAATGTCCGTGAGGGCTGCGGTGCCGACGTCGCAAAAAGCCATCTATTAGGGCGTTCGCGCGTGCGAAAAAGTAAGATAAATAATTTGTGCACGTCCTGTCTGCGTCGACTCGGAGGAGCCCCGTCCCATGCGCCGTCCCACCACAAAGAACGTCGCCCTCCTGGGCATGCTCGCGTGCGCCCTCGCGTGCGCGGTCGCGCTGCCCACCCGGGCCATGGCGCAGGGGACCGAGAACGCCGCCAGGGTCGTGATCACGGATTCCTCCGGCACCGTCCAGAGCGAGCGCAACCTGACCGGCATCGACAACATCTGGGACGTGGTCGACGACGTCGACTCTGACCAGAAGTGCTTCGTAGACCTCAAGGGAGACTGGGACACCAGCTCCTACGGCATCCTCAAGGTCACTAAGAACACCAAGGTGACCCTGAGGCTCCACGGCTACTCGATCAACCGCCACAAGGCCAACGCCTCCTACGAGGGCTATGGCTCCGGCGAGGTCATCGGCGTCTACAAGAACGCCGAGCTCACCGTCATCGGCGCATCCACCGAGGCAGAGAAGAGCGTCACCCACGGCGGCTACACCATCACCGACTCCAACGGAAACCAGCTCTGGTTCCAGCAGGACGGCGCTACGAGCAAGCAGATCTCCGGAGGTCTGATCGCCGGCGGCGCGTCCAACGACTCCAACGGTGCGGGCGCCATCTCGGTGATCGGCGACAACGCCAAGGTTGTCCTGCGCGACGTCACGATCGCGGGCAACCTCGCCGACCAGTGGGTCTTCTCCAGCTACGGCGACGGCGGCGCGATCGGCCTGTTCGGCGAGAGCTCGACCGTCGACCTGTATGGCACCACCGTCAAGTACAACCACTCGGAGCGCTACGGCGGCGGCATCTACGTCGGGGGCAAGTCGTGCAGGGTCTCGCTGCACGACGGGACCAAGGTCTCGTACAACAGCGCCGCCACGGGCGGCGGCGGAGTCGCCGTCTGCGCGGGCACGGGTAACTCGATCGACGGCGTCTACCTCGAGGGCGGCTCGAGCATCGACCACAACTGGGCCCCCGACAGCGGCGGAGGAGGAGGAATCCTCAGCAACTGCGGCCTTCTCATCAGCCTGGACAACTCGAGCATCAGCTACAACCGCGCCGGCGACGGCGGTGGCATCAACGCCGTCTGGAGCGTCTGCGACATCGAGCTCACCAACGGCTCCAAGATTGATCACAACACGGCGGCCGACAACGGCGGCGGCATCGCGACGCACGGAGCGAACAACAGTGTCAAGCTCGAGGGTGGCTCCAGCATCGACCACAATGAGGCCGGTTCGTGCGGCGGCGGCATCTTGCAGCTCCAGCTGACCTACACGAACTGCTACCTCAAGATCTACTCGGATGACAAGACCGGCGAGATCGCCTACAACTCCGCCAAGGGCTCCACAACCAGCGGCTCGACGATCGAGGGCGGCGGTGGAATCTACTTCAAGAGCAGCTCGAGCTCCCATATGAACACCGCGGTCGGCCTCAACATCCACGACAACACGACCAACGGGCTGGGCTCGGGAATCTACTGCGCCAACTACAGCTCCCAGAAGCCCATCTACTACGTCAGCGACTGCAAGATCTACGGCAACACTGGTGCGGGCGCCGCGGTCAACGTCGAGTCCGGCTGCTCCTCCCTCACCCTCCTCAACTCGTCCGTCACGGGCAACTCGGCGACGGACTCCTCGCTCAGCTCAGGCGTGGACAGCTTCGCGACCACGACCAAGCTCCAGGGTAAGGCCACGATCGAGGACAACACGATGCCCGATGGCTCCGAGCAGAACTTCCTCATTCGCGCGGGCCTCGCCAACTGGGCGGACGCCACAACCGACTCGCATGTCGGCTTCACGAGCCCCACCATGAACGCGGACTCGTCCATCTACGGCCAATACCTCGGAGGGGGTCTGCAGAACGGCTTTCACGACGCGTTCCCCAACGACTGGACGCACATGCTCACGGCCGACAACCCCGAGGAGATGAGCATCGAGTACCGTACGACCAGCTCGGGCGGCCATGCCTTCTGCCTTGTGCGCTGTGCCACCCAGCATCAGGTGACGGCGTACGGCAACGGCGTCACCAAGAGCAAGATCGCCAACGTCGGCTCCGCCATCACGTTCGACTCCGCGGACTTCGCGAAGGATGGTTGCGTCCTCACGTCGTGGACGTCCAGCGTGGCCATCGACGGCAAGACGACCCTCTACCCCGACTCCGATGGCAAGCTCTCGCTCACCGTTCCCAAGACGGACGCGACCATCGCGGCCAACTACAGCCCGATCCTCTCGTCCATCTCGGTCGTGGCCACCGACGGAACCTCCTGGGACGACCTCGTGACCTCGGACGACCCCGGCGCCTCGATTGGTGGCATCACGTTCGCGGACCAGACGGGCGCCAGCCACGAGACCCCCTCAGAGCTGGTGGACGAGGGCTCCCTGATCTGCTCGCGCAAGGTCGAGGACGTCACCGACGAAGCGGGCAAGGTCACGCAGAAGAAGCTCACCTACACCGTCCTCGTGGGTTCCAGCCTCCTGGACTCCTGGGGCCTGGTGACCCAGGATACCGCTGACATCGCGGGCAAGCTCGAGATCCGCACCTCGCTCGGCGTCGTCGAGGGCTCCGTCGAGGGCGTCTCCATCGACTCCTACGGCGTCATCTCGTTCGAGGTCACCGTCACGGTCGACGCGCCCGAGCCCGCGACGCACACCGTCACGGTCACGAGTGCCAACGTCAACGGTTCGACCGCGATTGGCTCCTATGGCCAGACGGTCGAGGAGGGCGCCGACGTCACGATCACCGCCCCGTCCCAGCCCGGTATGCGCTTCGTTGGCTGGACCGGTGTCCCCGAGGGCGGCGTTGTGGACGGCCCTGAGCTCACCGTCTCGAACGTGATGGGCGATCTCGAGGCCACCGCCTCCTACGAGCCGCTCGTCTCGAAGATTGCGCTCGAGGTCGCCGACCCCGTCGTCGGCGAGGCGTTCCCGAGCTCAATCGAGTCGTGCAAGCTCACCGACATCTCGGAGCGAGACGTCACTGACGCTGCCAAGGCCGGCGCGACCGTTACGTGGGCCCGCGCCGACGGCGCCGAGACGGGCGACGAGGTCGAGGCCAACACCACCTACAGGGTCACGGTCGCGACCCGTCTGAGCGACGACGACTCGTACCGCTACGGCTTCGCCGACGACCTTCTCTCCAACGTCAACGGTGTAGTGGCAGAGTCCGCCGCGGCCGACGAGGACGCCGGGACCCAGACGGTCACCTACGTTGTGACTACGGGTGCCGACACGAGGTTCGACCGCATCGTCACAACCTTCCCCGACGCCACCGTGCGCCTTGCCGGCGAGTATGCGGACATGCTGCCCGAAAGCGCGAAGTACCGCCGCAAGGACGGCACCGTCGAGTCCGCGGACATCACCTGGGAGACCCCCGAAGTCGACTGGTCCATGTCGTCGGGTGAGTTTGACGTCAAGGGCTACATCACTGTCGACGGTCAGCACTACGAGGTCAGTCAGCACTTCTCGCTTGCCGAGCTCGAGGCGCCCAAGGCAAGCGTCGCCAGCGGCATCTACGACTCGACCCAGACGGTCGAGCTCTCCGCCGCCACGGGCTGGTCTGACGCGGCCGACGTCAAGATCTACTACTGCGTGCTGGACGCCTCGGCCGAGCCGGGCGCCAGCATGGAGTTCTCCGAGTACGACGGCACCCCGATCACGGTCGAGAAGGACTCCGCCATCGTCACCTACGCCGTGATTGGCGACGGCAAGGGAACCCGCCAGACCGAGCGCGCGTCCTTCTCGTACCTGATCCGCCGCGAGCGCTCGGTCACGGTCGAGTCCGGCCACGCCTATGACGGTGACGGCAACGAGGTTACGGCCTCACACGAGGGGAGCGAGGTCACGATCAAGGCCGACGATGCCCCCGAGGGCAAGGTCTTCGACAAGTGGGTCGTCACCTCGGGCGACGGCGTCGAACTCGCGGACGCCTCCGCCCAGACGACCTCGTTCGTCATGCCCGACGGCGACGTCACCGTCACGGCCACGTACTGCGACGAGGGCTCCGAGCCCGATGTGAAGCCCGATGAAAAGGGCGACGAAAAGGGCGACGACGAGGGCGACGAAAAGGGCGACGAAAAGGGCGACGACGAGGGCGACGACGAGGGCGACGAAGAGGACGACAACGAGGACGACGACGAGAGTCCCCGCAAGGACTATGACAAGGTCTCGCCCACGGACGCCTTGCCCGCCACCGGCGACGCCACGCCGTCGGGCCTCGGCATCCTCGCGCTCGTTGGCGTCGGGGCCGTGCTCGTCGCGCTCGTCGCGAGGGTCCGCGAGCGCTAGCGCTGGACATCTGCCGCTAGCGTTAGGGAGCACTTCTCTGATCGTGCGGCCTCTCATGCCTAGCGAGGTTGTCTACTCGCCTCGCGCGATGAGGGACTTGGACGAAATCTGGGATTACATCAGGGTCCTGTATGGGGGAAGCGATTACCCTAAGAGCCTATTCAGGGACGCGGAAGACGATGTTTAGAAAAAGCGACCCACAGTCCATCGGTCTGTGGGTCGCTTTTGTAATTATCAAGATTAATGAGTTCTACAGCTCGCAGACGTTCTCTGCGTGGCCCTGGGTGTAGGCGATGACGTTGTCGAACTCGATCTTGGCGCGGCGCTGCATGGCCTCGTGGGTGAGGAAGGCTACGTGGGGCGTGAAGACGCAGTTCTTGGCGCTGGCGAGGGCGTAGTCTGCGGGGACGGGCGGCTCCATGTCGAAGACGTCGACGCCGGCGCCGGCGAGCTTGCCGGAGTTCAGCGCATCTGCCAAGGCGTCGTTGTCGACGATGGCGCCGCGGGCGCAGTTGATGAAGACCGCACCGTCCTTCATCTGGGCAATCTGCTCGGCGCCGAAGGTCTTGCGGGTGGCGTCGTTCAGCGGCATGTGGAGGCTCACGATGTCAGACTCGGCCAGCAGCTGCTCGAGCGAGACCTGCTCAATGCCGGCCTCGGCGATCTCTGCGTGCTCGTGGCGAGAGTAGCCCAGCACGCGCGCGCCAAAGGCCTTGAAGAGGCGGCCCGCTGCGCAGCCGATCTTGCCGCAGCCGACGATACCCACCGTCTTGCCGCAGATCTCGGTGCCCATGAGCCCTGCGCTGGTCTTGCCGCCGCGCACGGCGGCGTCGGCCTCCACGACCTTTCGCAGCACGTCGATGGTGAGGCCAAGCGTGAGCTCCGCCACCGAGACGTCGGAGTAGCCGGCGCAGTTGCGCACCTCGATGCCACGCTCCTTGCAGGCGGCGAGGCCCACGTGGTCGATGCCCGTAAAGGCCACGGCGATCATCTTGAGCGCGTCGGCGCCCGCCACGACCTCGGCGGGGTAGGGGTTGTTGGCGATCATGACGACCTCGGCGCCTGCGCTCCTGCGGGCAAGCTCGGCGGCGTCGGTGGTCTTCTCGTCAAAGTAGGCGAACTCGTGGCCGGCCTCGATGAGCGGCTGGGCAAGCTCGTTAATGGTGGCCTCGGGGACTCCGAGGGGTTCAAGCAGGGCAATCTTCATGCGTGTTCCTTCTCTGTTGTGGTGCCCGGGGGGCACTAAGTGCTCGATATGGCTTCGTTTTCGTCCCAGCCTACTGGGAGCTTTCCAAAAGCCGGTAGATCCTGGCTCCGATGGCGATCTGCAGGCGGTCGTCGGGGTTGTGGAAGTCGAGCCCACTGAGCTTGTTCACACGCTCGGCGCGGTAGCGGATGGTCTTGGGGTGCATGTAGAGCTGGCGGGCCGTCTCTTGATAGTTTAGGCAGTTGTCGCAGAGCGCGCGAGCCGTCTCAAAGAGCTCCGGGCTCTCCTCGTGGAGCTCTCTCACGCGCGGGTCGATGAAGCCCATCAGCTCGGAGGAATCGTTCACCTGCATAAAGAGCTTGTAGATGCCGAGATCTTCGAAACGCAGGAGCGAGTTCTTGTATGCCCTGCCATCGAAGAATCGGGCGATCTCAGACGCCTCCTGCATGAGGCGCGGCAGCTCACCTGCCTTGCCGAGCGAGGAGAGCGCGGCGAGGTAGGTAAAGCCCACTGGCGCGGGGGCGTCACCCACGGCGGAGGCGACGGCCGTGCCCTCATAGCGGCCGGAGGTGCCCTTAACGTTGTGCAGGAAGACGAGCGCGTCGTTCGTCTCGAGATAGGCGGTCTTGGGGTAGCGAGCCTTCAGACGCCTGCGGAGCGTGGCGAAGGCCTCGCTGCGCAGCTTTGCGTCGGCGTCTTCAGCAAGCGTCACCTTAACTACCATGACCTCGTAGTTTGCATACGCGTCGATGCCAAGCGCCTTGAGCGCCGCCTGCGTGCACGAGGCGTCGCCGGAAGGCTCGGTCAAAAGCTCGCGCATGAGGTTGTTGTTCTCATAGAACGCCTTCTGCTCGAGCGCCTTCTCAAGGAAGCTCCCGAGAACGTCGAGCAAAAGGCTTTCGTACTTTGTGCCGGCGGCCACCTGAACGAGCGGGATGGCGTGCTTGTCGCAGAGCTGTACGACCTCTGCCGGGGCCTCGGCAAGCAAGCGCTCGGGCTTAAAGACGATGGCGCCCACGCCCAGCTTGGCGGCCTTGTCAAAGAAGACGACCAGCTCTTGTTCCCCTAGGCCCTCAAAGGCGTAGAAGCTCGTGATGAGGAGCTGACCCGCCGCGCCCCAGACGTCGATGTCGGGCGCCTCGACGATGGTTGCTGTCGAGACCTCGCGCGAAAGGCCCGTCTCGCCGGCTATGACGGTGGCGCCCTCGAACGAGGGGAGCGTTAGCGCATCGGAGACGTTCATGACTCCTCCTTCGCAAAGCGTCGGTTGGCGAGGTAGAAGAGCAGCGTGCCTACGAGCACGATGGTGATGGCCACGTAGAAGCCGAGAATCTTGGAGCCCGTGGCGTCGGAGATGACGCCCGTCATGGCCGGCGCGATGATGGAGGACGACATGCCGAAGAAGTTGAAGACGCCGTACATCGTGGCGACCGAGCCGCCCGTGGCGTAGCTCGAGAGCCACGAGATGATGATGGGCTCAACCGCGAGTTTGCCGGTGAAGCCGTAGAGCACGATGCCTGCCACCAGAAGCGACTGACTGCCCGTGTTGATCATGAACGTGAGCATGGCGGCAGAGACAAGCTCGAGGCAGATGATGATGGCGTCCTTGCGCTGGGGCAGTTTGTCGGCAAGGCGGCTGAAGATGAGCGCACCCGGGATGGCAGAGAAGGGCACGAGCGAGCTTGCGAGGCCGATGGCCGTGCCCTCAAAGCCGCGTTCTGCCTCCAAAAAGCTCGGCAGCCAGGTGTCGATGAGGTAGTAGGCGTACATGGTTGCGAAGTAGAGCACGCACGCGGCGATGACCTGCGGCTTGAAGAGCGTGCGGACGCCGGCCTTGTCGGAGGCGCCGTCAGCTGCGCTGGGGGAGGGCGCCCCGCTCGCTTTTGTGGCATGTACGGCCGGACGGATCACGCGCGAGAACACGAAGATCATGAGCAGGATGAGGAAAAACGCCACAACCACCATGGTCTGCCAGGGGAGCGAGCCCGAACGCACGAGAGCCGAGGAGAGTACGATGCCAAGGCCGCTGCCGATGGAGCTACCGGAGTTCACGATGGCCGTGGCGAGGCTCTTGCGTTCGAGGGGCACGTTCTCGGCCGTGAGCGAGTAGGCGCAGCCGTAGAAGGTGCCGCAGCCTAGGCCTGCGAGCACCGAGCCCGCGTAGAGCATGGGCAGCGACTGCGAGAGCGCCACCACGGCGGCACCGAGCGCAAAGAGCGAGAAGCCTGGGACGATGACGCGCTTCTGGCCAAAGCGATCAACGAGCAGGCCTGACGGAATCTGCATCACTACATAGCCCAGGAAGTAGCAGCTAGAGATAGTGCCGAGGGCGGTGTCTGAGGCCCCGCCGAAGTAGGCGGAGAGTGTGGAGTAGACGGGCGTGAGCGCGTCGCGGTAGATCCAGATGACGATCCAGCCCGCTGTGAGGATGGCGACGATGCGCTTCCAGTACGTGCCTTGGCCTGCGGCCTTTGTTGCGATGCCTTCCATCAAAACGGTTCTCTCCAAACGCTGCGCTTGCTAGTAGGCAAGCTCGTACAAGGTCTTCTCGAGTAGCTCTATACCGGCCAAGAGGTCTTCCGCCTCGGTGTACTCGGCGGGGTTGTGGCTCACGCCGCCCACACTGGGAACGAAGATCATGCCGGTGGGGACGTGCGGCGCGATGACCTGGGAGTCGTGGCCGGCACCGGAGTGCATCATGCGGTAGCTGGCGCCACTCTCCTTGGCAACGCGCTCGATGACGGCGACGGTCTCCTTGTCCATGGGGACGGGGTCCTCGTCCATCCAACGGTCGATCTCGATCTCCACGCCGTGCTCGGCGGCGATGCGGGCCATGTCGGCCTCGATCTCTTCGCTGAAGCGGACGAGGGTCGCCTTGTCGGTGTGGCGGCAGTCCATGGTGAACATGGCGTCGCCCGGGACGACGTTGACGGTGTTGGGCGTGACCTCGATGTGGCCGAAGGTCAGCACGAGCGGGTCGCCCTCGGCGTTGGCCTTGGCGATTGCCTCGGTGACGATCTGGGCAAAGACCTGTACGACGTCGTGGCGGTAACACATGCGCGTGGTGCCGGCGTGGTTGGCCTGGCCGTGAAGGCGGATGTTATAGCGACGCTGGCCGGTGATGGCGGTGACGACGCCGACCTTGGTGCCCTCCATCTCGAGGGTGTTTCCCTGCTCGATGTGAAGCTCGAGGAACTTGGTGACGTTGGTAAGCGGGCTCACGGCGCTCGTGCGGCGGCCAAAGCCGCACTGCTTCATGGCGTCGGTGAACTTGACGCCGTCGTTGTCGGCGATGCCCGCAACCTCAGACTCGGCCACGGTGCCAACCATGTTCTTGCTGCCCCAGAACACGAAGGGGAAGCGGCTGCCCTCCTCCTCGGCCATGGAGATGACGCGCAGAGTCTTCTTGGGCGCGCCGTATGTCTCAACCAGGTCCTTAATGGCAAGATAGCCGCCGAAGACTCCGAGGGCGCCGTCGAGCTTGCCGCCTTGGACCACGGTGTCGACGTGGCTGCCGCAAGCGATGACCTCGTCCGTGCCGTCGGTGCCGGGATAGCTGCCGACGAGGTTTCCCACCTCGTCGAACTCGGCGATCATGCCCGTCTGCTCAAAACGCTCCTTAAGGGCGCGTTGGGCAGCCAGCCACTCGGGCGTGAACAGAAGGCGCGTGACGCCGCCCGCCTCGTCCACCCCAAAGGAGGCGAGCCAGTCGCGGGTTCCCTCGACGTCGCTTGCTGTGATGCCCATGCCTGCTCCCTAACCGTCGCCGGTCTCTTTGCCCCGCGTCTCGTCGTAGTAACGCGCGCGTGGCTCTGAGGTTAGTCGGCGCAAAACCGCCGAGCAATATCCGCATCGGACAAAAGAGACGGCGGAATGTCTACCAACATGGCTAATGATTCCGCGTATGCCCGATGCTTTACTTGTCGCAGGTGCTCGCCGACCTTTTGCGAGGTGCGGCGACTGTTTCCTAAGCAGAAGGCCGGCGATGCAGATGCTTCATACCGTAGTCAAGCAAAACTCCTACCAGGACTCCATCAACTTAATGCTCCTGACCAACAAAATTAACGCCATGCCCGGCGTGGTCCAGAGCCAGATCATGATGGGCACCGACGCCAACAAGGACATCTTTGCGGCCGCCGGCCTGCTCACGCCCGAGGCCGCCGCTGCCAACCCCAGCGACATGGTGATCGTGGTAGAGGCCGACGACGAGGCTATCGTAGAGAGCGTCCTTGCAGAGACCGAGGCCTTCCTCGACGACCTCTCGGTCAAGAAGTCGGGCGAGGCCGTCAGCGCCGTCGCCACCTCCTGGGAGGAGGCCGTGGCCGCCCTTCCCGACGCCAACCTCGCGCTCTTCTCCATCCCCGGCGAGTATGCCGCTCCCGAGCTCGAGCGCGCGCTCGACCTTGGCCTCAACGTCTTTTCCTTCACGGACAACGTGCCGCTTGAGGACGAGGTACGCCTGAAGCAGAAGGCCCACGAGAAGGGGCTGCTCTTCATGGGCCCCGACTGCGGCACCGGCGTCATCAGCTCCGTGCCCGTGGCCTTCACCAACGTCATCAGGCCCGGCAACATCGGCATCGTCGGCGCCTCTGGCACCGGCATCCAGGAGGTCACCTGCGCCATCGACCGCCTCGGCGGCGGATGCGTCCACGCAATCGGCACCGGTGGCCGCGACCTCAACTCAAAGGTTGGCGCCGTCACCGTGAAGGACGCCATCGTGGCACTCGAGAACCACGATGCCACCGACGTCATCTGCGTCATCTCCAAGCCGCCTGCGCCCGAGGTCCGCGACGAGGTCGTCGACCTGCTCGAGAAGTGCGAGAAGCCCGTCGTCGCCATCTTTATCGGCGAGAAGCCCGAGGCGCACCTCGGCCACGTCCACCTCGCCCACACGCTGGAGGAGTGTGCCCAGATCGCGGTTGACCTGGCGGCTGGCCGCGAGGTCAAGAAGAACTACGTGGAGCCGCTCGACCTCACCGTTGGGGAGCCGCTTGCCGCCGACAAGACGGTCGTTGGCCTCTACTCCGGCGGCACCCTTGCCGGCGAGGCCGCGATGATGATCACCGAGTCGCTTGAGCTTGGTCACATCATCAAGGAGGACGGCTACATGCTGCGCACGCGCGGCTATGACGTCATCGACCTCGGCGACGACGTCTACACCCAGGGCCGCCCGCACCCCATGATCGACCCCGAGGTCCGCGTCCGCATGATGCGCGAGTACGCCGCAAAGGAGACCACCGGCGTCATCGTCTTCGACTGCGTGCTCGGCTACGGCTGCCACGAGGATATGGCCGCAGAGCTCGCCCCCGTCATCCGCGAGTGCCTGGAGATGGCGCACTACGATGGCCGCGAGCTGCACTTTGTTGGCACGGTGGTGGGCACCGGCCACGATCCACAGGACTACGACCGCTCCGTGGAGCTCCTGGCAGACGCCGGTGCCGTCATGATGCAGAGCAACGCCCGCGCCGTCCGCGCCGCGCTTGCCTTCAAGGGCGTCGACTTTACCGAGGCCGACCGCGAGACCGCTCCCTACACCGTCCGCGACAACACGCCCCTGCCCGAGCCTTCCGAGGCCGTGATGGAGCTGCTCACCACCAAGCCGCGCATCATCAACGTCGGCGTCGAGAGCTTTGTTGACCCCCTGCTCGCCCACGGTGCCAAGGCCGTCCAGTACAGCTGGAAGCCCATGGCCGGCGGCAACAAGCACATGATTCACCTGCTTGGCGAGCTTGCCCGCCACACCGAGATTGACGAGCAGAACGATCGCATCATCGAGCGCTTCCGCGAGAGCCAGCCCTTCCTGGTAGACGTGCGCCCGGCCCACGAGCTCATCCCCGAGATCAACGGCAAGGTGATTCTCCACGCCGGCCCGCCCATCGAGTACAGCCACATGACCGACCCGATGCAGGGCTCCTGCGTGGGTGCCGTGCTCTTTGAGGAGTGGGCCGACAACGAGGCCGACGCCCGCAAGCTCCTCGAGAGCGGCGAGATCAAGTTCATCCCCTGCCACCACGTCCACGCCGTGGGCCCCATGGGCGGCATCACCTCCATGCACATGCCGCTCCTTGTGGTGGAGAACCGCGTCGACGGCACGGTGGGCTACTGCACCATGAACGAGGGCATCGGCAAGGTGCTGCGCTTCGGCGCCTACTCCGACGAGGTCGTGGAGCGCCTCCGCTGGATGCGCGACGTGCTGGGCCCGGTGCTCTCTGCCGCGCTCAAGCTCAAGGAGGGCGGCATAAACCTCAACGTGCTGGTGGCCAAGGCCATCACCATGGGCGACGAATTCCACCAGCGAAACATCGCCGCAAGCCTGTGCTTCCTCAAGGAGGTAGCGCCGCTCATCACCCGCATGGAGTGGGACGGTGCGGAGAAGGAGCAGGTTATCCAGTTCCTTGCCGACACCGACCAGTTCTTCCTGAACATCATGATGGCCATGGGCAAGTCGATAGTGGACTACGTGCGCAAGGACAAGGAGGGCTGCGTCGTCACTACCATGTGCCGCAACGGCGAGAACTTCGGCGTGCGCATCTCCGCCCTTGGCGACGAGTGGTTCTGCGCGCCGGTGAACACACCCAATGGCCTCTACTTCACGGGCTTTAGCGCGCAAGACGCCAACCCCGACATCGGCGACTCCGCCATCACCGAGACCGTGGGCGTGGGCGCCATGGCCATGATCGCCGCCCCGGGCGTCACCCGCTTCGTCGGCGCCGGCGGCTTCGAGGACGCGCTCGCCACCTCCAACGAAATGGAGAAGATCTGCGTCACCCACAACCCCGCCTGGACCATTCCCACCTGGGATTTCAAGGGCACCTGCCAGGGCATCGACATCCGCAAGGTCGTCGCCACCGGCATCACTCCGCTCATCAACACCGGCATCGCCCACAAGAAGGCGGGCGTGGGGCAGATCGGCGCCGGCACCGTACGCGCCCCGCTCGGCTGCTTTGAGAAGGCGCTCGAGGCCTATGCGAAGAGCCTGGGGATCGAGTAGGACGTGGAGGCCCGCGCGCTTAGCATCTCGCCCTATGCCCGTAAGGCCCTCGCCGCAGGTGGCATGGGCCACGTGGAGGGCGTGTTCGCCACGAGCTTCAACGTGCGGCTCGAGGGTGGCCTCGTCCACGTGGGTAGGGCCTGCGACGAGCTCTCCTGCACGGGCCTGTGCGTGGCGGCGGGTGAGATGGAGGCGCTGCTGCGCAGCCTTGCCAACGGTGTCGTGTGCGTGGCGGGGGAGAGGGGCCTGCGCGTCTACCGCGCGGATGGCGTGGCGAGCATTGGCGTGACGGGGGCGGAGCTTGTTGAGTGCCCCATCCCGAGGCTCGCGGACGCCCCCGCCGCCACATGGGCGCTGGGGGAGTTTGGGTCCTGTGCGAGCCGCGACGCCTGTGGTCTCCCGCAGGTGCCGGAGGTCGACCGCGTTTTGGACGCTCTTATCAACCATACCAATAACGACGAGCTAAAAAAGGCAATCCGCTACCTCACCGGCCGCGGGCAAGGCCTTACGCCCTCAGGCGATGACGTGCTTCTCGGCTACGCCTGCGCCCGCGCCGCCTTTGGCATGGGCGACGGCTTGGGCGAGCTCGTCTGGGCCGAGGCCAGCGAGCGCACCACGCCTGTCTCGGCCTCCTACGCCCAGGCGTTTGCGGCTGGCTACGTGAACCCCGTCTACGCACGGCTCCTCAGGGCTGCGAACGCACGCGACAAGGCTGGCTTCGCCGCTGCCGCCGAGGCCATCGTCTCCATCGGCCACACCTCCGGAGCGGACGCGCTGCTCGGGCTCAGGCTCGGCTTTTCCTATGTGGCAGCGAATGCGGTGGACGCCGTCCCGGCATCCGTTGCAACCCCGGGCGTCAATGGCCAATAAGGATAGGTTAACAAGCGTTTTCTTATCCAAATCGCCCGTTCGCCTTGGTCTAACGTAGAACTATCAGAAGAGTGGGGAGAGCTCTCCCCACACGGCGTCGCCAGAGGAGAACCGCCATGGACCAGACCCTCGAATCCCGCGTCAAGGGCATCAGCCGCATCAACCCGCCGCACCGCCTGCTCATGGCGCCCGGCCCCACCACGGTGGACCCGCGCATCCTCTCCGCCATGGCCTCTCCCACCATCGGCCAGTTCGACCCGTACATGCTCAAGATCATGGGCGAGGTCCAGGACATGCTGCGCTACACCTTCAAGGCGCCCGGCTACGAGGCCCTCATGGTCGACGGCTCCTCCCGCGCCGCCATCGAGTGCGCGCTCGTCTCCGTCATCACGCCGGGCGACAAGGTGCTCGTGTGCTCCGCCGGCCGCTTCGGCTCGCTTCTGGCAGAGATTGCCACCCGCGTGGGCGCCGACGTCACCGTCATCACCAAGGACTGGGGTAACGTCTTCGAGCTTTCCGAGGTGGAGGCTGCCATCGAGGAGGTGCAGCCCAAGCTTGTCTGCACCGTCGCGGGCGACACCTCCACCACCATGCTTCAGCCGCTCGAGGGCCTGGGCGACATCTGCCATGCTCACGGCGCGCTGCTCTACACCGACGCCACCGCCTCCTTCGTCGGCAACGACCTGCGCTGCGCCGAGTGGGGTATCGACATCGCCACGGCCGGCATGCAGAAGTGCATGGGCGGTCCCGCCGGCGGTTCGCCCATCGTGGTCTCGCAGCGCGCCTACGAGGTCATGCTCGCCCGCAAGTCCATCGAGGAGGGTATTGCCAACTCGCCCGACGAGGTGCTCCCGGCAGAGGCGCGCATTCGCTCCAACTACTTCGACTTCCCGCAGCT
>CAVIES010000008.1:0-25626 GCA_963641675.1 Anaerovoracaceae bacterium
GGCCGAACATGAACATGCCGGTGGCCACGGCGCAGACCGCGGAGTTGGCGCCGCCGAGGCGGACGAGCAGGCCGCCCAGGCCAAGGATGCAGATGACGATGATCGTGGTCTTCTTGGTGCCGAGCTTCTGGTCGATGACGCCGATGAGGTAGTGGCCGATGAGGCCGATGGGCCACATGGAGGAGAGCAGCACGACGCCGAGCATCGTGTCCTGGCCGAAGGAGGCGAGGGTGGGAACGAGCAGGGCGATGGTGCCGGCGCCGACCATCATGGGCAGGCCGGTGGCAAGGCCGATGAGCCAGGTCTGCGGGGTCTTGAGGACGCGGGCGGTGTTCCAGGGGCTGCGCTTCTTGTACTCCTGCTGGGCGGCGAAGTCGGCCTCGAGCTGCTCGCGGGTGAGCGAGCAGTCGTTATCGGGGTAGGCGCCGGCCTCCTCGGGGTTGTTCTTGACGAAGAGGGCGACGACCACGGCCGTGACGACAACTGCGGCGGCGCAGGCCCAGAAGAAGCCGCTGACGCCGAGTGAGGAGCCGGCAAAGGCCAGGATGATGGGGTTAAGCGTGGCGGACGAGATGGTCATGCCCATGGTGGCGATGCCCATGAAGGAACCCTTGGTGCGCGGGAACCAGCTGGAGCCCAGCGCGCCTACTCCGATGGTGGCATAGGCGACCATGCTGAAGTTGAAGACGACGACGCCGGCGACGAAGACGGGGAAGGTCGTGGCGACGGCCAGGATGGCGAAGCCCGCGGCGGTGCCGGCGAGGCCGATGATGCTGATCGTCTTGGCGCCCATCTTGCGGCCCAGCGCGCCGAAGAGGACGACGGCGATGAGCGAGATCCAACCGGCGATGGTGATGACGTAGGACATGTCGGTCTGCGCCCAGCCATAGGCCTCCTCGTAGAGGCTGAAGAGGGTGTTGGTGGCCGCGTTCCAGAACGAGTAGAAATAGAAGAAGACGAAGCAGATGAGGGTGATTCCCCAGCCCTTGGCCCCGAAGTCGGGGATCCAGGCGCGCAGACTCTTGTTCTTTGCCATAACGGTTACTCCCTTTCGTGTGGCAGGGCGGCAAAGGGCGAGAGGTTCATGGGGACCACACCCTTTGCCGCCCCGTCTTGCCCATTGGTGTTTTGGAGAGGGCGGGCATGGAGGGAAGTATTTCGATTTGGGGTGTGAATTGCACTGTGACCGAACCCAGAAGCCCCAAATTGGGCCAACGCAAACGGTATGAATTCGAGGGTGAGCGGTAGCGGGAATTGACTGCCGACGGCTTTTCAATCTAGTTTGTGACCAGCAACTAGACCTATCGTTTTAAGCAAAACGCAAGGACAAAGATGGATTTTGCCGAGGTTCAGGGGTATCTGTGCTGCAACACAACAGAGGCGCTTGCTAGCCGTTTCAAAGACGCGGATTTTCAGGCCGTGCGGATTGTGACAGGGGCACTAGAGCACCCAGACCGCGAGCTTGCGCAGGGCACGGTAGCCTTTGCGGGCGAGGGCGCGGACGAGGCCGCGCTCGCCGCTGCCGGCGTGCTCGTCTGTAGGGTAAAGGGAACCTTGTCTGGCCTTTCCGACGCCCTGGACTTCGTCGACGGAGAGGCTTGGCTCGCAGCGTACTCGCGCCTGTCGGAGGCCTTCCGCGACGTCGCACAGAGAAAGGAGCGCCTGCTCGGCCTCATGGACGGCTTCGACGGCCCGGCCGACCTCACCTCCATCGCCAACGTGGCGGCAGACATCGTCGGCGCCCATTGCTCGGTCCTCGACAACTCCATGCTCTGCCTGGCCATCTCTGATGGCGCCCCCGCCCAGGTCATCGGCGTGGGCGATCAGCGCCGGCACGCGCTCAGCCAGCACGCCATGGAGGCGCTCCAGGGTAAGGGCCTCGTGGCGCCCAAGAGTTCGCTCGGCCTCACCGTCTTCGACTGGGTCGGCACGGACGGAAGGACCTACACGACCCACCATGCGCTCATTCTCGAGCGAGGCGTGGTGATCGGCTCGGTCGGCTTCATCTCGGAGATGGGCCCGCTGCCCGCCAGCAGGCAGGAACTCATCGGCTACGTAGCAAAGATCCTCAGCGTGGAGATGCAGCGCAACGGTGAGTTCCTCATGAACAAGGCCCTCGCACACGCGCGACTCCTGCGCCAGCTCGTGCTCGGCGACTGCCCCGAGGGGCCCGACGAGGTGCGTGCGCGCTTTGCCTACTTTGGGCACGAGCTTGGCCGCTACCTGCGCGTGTATCTGCTCGACCACTCGGACGACTACCTAACCTACGAGCAGGTCGTGGCGCTCACCCAGCGCCTCCAGCCCTTCGTGGGCAACAGCATCTACCTCGTCTCAGACTCCGACGTGGTCTTTCTCGGAAGCTCCGACGAATGGGGGGCCGCGCCGCTCGACGAGGAGAGCGTTGAGGTCAACCTCATGGGCATGAACACGAGGCTCGGCGTGAGCGCGCCCTTCACCGACCCAACGCTTGTGCAGGCGCACGTGGAACAGGCGAGGCGTGCGGCTGCCCTCGGCCGCGAGCTCGATGACGGGCGAAAGGTCTACTCCTACGAGCGCTTTCGAATCGACGACGTCATCGCCCGCGCCGACTCGCGCCTCACGCTCAGGCTTGCCTGCTTCGAGCCGCTCATGCGCCTCATCGAACGTGACGAGAGCGAGGGCTCGCAACTCGCGATTACGCTCTACGAGCACCTGAGGTCTCCCCAGAACCCGGGAGAGGTAGCAGCCAGGCTCTTCATCCACAAGAACACGCTCTACTACCGGCTGGACAAGATCCGCGAGGTGATGGGCTGCGACTTCCGTGACGCCGAGACCATCGCACGCATCCAGCTCACCTTCCACATCCTGCGCGCGACTGACGACGCATGGCGCGAGCTCCTGAAGGAGCTCTGAGGCGCGCCTCCCGGGTGCCGCGAGCGGGCGGAAATCAGCCGTGAGCGGTAGGCGCTCCCAACAAATTTGTGCCTTCGTTTGATGGGACAGGGCAGTGCTTTGCCCCCAGATTGCCATGCACTACCTGCGGGTTTGTAAAACTGCACAAACCGGCCAAAGCCCCTATTTCCATTTCCTATGCGTTTGCACGACAGGTTTGCCCCTACTCTCTCGGGTGGAATCGTGCGGCGTGGGGACGCCGCCATGCAACGTGGCGCGCAAGCGCCGGGAGAGGAGAGGGCACATGCCTAAGATCGTTGGAGTGTCTTTCGGCACCAAGAACGGCAACAACGACACCATCTGCAAGGCGGTCCTGCTTGCCGCCAAGGAGGCCGGCTGCGAGGTTGAGTTCATCCGCGCCATGGACCTCGACATCAAGCACTGCACCGGCTGCATCACCTGCGTCAAGATGCTCATGAGCGGCACCAAGAACATGTGCATCCACAAGGACGACTTCGACTGGCTGGCCTTCGAGCTGTTCCACGCCGACGGCGTCGTCATGGTCGACCCGATCTTCGAGACCGGTGCCTCCGGCCTGTTCCACACCATCATGGACCGCTTCGGGCCCCGCATGGACACCGGCAACAACTTCATCTCCACCCAGATCGCCCAGGGCCGCCTGGCCCAGGGTGGCGACGCCGCCAAGGGCGTCGTCGTGCCCGACCCGGCCATCATGAGCCCCAAGGCCGTCTCCTACATCGGCATCGGTGGCTCCGACTGGGGTACGCACGTCCAGTCCGAGCACCAGCTCCAGGCCATGACCCCCAGCTGGCAGGTCATCGACAACGAGTGGGTGCCCTGGTCCAAGACCGCCCTCATGGACGACGCCCTCATCGAGCGCGCCACCCAGATCGGCCAGAACCTCGCTGCTGCCGCCACCAAGATCCAGGAGAACCTCGCCGCCGGCAACCAGCCCTATGACGGTGTGTCCTACCAGGGCAAGAAGGGCATCTGCCCCCACTGCAACTGCAACGACTTCTACATCACCCCGGGCGAGAACAAGGCCATCTGCTGCGTCTGCGGCCTTGAGGGCACCCTCTCCGTCGAGGACGGCGCCGTTAAGGTCACCTACAAGGACGAGGACCTCCACAAGGCCCACGACATCATCTCCGGCAAGGAGATCCACGGCAAGGACATCCAGGAGAACGAGGGCAAGCTCGCCGAGATGAAGAAGACCCAGGCCTACAAGGACCGCGTCAACTTCTACAAGGAGGCCATCGAGGCCACCAAGCCTGAGAAGTAAGGCTAAAGAGCCCACCTCAGTGTCCAGGTTTATAGGGGCCGCCACCGGTTAGGGGGCGGCCCCTTTTTTAAATGGTTTGAACGCACAATCTGGGTTCGCGCTATTTGCCCATCATCAGTGCGACCGCACATAGTTTGCGCCGATTTTTTTCGCGAAAGTGTACGTAGGTACAAACATGTGGCTAGTGCTTGGGGCACCTGGCGCATGGAAGATACGGGGCCAAGGGCCCCATATGAAGGAGGATTCGCATGAAGCAGCTCGAAACCGACGTTGTCGTCGTCGCGGCTGGTCTGTCCGGCCTCGCCGCCGCAGTCTCCGCCGCCGAGAACGGCGCCCGCGTCATCTGTCTCGAGAAGGCGTCCAACACCGGTGGCGCCGCGAACATGGGCATGGGCCCGGCCGCCGCTGGCTCCCCGGTCCAGAAGGCCTCGATGATCGAGGTCACCCCCGGCGAGCTCTTCCGTCGCCACATGTTCTATACGCACTACCAGGTCGACGCCCGTCTCGTGCGCGACTACTACTTCAAGTCCGGCGACACCATCGCCTGGCTGCAGGACATGGGCGTCGTCTTCAACTCCGTTCGCCCGGCCTTCCGCGCCCGTGAGCGCACCCGCGGCTACTCCGATGGCGAGTACACCTGGCACGTCGTGCAGCCCGAGGACGGCTCCGAGCCCGGTCCTCGCGCCGCCACCACGATGACCAAGCGCATGACCGAGAAGGCCCAGGAGCTCGGCGTCGAGTTCATGCTCGAGTGCCCCGGCACCGGCCTGATCAAGGGCGAGGACGGCGCCGTCTGCGGCGTCACCGCCAAGGACAAGGACGGCGAGGAGTACGAGATCTCCTGCAAGTCCGTCATCGTCGCCACCGGCGGCTTTGGCCACAACGTCGAGCAGATCAAGGAGAAGCTCGGCTTTGAGTGGGGCAAGGACCTGTTCTCCTTCGCCATTCCCGGCATGGACGGCGACGGCATCAACATGTGCCACGAGGTCGGCGGCGGCCACACCCCCGTCACCATGGAGCTCATGTACCAGATCCCCGACAACATGAACCACTTCTACGTCGAGGGCGCCTTCCGTCAGCCCTGCTACTGGTGCAACCGCCTCGGCGAGCGCTTCATGCCCGAGGACGAGATCTACAACACCACCTTCGTCGGCAACGCCATCAACCACCTGCCCGGCAAGGTCGCCTACGCCATCTTTGACTCCCGCATGCTCAAGCACTGGAAGAAGGACGGTCCCGACATCGTCTCCCACGTGCACCCGCACGACCTCTACGAGGGCTTCGAGGAGCAGTGGAACGCCGACCTCGCCGCCGGCTACCCCGCCATCTGCCAGGCCGACACCCTCGAGGAGCTCGCTGAGAAGGCCGGCATCGACGTCGACGGCCTCATCGCCAACGTCGACGAGTACAACGAGATGTGCGACAACGGCTGGGACGACATCTTCGAGAAGGAGCGCGAGTTCATGCAGCCCCTCGAGAAGGGTCCCTTCTACTGCTGCAAGCAGTACTGCGGCGCCTACGGCACCCTCGGCGGAGTGCTCATCAACCACAAGATGGAGGTCATGACCGACGACTACGAGGTCATCCCGGGCCTGTACTGCGTCGGCACCGACGCCTGCACCATCTATGGCGACTCCTACAACTACTGCATCCCCGGCAACACCATGGGCTTCTGCCTGAACTCCGGTCGTATCGCCGGCGAGAACGCCGCCTCCAGCCTCTTTGAGGACGCTGGCGACGAGGAGTGGTCGTAAGACCTTTGTAACCGCGCCCGCGTGGTGAAGGGGCCGCGCGGGCTCTGGGTTAGCCCATGAGAGAGGCGCTCGGATCTAAGGGGATTTCCGGGCGCCTCTCGGGCGTGAAAGCGACGTTTCGGAGAGGGAACGTATGAAGATCACCATTAACGGAACTGAAGTCGAGGTCGAGGAGGGCAAGAACCTCCTCGAGGCCTCGCTTGATGCGGGCATCTACATCCCGCACCTGTGCAAGCACCCCGACCTCGAGGCCGTGGGCGGCTGCCGCCTGTGCATGGTCGAGGTCGAGGGCGAGGACGGCCCCGTCTGCGCCTGCAAGACCGAGGTGCGCGAGGGCATGGTGGTAAACACCACCGGCGAGGAGGCCGAGCGCGTGCGCAAGCTCGCCATGGAGCTCATCCTTGCGACCCACCCCACCGACTGCACCGGCTGCCCCAAGTACGGCAAGTGCGAGCTGCAGTCGATGTACCAGTACATGGGCGTCTCGCCCACGCGCTGGCGCGTGAAGAGCCGTCCGGTGCCCACCGACGACAAGAACCCGCTGATCACGCACATGTTCACCCGCTGCATCCGCTGCGGCCGCTGCGTGCGCGCCTGCCGCGAGCTGCGCGGTGCCGGCGTGCTCGACTACCAGCACACCGAGGACGGTATTCGCATCGGCACCGACGGCAACGTGTCGCTGCAGGATGCGGGCTGCCGCTTCTGCGGTGCGTGCATCGAGGTCTGCCCCACCGGCTCGATCGTCGACACGCTGAACATGTTCGATGAGAACAAGTCCTACGCCGACAACGTCGTGCCCTGCCGCTCCGGCTGCCCGGCTCACGTCGACATCCCGCGCTACCTGCGCCTCATCAAGGACAAGCGCTACACCGAGGCCGCGGCCGTCGTTCGCGAGAAGGTTCCGTTCCCGGAGTCTCTCGGCAACATCTGCGTCCACAACTGCCAGAGTGCCTGCAAGCGCAACGACCTTAACGGCACACCGCTCTCGGTCTGCCGCCTGAAGCGCGCCGCCGCCGTGCGTGACGAGGGCAGCTGGAAGGCCAACGTCCGCCACGAGCCGCTCACCGGCAAGAAGGTCGCCGTCATCGGCGCCGGCCCCGCCGGCCTCACCGCCGCGCTCTACTGCGCCGAGAAGGGCCACAAGGTCGACATCTACGAGGCCAACGAGAAGGCCGGTGGCCAGATGCGCTACGGCATCCCGGCCTACCGCCTGCCCGACGAGGTCGTCGACCGCGAGGTCGCCACGATCCTCGAGATCGCCCAGGGCAGTGACGAGTACCCGCGCATCAAGATGCTCTACGGCCAGCGCATGAAGGACCCCAAGGCCCTGCTCGAGAACGGCTATGACGCCGTGCTCGTGAGCGTCGGCACCCACGACGGCACCGTGCTGCCCATCCCGGGCCACGACTTCAAGGGCGTCATGCGCAACACCGATTTCCTCAAGGCCTCCCGCAAGGGCGAGGCCAAGCGCCTCGACGGCCAGCGCGTGGTCGTGCTCGGCGGCGGCAACGTCGCCTACGACTGCGCCCGCACCGCGGTTCGCCTCGGCGCCTCCGAGGTCCACGTGGCCTGCCTCGAGGGCCTCGTCAAGATGCCCTGCTCGCCCGAGGAGCGCATCGAGGGCGACGAGGAGGGCATCATCCTGCACGACGCCTACTCCTTCGCCTCCATCGGCGAGGACGGCGACCACAACGTCTCGTGCATGAACCTCAAGAAGGTCGCCCGCTTCTACTTCGACGAGAACCACAAGGCGGTCACCGAGCACGTCAAGGGCGGCGACCTCACCATCCCGTGCGACATCGTCATCTTCGCCGTTGGCCAGAAGGCCGAGGACACCCCATCCATGGGCATCGAGCTCACGCACGGCCCGTTCGTCGTGGCCGACGCCGAGGGCAAGACGAGCGTCGAGGGCGTCTGGTCTGCCGGCGACTGCGTCACCGGCACCCGCTCCGTCATCGCCGCCATCGAGGCCGGCCGCACGGCCGCCGTCTCCATCGACCGCTACCTTGGCGGCGACGGTGACATCGACGCCGCGCTCGTGGAGCCCGAGGCTCCCTGCCAGCACATCGGCAAGATTCCCGAGGGCTTCTACGGTGAGGCCATCGAGCCGCACATCGGCTCCGTGGAGGAGCGCTCGAACAACTTCAAGCCCTTCGAGTGCCCGTTCACCGAGGAGGAGGCCACCTGCGAGGCGAGCCGCTGCCTGCAGTGCGACCTGCGCCTCACGCTGACCACCCCGCGTCTTTGGAACGAGTACTAGGAAGGAGCTGGAACAATGACCATCGTCAACTTCATGCCTGTTCACAAGCAGGCCCCCGTCGCGCTCTGGCTCCTCAAGAAGGACGTCGCCGGTGCCGCCGAGAAGATCAAGGCCGCCGGCGCCGAGGCCGTCCTCGTGCCCGCCGGCGACGCCGTCGCCGCAGAGCTCGCCTCTGCCCTGGGTGATGCCGTGCGCGTCTGCGAATGTAACCCCGAGCTCGGCTTCGTCTACGCCAACGGCTCCGCCGCCGCCAAGGTCCTCGCGGGCGAGAAGCCCATCCCCAGCCACGCCGAGGGCGAGGGCGATCAGAGTTCTGTCTCTGGCGCTGAGCTCCTCAGCGCCGAGGGCAAGCGCTGGGTCTGGCTCGAGGGTGCCACCGAGCCCGTCGAGATGGACGCCACCACCACCGTGGGCGCGCTCGTTGCGGCCGCCGGTGCCGAGGAGCCCAAGGCCGTCTACGTGGGTTACCCCGCCGGCGCCCTCTACAAGGCCGACGACGCCTCTGCCTCCGTCGAGCTCGCCAGCGACTACGTTCGCGTCTACACGAACAAGAACTGCATGGCCAACGCTCTGAACGAGGTCTGCTCGCTCTACCGTCACGAGACCTGCGGCCGCTGCGTCTTTGGCCACGAGGGCTCCCACCAGATCGCGACGATCGTCTCTGACATCTGCCGCAAGAAGGGCAAGCCCACCGACCTCGCGCTGCTGCGCGACCTCTGCCCGGTCATGGCCACCGAGTCTCTCTGCGAGCAGGGCCGCGTCATGGCCCGCACCGTGCTTGCCTTCCTCGACCTCTTCGAGGCCGAGATCAGCGCGCACTTCACCAAGAAGACCTGCCCTGCCGGCGAGTGCCAGGCGTTCCTCACCGTCCACATCCTTGCCTCCAAGTGCCAGGCCTGCAACGCCTGCGTGGACTCTTGCGAGGAGGACGCCATCCTCGGCCGCCCGCGCTTCATCCACGTCATCGACCAGAAGGCCTGCACGCAGTGCGGCGACTGCCTCAACTCCTGCGAGTACGGCGCCATTGTCACCGCCGGCGCCGTCAAGCCCAAGTGCCCGCCCAAGCCGATCCCGTTCAAGCGCAAGTAGCCGGCAAGTCCTGGCTGCAAGCAGGCCTCAAGGCTCGCGCCCCGCATCGTCCATACGGTGCGGGGCGTTTTTTGTTGGGCCCACGGGTGCCGAGGCACCGGCACCCGGAACGACCCCTCCGCGTGCGATGTCCGCGCGACCCTGCGCCCTGTACCGCGCGCCAAGCACCGAGCACCTAGGCGCCTGCACTTTGGTCTTTTGCACGAGAGCTTCTCGCGCAATCCCGCCTCAGCTCGTCTACGCAAACGGTGAACCTGAAGCCCCTCCGGCATACGATTTTTCGAAATGCGCGGGTGGGGACCCGCGCCTGTTCGCTCTGGAGAGGAGCAAATATGTCTTTCAAGGTTATGGCTGTGTGCGCCGGCAGGCACGGCGGCAACGGCGAGATGCTCGCCAAGGAGGCGCTCTGCGCCGTCAAGGAGGCTGGCGGCGAGGTTGAGCTCATCAACCTCTTCGACTACAACATCCTTCCCTGCACCGGCTGCGAGGGCTGCACCATGCAGATGGGCAAGGTCGGCGCTGGTTTGCAGAAGGAGTACCACGGCTGCGTCCTGAAGAACAAGGATGACGTCGACGCCATCATCACCGAGATGCAGACGTGCCAGGGCCTCATCTTCGCCGTCCCGACCTATGACCTCACGCCGAGCTCGGTCTACACCCGCCTGGCCCAGCGCTTCCTGGCCTACGAGCTCTCCTTCCTGCTCGCCATCGGCGCCGTGAAGGAGAACCCGCACACCGTGGCCGGCCTCATCAGCGTCGGCGGCTCCATGCACGACTGGCAGTCCCTCGCGCTCGAGAGCCTCCAGGCAACCATGTTCACCATGTCCGTCCAGGTCGTCGACCGCTACATGGCCCAGCGTGACGGCCGTCCGGGCAACGCCCTCATCTGGGGTTCCGAGAACTACTGGGGCGGCCAGATCGAGCGCGCCCACAAGATGGGCGAGAACATCGTTAAGGCCATCCAGACCCCGGTAGAGGAGCGCGGCTGGCTCGGTGACCCCGACGACGGCGTCTGCCCCAACTGCCACAGCTCGCTCGTCTACCCCGGCGACAAGCACTGGGATGGCGTCGAGTTCCCGTGGGAGTGCGCGGTCTGCGGTGCCGGCGGCGACATCTGCACCTGCGAGAAGACTGGTCGCCCGAAGCTCAAGATCGCCGAGAACGGCCTCATCCGCGACCGTAACGACGACAAGGCCCGCGCCGAGCACTTGAACGAGATCAACAAGACCCGCGACGAGTTCTTCGCCCACCTCGAGGAGGTCAAGCCCCTCATGGAGAAGTACTCCAAGATGGAGTTCCCGACGCTGGAGATCAAGCGCGACTAGCACGCACGCATTGTGAGGCGAGCGCCCGCGCCGCTCCTGCGCACCGGTACCTTAGATGCGGTGCCACGCGGGGCGACGCGGGCGTTTTTCGCATTCAGCCACGTGAGTGCATGACTGCAAATCCGTCTGGCTGCGTGAACGCGAAGTCGTGCGGCTCGGCGGCTACTCCTTGGTGTTGTGGAGGTCCTGGCTCGTGTGTGGCTTTGTCCTTGGCTCAAAGAACCCGAGGTAGATGAGGGTTCTGATTGAGATGTGGAAGAGGAAGAGGTCCTCTCCGGAGGCAAGGTCGTTGCCCGTGAGCTCCTTGATGCGGTTCATGCGGTAGAGCAGCGTGTTCTTGTGCAGGTTCAAAAGCGCCGCGGTGCGGGCGGTGTTGCAGCCGTTCTGCATGTAGGCAAAGAGGGTCTCGAGCAGCTCGGAGTCGTGCGCCTGGTCGTGCTCGTAGAGCACCCAGACGGACGGGTGAACGTAGTTGATGAGGTTTACGTGGTCGTTGCAGATGTCGAGCATCTCCATGTAGGTGTAGTCGCAGTAGCGGTAGACGTGCGTGTCGTCGAGGATCTTCGTGTAGGTGGATCCGTAGCGGATGGCCGAGCGGGCCTGCGCGAGGTGCGCGCGGGTGTCGGTGGCCTCGGTGTAGGTGTTGCTGATGCCTATGAGCAGGTGGTTCGAGGCGGCGATGCGCGCAAGCAGCTCCTCGTCCGCCGCGTCGGGCAGGCTCGGGGCCGTGGTGCGGCTCACAAGCGCCACGAGCTCGCCCTCATAGAGGGTGACGAGGCTGTGGTGCAGAAGCGGCTGGAGCTGACCGCGGAGGCTTTCGGCCGAGCGCGTGCTCAGCACGCCCTCCGCGGCACGGACGCACAGCACAAAGAGCGAGGGCAGGGGAGTGAAGCCCACCAGTTGCATGCGGCGCTCGGTCGACATCGGGTTGGGGTGCTCGTCGTCGAGAAGCCGGCCCAGGAAGTAGGAGCCCTGCTGCGGGCCACCCAGCGTGAGGAAGCCGGTCTTTTGCAGCTCCTGGCCCACGAGCCTCACGAAGAGGGCGAAGACCTCTTTGTCGGCCTCGCCAAAGGCGTGGTCGTGCTCGAGCATCATGGCGCGCCCGAGGCAGGTGCCGTGCACGGTGATGGAGGAGGTCATGGTGTTCAGGCCGTAGATCTCGTTCATGTGGATGACGGGCGTCTTGGAATGGGCGAGCTTTTCGTCGAGTCCGTTCTCGTGCACATAGCGCACGCCCATGTCGAGCATGGAGTCGCCGCCGGCGAGCTCTTGGCGTGTCACCTGCGCGAACGCCGATTCGTCGTCGTCTGCGAGCTCAAAGCCCGCGCGTGCGGCGTTATGGTAGGTAGGGTCCACCACGAGTATCGGATTTTTAAGCACTTCGGCAGCGGCCTCGGTGAGATACTTGAGCCCACGGTCTGCAAGCAAGGCGCTTACCAGCACTTTTGTTGCATCTTCAAAATTGGTTTTGCTCGTTTGCATGGTTCCCCTCCACGTATAACGGCAATTGCCGAGGCCCCCGTCTCGGCGCAAAACATAGTAAACGAATCGGAAAGGCGTGAGGCGGCATGACCAGCTGGGGACGCGACAAGAGGCGTGATTCGGTTGACGAGCGGATTGAGGAAGCTGTCTTCTCGCTCATGGAGACGACCGACATCCCCAAGATCGGCGTGGGCGACGTCGTGCGCGCCGCGGGCATCTCCCGCTCCACCTTTTACCGGCACTTCGATTCGGTCGATGCCGTGGTGAAGGGCTTTGAGACCGATCTGCTCGCCAACATGCACGACATCAACAACTACGCGCTCAAGGCCCGCTTTGGCCAGTCTGAGCTGGACCCGACGCCAACAATGATCCGCCGCATGGAGCTTCTCCACGAGCGCCGCGACCAGATCGTGGCGCTCAACGGCCCGCACGGCGACCCGCAGTTCGTGCACAAAGCGACGATCCTCATGCACGACCACTTCCGCGTCCGCCTGGCCGACGTGCCCGGCTCTGCCGACTTCCGCGACTTCTACCTCGCCTTTGCGCTCGCCGGCCACCACAACGTCATCCAGTACTGGCTCGAGGAGCGCCCCGACACCCCGCCCGAGAAGGTCGCCGCCATCCTCAATCGCCTCTTCTACGCGCCCTTCTTCCTCGACGAGGAGCACGCGAGGCAGAACCCCGCCTCACCCTTCGAGAAGTAGGCGCCGGGCGGGTCGGCGCGCCCGCTTGCGCGTGCGTTCGCGTTGCCGGGTCGGCGTCCGAACAGGGCATCGCGAGAATTTCCGCGCGGCCGTGAGCGGTAGCCGTAAGGCCGCGAACGGCAGGCGTTTTCGCTCGTATTCTACCTATCTCTACCTGCGAAAAGACACAACTACAGATAAGTTGTCCCATGAGGAGGAACACCCCATGCCGGGGTGTTCTTCTTCTTTTTTGCGACCACAAATAGCATCCAAGCCATCGTAAGATCCGGCTCTTTTGAGACAAGGATGTGAACTAATGGTCAAACTCGGAAAGAACGCCCGCAGCGTCTCCATCGTCGGCGTTGGCTGCACGCCGTTCAAGGACTTCGAGGATCACCCCGAGACCCAGGGCATCGGCGAAGGCGAGGCCTTCGGCTACGCCGCACTCGAGGCCATCGCGGACGCCGGCCTTGAGCCTCGCGACGTGGACTTCTACTACCACGGTGCCGCCAACCCCTACCTCATCAACGACTGCATCACCCCGAACATGCAGGTAGCCGACTGGTTCGGCATGCGCTCCAAGGGCTCCGTCCACCACTCCGAGGCTTGCTGCACGGGCTACGTCGCCCTCGAGCAGGCCGTCATGGCCGTCGCCTCCGGCACCTATGACGTCGTGCTTTCCGGCGCCGTGGACCTGGCCAGCACCCTTCCGGTGGAGCACATGCCCTCCCACATTCGTCAGGACTTCCCGCTCTCCGTCATGATCCCGTCGCTCGATAAGATCTATGACCGCGCCTACGGACGTCCGCTTGACGGCGCGTTTGGCGTGAGCTTCGACAACTGGATCAACGAGTATTCGATGATCTACGACCTCGACGCCGACAAGATCGACGACGCCCTGAACGGCCTCACCAAGAGCCTGCGCCGCGGCGCCGTGAAGAACCCGCTCGCCTGGTACACCACCACGGTGGAGGAGGACGCCAAGGCCAACGGCTTCGAGACCGCCGACGAGTACCTCAAGAGCATGTACAACCCCAAGGTCACGCAGTACCTGCGCGTCACCGGCTTCGAGAAGAAGTGCGACGGCGCCGCCGCCATGGTGGTCATGCCCACCGAGAAGGCCCTCGCCATGGGCGTGCCCCACACCCCCATCGAGGTCCTGGGCACCGGCGCCTCTGCGGTCGAGGCCGGCCTCGTGCACAACGAGCACTGGGCGACCGAGATTGCCGCCAAGCAGGTCTACGAGCTCACCGGCGTCTCCCCGGACGAGATCGACCTGTTCATGTGCAACGACTTCTTCCTCGCTTCCGAAATCGTCTCCGCCGAGGAGTGCGGCTACATCCCGCGCGGCGAGGCCTGGAAGTACGCCATCGACGGCCGTACCGCCTATGACGGCGACAAGCCGATCAACCCGCACGGCGGCCGCTGCAACTTCGGCCACGCCCACGGCGCCTCCGGCATCGCCGACATCTACGAGTGCGTGAAGCAGATGCGCGGCGAGGCTGGCGAGACCCAGATGGCCAAGCGCCCCGACACCACCTTCGTCCGTGGCTTCGGCGGCTCCCAGAACGTCCGTTGCCAGATTCTGCGCGCCGTCCGCTAGCGCACTCACCAGAAAGGACACATCCATGAAGCTCGAGATGATGGAGCCCGTCGTCAAGAAGTTCTACACGGGTCTCGAGGAGGGCAAGTACTACGGCCGCAAGTGCCTCGAGTGCGGTGCCGTCGAGTTCCCGCCGCACCTGGCCTGCAACGCCTGCGGCTACCACGAGACCGAGTGGTGCGAGGTGAGCGGCCACGGCAAGCTCATCGACTTCACCCTGCCCGGGCCCCAGAACGACAAGCCCTACCTCAAGGAGAACGGCAAGTACGCCTACGGCGCGGTCGAGATTGACGAGGGTGCCCAGTACACCTACGTCATCTACGGCATCACCAAGAAGAAGGCGCCCGAGATTCGCGCCAAGCTCATGGCCGGCGAGACCGTGGGCGTCCACGCCAAGGTCATCGACCGTCCCGGCTACAAGATGCTCACCTTCGAGCTCGACGACTAGCCAACGCCGCGCGTTTCGCAAGCAGATCTGGGAGGCGGGCCGAGAAAAGCCTCTGCCCGCCTCCCCTTTGTAACTCACCAATAAATAGCAGCCCAAGCTGCTGATGAAAGGAATCACCATGAACCAGGAAGTCTTCAACCAGGTCGCCGAGTTTGCCAAGTCCGCCTACGGCTACGAGGGCGAGATCACTGCCGAGACCACCTTCGACGAGCTCGGCAAGGGTTCCATGAAGATGATTGCCCTCTCCTCCATGATCGAGAACGAGCTCGACGCCGAGGTCCCCGTGCGCGAGGTCATGGTCATGAAGACCTTCGGCGAGCTCGTCGAGCGCGTCGAGGAAGAGATGGAGTAAGCGCATGGATCTGATGCAGACCCTGCGCGAGCGCGCCGCCGCCGCTCCCATGCGCGTCGCCTTCCCCGAGGGCGAGAACGAGACCATGATGCGCGCCGTGCGCGAGCTCACCGACGAGAAGCTCGCCGAGTGCGTGCTCGTGGGCGACGGCGCCGAGCTTGCCCGTCTGGCCGAGGAGCGTGGTATCAGCCTCGAGGGCATCGAGGTCGTCGACACCACCGACGAGGAGGGCAACGCCGCCTGCTGCGAGCGCTACCTGGCCCACCCCGACTGCAAGTACAAGCCCAAGGGTGCCGCGCGCCGCATGGAGCGCCCGCTCGAGCGCGCCCTCATCCTGCAGGTCCTGGGCGACGTCGACGTGATGTTCGCCGGCATCGAGTTCGCCACCGGCGACATCATCCTCGCCGCGCAGACCGTCGTTGGTCTTGCCGAGGGCACTGAGACCATCAGCTCCTGCGGCATAGCCCAGGTTCCCGGCTGGGACGGTGGCGAGGGTGGCCTCATCGGCTTTGGCGATTCCGCCGTGTGCGTGAACCCCACCGCCGCCGAGCTCGCCTCCATTGCCTGCGCCTCTTCCGACACGGTAGCCGCGCTCACCGGCTGGGACGTTCGCTGCGCCCTGCTCTCGCACTCCACCGACGGCTCAATGGACAACGAGCTCGTCGACAAGGTCCGCGAGGCCCGCGACATCGCCAACGCCAACCGCCCCGACCTCAAGATCGATGGCGAGTTCCAGTTCGATGCCGCCGTCAACCCCAAGGTGGCCGCCAAGAAGGTCCACCACGAGTCCGAGGTGGCCGGCCGCGCCAACCTGCTCATCTGGCCCGACATCAACGTCGGCAACATCGGCGTGAAGATCATCCAGAACCTCACCGGCGCCGACGCCTACGGCCCGATGCTGCAGGGCTTCAAGAAGATCGTCTGCGACTGCTCGCGCTCCGCACCCGTCTCCGAGATCGTCGGAAACGTCGTCATGAGCTGCGTGCGCGCCCAGGCGCTGAAGGAGGCCTAGGCCATGGCCGAGAAGAACTGGCGTGTGCTCGTCATCAACCCCGGCTCCACCTCCACCAAGGTGGGCGTCTTTGAGGGCGAGGAGGCCGTCTTTACCGTCAACGTCGCCCACGAGGCCTCCGACCTCGCAAAGTTTGAGGGCGTCTCCGACCAGCTGCCCTACCGCGTGAGCCTCATCGAGGCCGCGCTCGCAGAGAACGGCGTCGAGCTTGGTAGCCTTGACGCCTTCGTCGGCCGCGGCGGCGGCCTGCTGCCGCTTCCCGGCGGCACCTACGAGGTGGACGAGGTCATGCTCGACCACGCCGCCCGCGGCGCAAACGGCGTGCAGCACCCCGCCCAACTTGGTCCCCAGATCGCCCACGCGTTCGCCGAGCAGACGGGCAAGCCCGCCTTCATCGTGAACGCGCCGGACACCGACGAGCTCTGCGACGACGCTCGCATGACGGGCGTCAAGGGCGTCTATCGCCACGTGCACCTGCACGCCCTCAACCTCAAGGAGACGGCCATCCGTCACGCGGCCTCCATGGGCCGCGCCTACGAGGACTGCAACTTCGTGGTGTGCCACATCGGCGGCGGCATCTCCATCTCCGCCCACGAGCACGGCAAGATGGTCGACGGTTACGACATCGTCGGCGGCGAGGGCATGATGGCCCCCACCCGCTGCGGCGGCCTGCCGGTGGTTGAGGTCCTCGACTACATCGAAGCCGGCCACTCCACGGCCGAGGTGCGCAAGATGTGCATGAAGACCGGCGGCTTCGTCGACCTTCTCGGCACCTCCGACGCCCTTGAGGTGAGCAACCGCGCCGCCGAGGGCGATGAGGCGGCTGCGCGCGCCTGGAGTGCCATGCAGTACCAGATCTGCAAGTGCATCGGTGGCATGGCCGCCGTGCTCGGCGGACGCGTCGACGCTATCCTGCTCGGCGGCGGCATGGTCCACAACAAGGGTCTCGTTGCCACGATTGAGCAGCGCTGCGGCTGGATCGCCCCGGTCTCTGCCTACCCCGGCGAGTTCGAGCTCGAGGCCATGGCCGCTGGTGCCCGCCGCGTGCTCGACGGCGCCGAGCAGGCCAAGACCTACTCCGGCAAGCCCGTCTTCACCGGCTTCGACGTCTTTGACGCATAAGCGCTACCCGGCCGGCGGACACCTCTAAGTGGGGTGCCCGCCGGCTTCGTTTCGTTAGACCTCCACGCGCAGGTACTCGTCCAAGAAGATGTCAAGCAGCTCGTTCTTCGTGGTGGGGAGCCACGCGGCGCAAATCTGCATCTCCTGCTCCTTGCCACGGATGGGTATCGCCACCACGCGGCCACCGCCCGGCATCCCGTCAGTGAAGTAGCCGGGAAGCAGAGCGTAGCCCATGCCCGAGGCCACGGCGAGCACGCTCGTCTCGATATCGTCTGAGACGTAGGCGACCTCGACCTTGCCCGCCTCGGAGAGGTTGGCGGCGATGACGTCGCCCTCGCCGTATGACTGGGCGCCTTTCTTGATGTCCACCAGCGGCTCGCCCGCGAGGTCGGCCATCGTGATCATGGAGCGCCTTGCAAGCGGGTGCTTGGTGGAGAGGACGGCCTTGAGTGGGTAGCGCCTTAAGACCTGCGTCTCTATGTCGCCCATCTTGGTCTCGTCGTAGAGCAGGTTCACTGCCAGGTCGATGCGCTCGTCGCGAAGGGCGTCATAGAGCTCGCTCACGTTCTCTCGCATGAACGAGAGGCGAGCGCTGGGGTAGCGCATGTGGAAGTCGGAGAGCATGTCGGAGAGGTTCGTGCGCTCGTAGCCCTTCACGTAGCCGATCCTCAGCTCACCCTCCGGCCCGTTGCCCGCCATGGAGACGCGCTTCTTCGCGTCGGCGAGGCGAGAGAGGATGTCGTTGGTGTCCTCGAGAAAGGCCCTGCCAGCCGAGGTGAGAGAGACGCTGTGGTTGTCACGGGCGAGCAGATGGCAGCCGAGCTCGCGCTCGAGCGACTTGATCTGCTGTGAGACGGCGGATTGGGACACATAGAGGCGTGCCGCCGCGCGTCGGAAGCTCTGGAGCTCCGCCACGGCCACAAAGCACTCGAGCTGTCGGGTGTTCATAGGGCATGCTCCCCATTGCGATAAGAATCCCTTATTACACAAGCAAGAATACTACAAATCTACCTGCTATTTCCTTCCTTACGATTAGGACATCAGATTGCTTCGCAGAGATTGTGCGGCAATAAAGCCCATCCAAGGGAGGAAACAATGTCGGATAGGAACAAGATTAAGCTCGTCCAGGCGCTCGTAGGTGCCGTCGTCCTCACGGTTCTCATGCAGGGCATGACGCTTCTGGGCATGCCCCAGTACATCTGGATGCTCTTCCTGCCTCTGCTCATGTTCTTCGCGCTCGGCGCAGACTTCAAGAAGGTCCCCGACATGCTCATCGGCTATGCCGTGGGCGAGCTGTGGTGCGTCGTGAATTCGCTCGTCTCTGGCGCCTTTGGCGCGGCCTTTGGCGACAACCCGCTCCTGAGCCAGCTGCTGCCGACGATTCTCGTCATCTTCTGCATCCTCACCGTTCACGAGAACCTCTTTGAGGGCGCCGTCTTCTCTAACATCCCCTGCATCTTCATGGGCATGGCCACCTCTTTCATGATGCTGTTCATGGAGGTACCCATCACCTACTTCCACCTCTTCATCTTCTGGTGCTATGGCCTTGCGCTCGCCATCTGTCTCGTGCTCGGCGGCATGTTCGCGTGCTCGGCGATCTTTGGCAAGGAGCGCGCCATGGCCGCGCTCGCGCCCAAGCAGCCCGAGCCCAAGCCCGAGGACAAGTAACGAGGGAGTAGGGGAGTATTGAGATGGAAATCAACGAAAACAAGCCCGTAAACAAGGTCTGCACCAGCGTGGAACAGGCGTGCGCGGCCTATGAGGGCCGCCCTGGGGCGGCCAAGTACCCGCACGTGTTCGACCCAATCGAGATTCGCGGCAACGTCTTCCGCAATCGCCTCGTGGCGGCGCCCACCATGTTCTTCCACGCGCCGTACTTCATCGAACCCATCCGCGAGAACATCTACCGCATGGTGGGCGAGCGCGCCGAGGGAGGCTTTGGCTGTGTGGCCACCGGCGAGCTGCCGCTTAACTTTGAGGAGGGCCGCGGCGCCTTCATGGACCGCGCCATCGACGTTCATCACTTCTACGGTGCCGACTTCGACGCCGCCAAGGAGTACGCAGACCGCATCCATGCAGGTGGCGCCCTCGCCTACATGGAGATCTCGCACGAGGGCCTGGAGGCCGACGACGCCGCCGAGCCCTGGGGTCCCTGCGACTTCGTCCGCGAGGAGGACGGCCGCCACGTCTTTGGAATGGACCGCCAGATGATGGAGAAGGTCTGCCGCGACTTCTTTGACATGGGCCGCTTCGCCACGGCCTGCGGCTTTGACGGCGTGCTGCTCCACGGCGGGCACGGCTTCTTGCTGCAGCAGTTCGTCTCGCCGCTGTTCAACAAGCGCACCGACGAGTTCGGCGGCTCCATCGAGAACCGTTCGCGCTTCCCCAAGATGTGCCTTAAGGCGCTTCGCGCCGGCATGGGCGAGGACAAGGTGCTCGAGCTGCGCATGAGCGCCGAGGACGGCGAGGAAGGCGGAATGACGCTCGAGGACAGCTGCGGCTTTGCCGAGCAGATCGACGGCCTCGTCGACATCTTCCACGTCTCCAACGGCATCAAGAAGTACGGCAACGGCGGTGACACCTTCAGCGACATCTTCGACGTACACGGCGTGAACCTCGAGCGAGCTGCCGCCATCAAGGGCCACCTCAAGAAGAGCCTCGTGGCCGTCGTGGGCGGCTTTAACAGCGTGGCCCAGGCCGAGGACGCCATCGCCACCGGCAAGTGCGACTTCGTCGAGTACGCGCGCCAGTGCTTCGCCGACCCCAACTTCATCGAGAAGACGCTTGATGGCCGCGAGGAGATGGTGCACCGCTGCCTGCGTTGCTTCCACTGCTACCCGGGCTTCTGCGAGCACCCGACCGACATCCCGCTGTGGTACCAGCTGCCGCACGAGGAGTTCATGAAGATCTACAGCCCCGCCGTTATGGGCGACTGCTCGGTGAACCCCAACTCCGGTTTTGGCTACTACCCCGACCGCCTGCCCAAGCCCGACGGGAGCCGTCGCGTGCTCGTGGTCGGCGGTGGCGTGGGCGGCATGCAGGCCGCCGTCACGGCCGCCCGTCGCGGCCACGACGTGACCCTTGCCGAGGCCTCCGAGCGCCTTGGCGGCGTGCTGCTCTTTGCCGAGCACGACCACGACAAGCGCGAGTGGATTGACCTCATCGAGGTCCTCAAGCGCGAGCTTGGCGAGGAGGGTGTGAAGGTGGAGCTCGGCCGCAAGGTCGACGACGCCTACATCCAGGAGCTTCGCCCCGAGCGCGTCATCATCGCCACGGGCGCCAAGAACAAGCCGTGCCCGCTGCCTGGCGCCTCCCGCGCCATGAATGCGGCCGACTCCTACTACCACCTGGACGAGCTTGGCCACTCCATCCTCATCGCAGGTGGCGGCCTCACGGCCTGCGAGACGGCGCTCAACCTCGCTGCGCTCGGCCATGAGGTGACACTCGTGGCTCGCAAGTCGCGCATCACCGGCTCCACCTTCGGCTACTACCGAAACGCCCTGCTCTCCGAGATGGACAAGAGGGGTGTGAAGCAGGTGCTCTCCACCTGCGCCATCGAGTTCACCGACGAGGGGCTCTCCTGCGTTAAGGCCATCGACGACAAGGGAACGCCCGGCGACGAGCATCTTGTGCTTTCGGCAGACACCTATATGTACTCGTTTGGTATGGAGCCCGACGCCGAGACCGTGAACGCCCTGTGCTCCGCCGCCGAGGCCGCCGGCGCCAAGGTCGCCGTGGTGGGCAACGCCGAATGCGCAAGTACCGTGCGTGACGCCATCCACTCCGGCAACGACGCCGCGATGGCAATCCTCTAGCATCGCCCCGGGACCGTCCCCATTCGGCACCCGTCGCGAGTTCCTCTCCCAAGCGCCTCTCCCTGTCTCAACGGCAGAGAGGGGTCGCTTGGGCCTCGCGCGCGGAGCGCGCTGTTGCCTCCGGGGCGCCTTTTGCGCTGTGCGAGCACACAAAGCGAGGCCGCCAACGGCCGCGGCGAATTGAAGTGCTGCACGTTGTTGCTGAAAATCCCGGGCGGTAGCCTGATTAACGTCTAAGACACCAGTAGAGAAGGGCACACGAAGCATGTGCGAGTGGAACCGTAACCTCATCATCCAGGACATCGTCCTGGCCATCGTCATCAACACCTCCGCCACCCTGCTCGGTGGCGACCCGTTCGACCACACCTGGTACATCTTCACCTGTGTGGCGCTGGCCACCAACGTGCTTGGTCAGTTCATCCTGCCCACCGGCAGCATTGCCACCGCGCTTACCAAGCCGCTCGGCGACGCCTCCTGGCGCATTTATGTGCAGATCTTCATCGAGAACCTGATCTTCGTCACCATCATCAGCTTCACCGAGGCCTGGGTCCACACCGGTGGCGACGGCATCATCGCCGCCTGGCTCTCCACCTACGTCGCACTCGTGCTCGTTGGCTACGTGACCTCGGTCATCCTCTACCACGCGCTTAAGCCCCGCGCCTAGAGCACCGCGGCCTGGCCGCCCAAAAGGATTTCTCCTCCCCGCGCTGTACGCATGCCCCCATAGAAAAACGTCCAGTGCGGTTCTCTCCCCGGATCGCCCCGCTCTCCCGACAGTCGCGAGCGGGGCGATTGGCATTTATATGCGCGGTGCCTGGGCTGCCACCGAGGGTGTGGGCCGCCGGGGGTTCGGGCTGCCGCCGCAGCCCTTCCGCGCTGATACACTACTTTCAGAAATCGCATGGGAAGGGAGCCCGCATGGCATCGAAGGACATCTCGCGCAAGGCGTTCCTCGCGGGGGCGGGCACCGTCCTTGCGAGCCTTACCGTGCCGCTTGCCAGCGCTCCGGCCCCCGCCCTTGCTGAGGAGGCCAGCCTCATCAGCACGGCCGGTGGCTCTGAGAAGATCGTCGTCATCGGCACCAACGACGTCCACGGCACGCTGAAGAACCCCAAGACCGCGCTTGGCTACGCGGCGCTTGCAGACTATGCGAGCGCCCAGCGCGAGGAGTATGGCGAAGGGCTCGTGACCCTTGTGGACTCCGGCGATGTCATGCAGGGAAACATCGCGGTCGACCTCTCTGGCGGCAGCTACCTTGCCCAGGCGGTGGCCGCCGCGGGCTATAACGTCATAGCCCCCGGCAACCACGACTTCGACCACGGCATCGATGCGCTCAACGAATACGTGGCCGCCGAGGGCGTGGCGTGCACCTGCTGCAACTTCACCGATGCAAACGGCAATTGCGTGCTTGCGCCCTACCACGTCATCGAGTACCCGGCCGGCAGCGAGACCGTTCGCGTGGCCTACGTGGGCGTGACCACGCCCTCCGCGCGAGGCAAGTCGGCCAAGTTCAAGGACGACGCCGGCAACTTCATCTACGACTTCGCCGTGGATGACACGGGAGAGAAGCTCGTCTTTGCCGTGCAGGCGGCCGTGGACGATGCGCGCAGCGCCGGTGCCGCCGACTACGTGGTGCTCCTGGCCCACCTCGGACAGAGCTGGAGTGCCGTGAACTGGCGAAGCGACACGGTGATTGGCAAGACGAACGGCATCGACGCCGTGCTCGACGCGCACACCCACCAGCTCTACGTGCAGGCCGTCAAGAACAAGGACGGCCAGGAGGTGCCCGTCGTGCAGGCGGGCTGCAAGTTCATGGCCTTCTCGCGCCTGGAGATTGACCCCTCCGCAAAGACCGTGAGCGCGTCTGCGGTGGCCACGGGCGTGGCGGCCGAGCTCGTGAGCTCGTGGGATACCGAAGACGCCGACGTGGCGGCGCTGGTAGACAGCATCAACGCTCAGATTGACGAGCAAACAGGCGAGGAGGTCGGCACCTCCGAGGTGGAGCTTCACGGCTTCGCGGAAGACGGCTCGGCCCTGGCCTGGCTGGGCGAGACGAACCTCGGCGACCTCGTGGCCGACGCCATGCTCGCCGCTGCAAAGCAGGCGGGCGTGGAGTGCGACATGGCCCTCTGCGCGAGCTTTGACGTCTGCGCGGACATCGCCAAGGGCACCGTGGTGGAGAGGGACGTCTACGAGGCCCTGCCCTTCAGCCGCAAGATCTGCGCGCTTGAGGTCTCGGGCCAGCACCTGCTCGACATCCTCGAGGTGGGCTGCGCGCTCCTGCCCGAGCCGGAGGCGCGTCTGATACAGGTCTCCGACGGCTTCACCTACCAGATAAACACCGGCATAGAGAGCCCGGTTACGGTCTCTGACGCCGACTGCAGCTACGTGGGCATCGAGGGGGAGCGGCGCGTTACGGCGGCGCAGCTGAACGGCAAGGACATCGACCCGGCCGCCAGCTACACCATCGCCATGCAGAAGTCCATGCTGCTCAACGGAGCATGGAGCATGCCCGTGCCTGATAGCGCTGGTGAGGCGGTAGAGGTCGCCACCGACGGCGAGTGCCTCATCTCATACATCAAGGACTCGCTTGCCGGCACGATTGGCGAGAAGTACGCCGAGGCCGCGGGCCGCATCACGATCACGAACGGCGAAACCACCGGGGCCGCGGCCTCAAGCGACGGCTCCGGCATACCCGTTGCTGCCATACCCGCCGTGGCCGTAGGCGTTGCCGCTGCGGCAGCAGGCATCTACTCGGCCAAGGGCCCAGAAAAGAAGGCGAGCCGCCATGAGTGAGACAGCCGTCACCCGGGCGCTCGTGGCCATCCTCGCTATCTCGCGAGCCTCCCTGCTCTGACTCCGCGCCCGTTTGCCTACAGCAGCGAGCCCTCGCGCTTTACGTAGAGGCGCTTGGCGAGCGTGACGAGGGCGGCGTAGCCGGCGACGGCAGCCGCGAGCAGGGCTGCGTAGCTGGCCGGCAGCGGGCAGAAGTCGAGCGCCTGGCCCACGGCGGTGAAGGGCAGCGCCGTTGCCACGGCGATGCCGGCGGCACCCAGGCCGATGAGCGGCCAGGCGGCGTGGCTGCCGCTGAGGAGGCTCTTCTCGCTCCTCATGAGATGCACGGCGAGGGTCTGGGTCCACATGCTCTCGACGAACCAGCCGGCCTGGAAGGTTCCCACAAAGAGCGCCTGACCTGCGGCGTCGAGGCTGCCCCAAGCGCCACCCGCCACCGCCGGGCAGACGATAAAGAAGAGCGCCGCGAAGGTCGCGATGTCAAAGACAGAGCTGATGGGGCCAAACGTCACCATAAAGCGGCGGACTGAGCCGGTGTCCCAGCGGCACGGGCGGCCGATCATCTCGTCATCCACCTTGTCCCAGGGGATGGCCGTGCAGGCGAGGTCGTAGATGAGGTTGAGCAGAAGCAGCTGCACGGCGCTCGCCGGCAGGAACGGGAGCGCCGCCGCGGCCGCCACCACCGAGAAGATGTTGCCGAAGTTGCTGCTCACGGTCATCTTCACGTACTTGATCATGTTCGCGTAGGTGCGACGCCCCGCCTCGATGCCGCGCTCGAGCACGAGTAGGTCCTTCTCCAGCAGGATGATGTCTGCCGCCTCGCGGGCGACGTCGGTGGCGGAGTCGACCGAGATGCCGCAGTCGCTCTCGCGCATGGCGGCGGCGTCGTTCACGCCATCGCCCATGAAGGCCACGGCGTGCCCAAGCTCGCGCAGCACGCGCACCACGCGGGCCTTCTGGGCGGGGGAGAGCTTGGCAAAGACGCTTGCCTCCTGCACGGCCTCGGCAAGCTCGGAATCGTCCATGGCCTCGATCTCGGTGCCAGTGAGGGCGCGCTCGGCAGGGATGCCGATGGCTCGGCAGACGTGCGCGGCTACGCGGGCAGAGTCGCCGGTGAGGACCTTGGTGGCAACGCCATGGGCGGCAAGCGCCTTGATGGCCGCTGCGGCGCTCTCCTTGGGCGGATCGAGGAAGGCGAGGTAGCCGATGAGAACCATCTCGCGCTCGTCGGCGGCCGTGAGGGTGCGGGCTCCTGCCGGGTCGTCCTTGCGGGCAACTCCCAGCACGCGCATGCCCTCGCCGGCGAGCTCCTCGCCGCGCTCGAGCACCTGGGCGCGGAGCTCGGGCGTGAGCTCTCGCACCTCGCCCGCCATCTCCACCTGGGTGCAGACGGCGAGCACCTCCTCAAGCGCGCCCTTGGTCACCATACGCGTGCGGCCGGAGGCGTCGCCCACGACCACCGAGAGGCGCCTGCGCTCGAAGTCGAACGGCAGCTCGTCGATGCCGTGGTAGCGCTCTGCCAGCTCCTCGGCCGTGAGCTCGGGGGAGGTGGACGCGGCGTCCGCGTTCGCGGCGGAGGCCGCGCTGTCGGCGGGTTCGGTGCTGGCCGAGGCACCGGGCGCGGAGACCTCGTCGGTGCCCTCCGCCTGTGCGCGAGCCACGATGGCGTTGTCGATGAGGTTCTTCACGCCGGTGGAGAAGTAGCTGTTGAGGA
>CAVIES010000008.1:25671-31357 GCA_963641675.1 Anaerovoracaceae bacterium
GGTAGCGCTCGAGCACGATGCGGTCCTCGGTGAGGGTGCCGGTCTTGTCGGTGCAGAGCACATCCACCGCGCCCAGGTCCTGGATGGCGTCGAGGCGCTTCACGATGACGTGGTCGTGCGAGAGGTCGACCGCGCCCTTGCCGAGGCACGTGGTGACGAGCATGGGAAGCATCTCGGGCGTGAGACCCACCGCCACGGAGAGCGAGAAGAGCAGGGCGTCGAGCCAGTTGCCCTTGGTGACGCCCGAGAGCACGAACACGATGGGGAGCACGAGCCCCATGAGGCGCATGAGCAGGCGGCTCGTGGAGGAGATGCCCTCGTCAAAGGCCGTCTTGCGCACGCGGCCGGTGAGCGTGCCGGTGGCCTCGCCAAACATCGTGCGCGCGCCCGTGGCAACCACCACGCCGCGGGCGTTGCCGGAAATCACGGTCGAGCCCATGAAGGCGAGGTCCTCGAGGTCGGTGAGCGCGACGGCCTGCGCATCGCGGGTCTCGGCCAGGCACGGGCGCTTCTCAATTGCCTCGGACTCGCCGGTAAGCGAGGCCTGGCTCACAAAGAGGTCGCGCGCGGCAAAGATGCGCAGGTCGGCGGGCACAACGTCGCCCGAGGAAAGGTGGATGACGTCGCCCACGACGATCTCGTCCACTGGGGTCTCGTTGCCCCCGTCGCCGTCGCGCTCCACCTCGGCGGTTGCCTCAACCATCTCGGCCAGCGACTCTGCGGCGCCGGCGCTCTTCTCGTCCTGCACGAAGCGCAGCACGCCAGAGACCAGCACCATGATGCCGATGATCAGCGGCGTGGAGAGGTCGCGGTCGCTGCCCGTGGCAAAGACCCAGTCGGTGAGCACCGACACCACGGCGATGAAGATGAGGATGTAGGTGAAGGGGTCGGCAAACGCGGCGAGGAAGCGCAGCGGCAGCGGCTTCTTGGCGGCGTGGTGCATGGCATTTTCGCCATAGAACTCGCGGGCGGAATCCACCTGGTCGCCGGCCAGGCCCTCCTCAGAGCTGTTGAGCTCGGCAAAGAGCTCCTTGCGCGAGGCCGTGGCGACATGGCGGAGCCACTCGGTCTGGGCGGCGTCGGCATCCTTGCGGCCCTCGGCGGGGCGGGGGTCCATCTTGGCAAAGAGGTTACGCAGCTTCATGGCGCACCTCGCAATCCCGGGATATCAAAAAGGGCTCCGGCGAAAGCCTGGAGCCCGTGGAAGCGCATCATGTGCGGCCGTGCCCGGCGCCGCGTGGCGGCTGCTAGGCGAGGCGGGTACCCACCATCCCGAGGGCGGGCGCTGCTTCCATGGACTGAGCGATGTTGTGTTCGTGACTGTGACTGCATCCGTCAGACATGGGGCACCTCCTCGGGGCCTGGGGCTTGCCGCCCGGTTTCTGCCCGCCTTATACCCAGCGGGTCGCTTTTGACCACAGGGATACTAGCAAATTTGGGGAGTGGCGGCGCGTAATCTTTCCGTAAGCACACAAAGCTCGCCTGCGACGCGAGCGCTGGGCGCGTGGCAGTTGCGCGGGAGCTTATCGCACGCAGCCTACTTTGCGCTGCGGCGCTTGGCGGCAAACGTGTCCAGGCCGTGGTGGATGGTCATGAGCGGGTGGTGCAGCAGCATGCGCGGGCCGGCGTAGCGCATGACGTCCTTGATGGCCTGGCGCTGGGCGGGTGCGTAGCAGTGCACCTTGCACTGCGAGCAGAAGGTCTTGGTGGCCATGAACCGGCAGCGCTCGATGCGCGTGGAGGCATACTCGCTAAGCGTCGCGCATTCCTCGCAGAGCTCGCCGCGGGCGGTTCCGTGGTTGCCGTGGCAATAGACGCCGATCATCTGCGTAACCACCTCGCGCTCGCGCACGCGCTTGGCCTCCACCTGCTCGGGAGAGAGGGCCTTGTTCTTGCTGTTGCTCATGTTTACCTGCATTTTCTTTAGGGTGTCTGCCCCGCCTAGCTCACGCGACCGTGGTCCATGGAGTAGGTCTTGTCGGCTATGGCGCTGGTGCTGGGGCGGTGGCTGATGAGGAGCACCGCGCGTTCCCCTCGCTGCTCGTCGAGCGAGCGCAGGATCTGCGCCTCGTTAAGTGAGTCGAGGTTGCTCGTGGGCTCGTCGAGCAGCAGAAACGGCGCACCGGAGAGGAAGGCGCGCGCAAGGCCCAGGCGCTGGCGCTCGCCGCCCGAGAGCGTGTCGCCTAGCTCGCCCACCATGGTGTCGTAGCCCTTGGGCAGCCCCATGATGAAGTCGTGCACACTGGCGGCGCGGCAGGCTGCCTCGAGCTCGGCGTCGGTGGCGTCGGGCTTGGCGATGAGCAGGTTGTCGCGGATGCTGTCGTGGAAGAGATGAGTGTCCTGCTCCACGAAGGCCTCGCTGCTGCGCAGCGCGCGCGTGGCGATGCCGCGCACGTCATCGCCGCCGATGGCGACGCGGCCCTCGTCTACGTCCCAAAAGCGCATGAACAGGCGGCAGAGGGTCGACTTGCCCGAGCCGGAGCGGCCCTGGATGGCCACGATTTGGCCGGGTTCGATGCGGGCGCTTACGTTGTCGAGGATCTTCTCGGCGGCCTCGCCCGCGCTATAGGAGAAGCCCACGTTTTCGGCCTCGGCGCCGGTGAAGCTGGGTGAGGCGCCGTCCTCGTCGGAAACCTCGCGCACCTGCGGCTCCTCCTCGAGGATGTCGAGCACGCGGTTGCCGGCGGCAAGCGTGCCCTGGAGCGTGGAGCCGAGGTTGGCAAGTGCCACGAAGGGGCCGAACGAGCTGAAGGTGGCCACGGTGGCGAGCACGGCGCTCGCGTTGGAGATGGCGCCGTCGGTCGCGAGCGTGATGGCGAGCAGCATCTGGCAGACGGAGACGAGCATGATGATGCCGCTCGTGGCAGTCTGGCCCTGGCCGCCCACGCCGCGCAGGCGCCCCTGCGTGTCCGCGAGCTCGCGGCTCTTGCGGTCGAGCTCGGCCAGGCGCCTCTCGCCGGCACCGAACTGCAGCACCTCGCCAAGGCCGCGCAGGCCCTCGAGCACAAAGCTGGAGAGTCCGGCTGCCTGGTCGCGCGAGGCGCGGCCGTCAACGCCGGAGGCACGCGAGACGAGCAACGGCGCGAGGACGCCCACGAGCGCATAGCCGCAGAGGGCGAGAAGTGCGAGCTTTACGTTCATGGAGCCGAGGTAGAGCACCATGAGCACCGCCATAAGCACGGCGATGCAGATGGGGCTGATGGTGTGGGCGAAGTAGACCTCGAGAAGCTCGATGTCGGCCGTGACAGTGGAGATGAGGCTGCCGCGGTCAGCTCCGGCGAGCTTGGCGGGGGCGAGGTTGCGGAGCGCCCCGAAGACGAGGCTGCGGATGTGGGCGAGCAGGCGGAACGCGATGTAGTGGTTGCAGCGCTGCTCGATGAAGTGGAGCACGCCACGAGCCACGGCAAGCGCGCCGAGCAGGGCTGCGACGCCGGTAAGGCCGAACGCCTCGGGCGACGCCCATGCGCGCAGCGCCGCATCTGTGGCGACGACGGGGATGGCCGTGGCGCAGCAGAAGCCAGCCACGCCGCAGGCGATGGCAAGGCACATCCAGCCTGCGAGCGGCCTCACGAACTGCAGCATCTCGAACATGACGCGAGCGTTTGACCTCTTACGCATTCGCGCTCACCTCGCCTTCCGTGGGCGCCGTGGGTGCGGCGTCGCGCTCGCTCCCGGCTGCGGCAAATCGCTCGAGCTCTGCCTGCGTCTCCCAAAGGCGCTGGTAGGCGGCACAATCCGCCAGCAGCTCCTCGTGCGTGCCGTGGCCGGCCACGCAACCCTTCTCCAGCACGTAAATCTGGTTTGCGCCCACCACGTTGGCGAGGCGGTGCGAGATGACGATGACGGCCTTCTCGCGAGCGAGGTCTCGGACGGCGGCCATGATGGCCTCCTCAGACTCCACGTCGATGTTGCTCGTGGCCTCGTCAAAGACGTAGGCGGGGCTGTCCGCGAGGATGGCGCGGGCAAGAGCCAGGCGCTGGCGCTGCCCGCCGGAGAGGTTCTCGCCGCTCTGCTCAAGACGCGTGTCGAGCCCCTCCTGCGTACGGAGGAAGTCGGCCATTCGCGCGAGTTCGAGGGCCTCCCAAAGCTCGCCGTCAGTGGCATCGGGCGCAGCCATGAGTAGGTTCTCGCGCACGGTGCCCGCGAAGAGGTGGGCGCCGAGGCCCACGACGGTGACGTGGCGCGCAAGCGAGGCGCCGTCGATGTCGCGCACCTGCTTGCACCCAAGGGTGACGTCTCCCGTATAGCCGGCGTAGCGGCCAGAAAGCAGCGCCGCGATGGTGGACTTGCCGCTGCCCGACGCGCCCACGATGGCGCAGATGCCGGCCGCCGGCACCTCAAGCGTCACGTCGTGGAGCACCTCCACGCCCTCCTCGTAGGCAAAGCTCGCGTGGTTCATGGCAAATGTGTCGCCCGGCTCGGCCACAAGCGTGCGCTCGGCCGGCTCGGGCAGCTCCAGCAAGCGGAAGATCTTGTCGGCCGCGGCCATGCCGTTCATCGCCACGTGGAAGTAGCTGCCCAGCTGGCGCATCGGCAGGAAGAAGTCGGCCGAGAGCAGGATGATGAAGAGGCAACCGAAGAGATCGATCTGCCCGGCGGCGGTGGCCCCGAGAGCAACCGCCATGCCGGCGGCCGCGCCTCCGAGCGCCACGATATCCATCACGATGATCGAGTTCAGCTGCATGGTGAGCACCTTCATGGTCACCTTGCGGAAGTGCTCGGCCTCCTCGTTCATCTTCTCGTGGCGCTCGGCGTCGGCCTGGTAGATCTTGAGCGTGGTGAGGCCCTGGAGATTCTCTAGGAAGGAGTCGCCGAGCTCGGCGTACTGGTCCCAGTAGCTGCCGAGGATACGCTTGGCAACCTTCTGCACGGCCACGATCGCCACCGGGATGAGCGGCACGCAGACGAGCAGCACGAGCGCGCACGGCAGGTTCACGCAGGCCACGGCCACAAAGAGCGTGAGCGGCGCAAGCACGGCGTAGAAGAGCTGGGGGAGATACTGGCCAAAGTAGGTCTCCAGCTGCTCGCAGCCCTCGACGGAGAGCTGCACGACCTCGGCGGTAGGCACGAGCTCGGTGTAGTTGGGACCCAGGCGCAGGAGCTTCTCGTAGACGCGGTGGCGAAGCACCCGCTTGACGTCGCGCGAGGCCAGGTAGCTCGCCGTAGCGGAGAAACGCGTGGAGACGGTGCGCACGATGATGCCCAAGGCCAAGAGCCAGAGCGCCGCAGCGGGAATGGCGGCGGCCGCCGGCTGGCACAGCGCGGCGAGCACGGTCGCAATCGACCACACGAGCGCCATGTTGCCGAGAAGGCCCAGCCACTGGAACACCACCGTCGCGACGACGTAACGCATAGCCTCGGGCACTAGCCCAAGGAGCCTCTTATCCATCATCTGGGTAACCACCAAACCAGTAGAAGTTGCGCATTTCTAACTCGCTCATGGTACCCGATGGGGCGCGGATTACGGCGGCGTCTCTTTTGTGCCGCCCTCCGGCACGGCAGACCACCGGCTTGCTCCTCTGACGCAGAATTCAGCCCAATCGCCCAGATTCCGCGTCAGAAGTGCAGCCTCGCCAGCAGGATGCCCTGCATGACTCGCGCGCCGCTCGCGCGGCCCCCCCGCGCATGCCTCCTCCAACTGGCGTAAAATCCTTCGTATTAGTGGAGAGGAGTGGTCATGCCGGCC
>CAVIES010000009.1:0-8344 GCA_963641675.1 Anaerovoracaceae bacterium
AGGTGACATTAAGTCACCTCCGGCTCGTGCGGAACTCATCTGGCCCGCGCACCCCTGCCCCGCCTTTGGCTTGCAGGCTGTTTTCGCGGTAGCCACCCAACGCCTGCATCCAACCAAAGAGGGACGCAGCTTTAAGGCTGCGTCCCTCATTCATCTGGGGTTATGTGGCCACCTCTTACCTGCGGCGGTAGACGAAGGCGCCCGCGATGCCTAGGGGCACGGCGGCTGCGGCCACGAGGCTTGCGACGGCGAGAGCGTCGCCCGTGGTCGGGAGGATCCCGCCGCGCTTGTTCGTCTTGCCGGAGGCATCGCTCTTGCCATCGTCGGCGGAGCCGTCGGACTTGCCGGAGTCGTCGCCCTCATCGTCTGAATCCTTCACGGTCCACTTTGCGTAGAGCGTGAGGTCGGCGCGGACCTCGGTGCCGAAGTAGTACTCCTCGTTAAGGCTCTCGTCCGTGCACCAGCCTGTGAAGACGTAGCCCTCTCGGGTGGGGTCGGCCGGGCGCTCGACGCAGGCGCCGTCGGCCACCACCTGCTCGGCCACCTCGGAGCCGCCCATGCTGTCGAAGGTGACGACGTGGGCGCTCGCGGGCTCGCCGCTGGCGGACCACTGCGCATAGAGGGTGAGGTCGCCCGTCACGGGCGTGGAGAAGTCGTACTCGTCGCCGTTCGCGTCGAACCAGCCTTCGAACTTGAATCCGGGGTTGGACGGATCGGCCGGGCGCCTAGCGCACGAGCCGGGGGCGACGGCCTGGTCGGCGACCGCCGAGCCGCCGGCGGTGTCGAACGTGACGACCCAGGGTCGGGCGGGCTCTCCGCTCGCCGACCACTTGGCGTAGAGCGTGATGCTCTCGGTCACCGGCGTCGAAAAGTCGTACTCGTCGCCCTCGGCGTCAAGCCAGCCCTCGAACGTGAAGCCCTCCTGCGTGGGGTCGGCGGGCCTGGTGGCGCAGGAACCGCTGGCGACCACCTGCTCGGCCACCGCCGAGCCACCGGCCGCGTCGAACGTGACGACGCAGGCGCTGGCGGGCTCGCCGCTCGCCGACCACTGCGCATAGAGGGTGAGGTCTGAGGTCACGGGGGCCGAGAAGTCGTAGGGGTTACCGTCCTCGGTGGTCCAGCCCTCGAACGTGAAGCCCTCCTGCGTGGGGTCGGCGGGCTCGGTCGCGCGCTGCCCGTCGCCCACGACCTGGTCGGCCACCGCGCTGCCGCCGGCCGTGTCGAACGTCACCACGTGGGCGCTCGCGGGCTCGCCGCTGGCGGACCACGTGGCGTAGAGGGTGAGGTCGCCCGTCACGGGCGAGGAGAAGTCGTAGGGCTCGCCGTCAGCGGTCGCCCAGCCCCCGAACGTGAAACCTGCCTGCGTGGGCGCGGCGGGCTCTGCGGCGCACTTGCCGTAGGCGACCGTCTGACTCTCAACCTCGGTGCCGCCGGCGGAGTCGAACGTCACCACGTGGTCGATTACGTAGGCGTAGGAGGCCGTGCCGCTCGGCAGCATGCCGTCGCGGAAGGCGCGGGCCTTGAGCGTGCAGGTGCGCGCAACCGTGACCGCGCCGTCATAGGCGGGGCTCTCGGCGGTGGGCTCGGTGCCGTCGAGCGTGTAGCGGATGATGGCGCCCTCGGTGGCGCAGGTGAGGGTCACGGACTGGGTGCCGCGGTAGGTGCCGCTCGTGGGCGTGGCCACGGGCGCGGAGACGGTCTCGGGCGCGGCCACGTTGACGGTTGCCGCTAAGTACTGGGGCGCGCCGTCGTTGTCGACGTACTCGGGGAAGCTGATGGTGCCCCTGGCGCTCAGCGTCTGGGCACCCGTGGCGTCCGCGTCGAAGCCGGTCACCTCCCACGTCACGTCGAGCGGCTCGGACTCTCCGCACTTGTAGGAAACCGAGACGTGGCCGGGCAGGCCCCAGGAGACCGTGGAGCCGCCGTCCTGCGCGGCCTGGTAGGACCAGGCGTCGGCGAAGGAGAGGTCGACGTCGTCCACCGTCTCCACCGACTGGTACTCGTAGGCGCCGGTGCTCGGGAAGGTGACGAAGAGGGTCTTGGAGGAGGCGTCGTACGCGCTGCCGCCGTCGACCTCGCTGCCGCGGACGAGGAGCTTGGGCGTGTCGGCGATCTCGTACTTCACGCCGTCGGTGCTCGAGTCGGTCGCAAGCGAGAGGGTGGCCGTGTAGCAGGTGTCGTGCCCGGCCGTCTCCTCGTCCGTGAGCCACGCGAGCGCGCCCCTCTCCGTGAGGTAGTCCGTAATGTCCTTGGAGGTCTCGTCGTCGCCTACCCTCACCGAGACGGTGGCCGTGGTCGCGAACTCCTTGTGGGCCGCGGGCGCGTCAACGACGAGGTCAATCGCGGTGACAACGGGGGTGTAGACGGCCGTGATCTCGCCGGAGTACTTGGGGTCGAAGCCCGCGATCTGCAACGTCTCCTGGGTGAGGTCGGTGCCCTTGGGCGCCTCGGTCCACTCCCAGTGGTCGAAGGTGCGGCCGTCCTCGGCGGGCGCCGTGACCGAGACGGTCTCGCCCATGTTCGCCGTGACGGTCAGCTCGTCGGCCCATCGCTTCTCGCCCTCGGCGTAGAGCGCGGTGTCGGCGCACTTGATCTTCACCTGCTTGTTCAGCGTGTCGTCGAGCACGTAGGTGGCCTCGACCACCTCCGACTTGACGCCGTCCCTCACGGCCCAGACCTGGAGCTTGCGGGCAACGCTCTTGTCGGCCTCGCCGGTGAGCGTGACGCCGGCGGAGGTGTATTCGCACCCCTCGCCGCCGTCCACGCTGTAGTAGAGCTTCGCGTCCTTGGCCGAGCACGCGGCGGTGACGTTGAGCGTGAGGTCGTCTCCGAGCCTGGTGGAGCCGCCGTACCTGTTGTACGTGCCGCCCGCGAGCGAGACGGAGGGCGCGGCGATGCTCGTGCTAGGCAGCACGGTGAGCGTGAACTTGCAGGTGTGGTTCGCCGCGTCGGGGATGGCGTCTGTGGCGACGAGCGGCAGCTCGATGTCCTCGTACGTCTTGGCGGTGGAGCCCACGTCGGCGATCTCGTCGCCGTCAAGCAGACCCTCGGGCCACGCGATCTTGTCCTTGTCGATGGCGAGCGTGGTCGCAGAGCCGTCGCTCAGCCTGGCGCCAACGGAGCTCGGCACCACGGCGAGCAGATCGGATACGGAGGAAAGCGCCGTCACGTTGCCGCTGGCCTCATCCACCTCGGTGACCGTGGGCTTCTCCGTCTCGTAGTAGTCGGAGGTGAGGTTAAGGTGTCCAAGGGAGTCGACGTGGGCATCCTGCGTTCCGATGCCATCCTCCTCGCCCTCCCAGACGATTTTGACGTTGCTGGCGTCGAGAGTCGTGTCGTACCAGAACCAACTGTCGGCCGTGGCTGCCGCATAGAAGCGATACTTCTTTCCCGCCTTTGCCGTATCCGTGGTGATGTGGCTCTCGTCGATCCAGGTGAGGGTGATGGACTTGCTATAGCTGACGCCGTTGTACTCCCAGGAAATCGTCGCCGTCCTGTCAAAGCTCTCGCCGGCGACGGGCTTGCCCACCGTGAGCGTGATGTCCTTTGCCTCGTTCTTCTCCATAAAGACAAGGTTCACGTCATTCTGCGGCATCGTGAAGGTGATGGTGGAGCTGTAGATGTCGGGGATGGCCTCGCTGAAGGGGGAGAGACCCTCGCACTCGGACTCGATCCATTTATAGAAGACCTTGTCCCTAAATATGGTCTCGGCATTGAGCCTGATCTTGGCACCCGGCTTGCAGCGACCGATCTTCTTGCCGTTTATCTTCAGCTCAAAGTCCGTGGCGCCGGTGCGCTGCCAGAGGTCGCCGTTGTGGTCGGACCCGTGAGAGATCCAGTAGCCGTCCGTGTCGCTGAAGTAGGTGCCGGAGGTGTAGGTCGTGATGTTCTTGCCGACCATGCGCTCGCCCTCGATGCCGGTGCGGATGCCCACCTTAGAGCCATCCTCTACGCCGCCCGTGATGTAGGCAAAGCCGGTGGAGCCGCTGATGGTGCTCAGGAACACGTTGTCGTAGTTGGTGCTTTCGGTGTTGGAACCGCGCACGTTGCCCGTGATGGTGGTGACGCCGGTGAGGGCGATGTCGTACCTGTAGCCGACAAAGACGCCGCCGCCCTCGTAGCCCTTCTCGAGGGTGTCGCAGCGGTTGGACGTGATGGTGCAGCCGTCCAGGGTGTTGCAGTCGTCGTTGACGAAGACGCCGCCACCATCGCGTCCGGCCGAGTTGCCGCAGATGATGCAGTTTTTAACCGTGGTGTTGTGTTGGTCGAGGTAGACGCCGCCGCCATCGCCGGCGCTTATGTTGTCGCAGATCTTGATGCCCTCGATGGTGCCGCGGCTCTCGGTTGAGGATGAAACGACGTATATGCCGCCACCGCAGAATTCATTCGTGAGGTGGGTGCGGTTTGAGCAGATGGTTGGCATGAGGTCTTCCGAGGCACCCTCTTCGTTGCCGTTGTAGAGGTGGAAGTTCGTGGGCCCGAAGGAGACGCCGCCACCGCCCTCCTCCGCATAGTTATTGGAGATCGTCGTGCCGTTCTTCAGATTGATGGATGCGTTCGTTCCGGCCGCGCTGATTCCGCCGCCGGTGTAGTACGCATGGTTTCCGTCGATCTTTACGTTGTCGAGCGTGACGCTAACGCTGTCTCCACCCATGTAGATGCCACCGCCGTTATAGGCGAGGTTGTGCTCGAGGTCGCAGTTGGTCGCCTTGATCGTGCAGTTGTTGCAGGTGTAGATGGCGCCGCCGCGGTCTAGGGTGAAGCAGCCGTTTATAGCGAGGTTCTCAAGCGTGAGGGAGCTGCCATCGCCCATGTAGATTCCGCTGTTGTTTCTATTGCCGTCGGTTGAGATTATGGAGGCTCGATTCGTGGTGAACTGGCTGCGCCCGTCCGAGGTCGTGTTGTAGCCGGTGTAGGTGCGGCTCGCCTCTCCGGTGTACGAAGAGTGGAGCGTGAGGCTTGCCCCGTTGCCGAGCTTGAACGCGTAGCACGCCTTGGTGGTGAACACCGACCAGGAATTGAGGTCGAGCGTCGCGGTCTTGCCGGCCCCGATCTCGATGGAGCTGTCGATGTACCAGTCTTGGTTCAGGGTGACTTCCACGCCCGAGGTGGCGGCCTCTATGCATTCGGCGACGCTGTAGTAGTAAACAGTCCCCTGGTCTGAGGTGCTCGTTCCATATGGCAAATCCGCCGCGGCGGGCGAGGGCGCGCAGACGAGCGATGACAGGACGGCCAACAGTGCAACGAGGGCGAACAGGCCGTGCTTTGGTGCAAATTTCTTCATGGAAGCTTTTCGGCTCTCTTCCAAATTTAGGATTCCAATTGGCAAGAGACCGCCAGGCGCATCAAGGCCCTGCCCGCCTTTTGGCGAGCGTGCGGTCTTCTGCGTATAAGCTGCGTTTAACCTATCCAGTTTACGTCAGCAATAGGTGGGTTCCAGCAGGGACAGGCCCTTAAATGCAAGGTGAACACAAGCCGTTTCTGCACCGATGGGACGGTGACCCCTACAGGAAGCGGTACTGGACGACGCGGACGCCCCAGTCGTTGGCGGAGGAGAAGCCGAAGGCCTTCCACACGCCGCCCGCGAGGTCGAGCACGCGCCCGTACTTGGCAAAGCCGCCCACGTCGGTGACGGTGGCCGTGATGGTGGTGCCGGCGTAGCGGATCTGCACGGAGCGGCCGAGCAGGTAGCGCTGGTCGAGCGGCACGGCGACAGTCACGGAGTCGTCGGTGAGGATCTCGCCGGAGGCGGTGGCGTCGCCACCCGTGTTGCTCGCGACGCAGTAGGCAGAGGCGCTGCCCATCATCCAACCGCCGTCGGTGACGACCTCGGTGCCGTCGGTGGCAGAGGGGTTGCTCGTGGCGGCGCTCGTGTTGATGGAGCCGCTGCCAGAATCCGCGGAGCCCTGCTCGGAGGAGCCGGCCTCGCTTGCGGTCTCTGCCTGCGCGGCAGCCTCGGCTTCTGCCTGGGCGGCGGCCTGCGCGGCGGCCTCGGCGGCCAGTTGGGCGTTCAGCTCGTTAAGCGAGCTCTCGGCGCTTGCGAGCGAGGACTCGGCCTGCTGCTGCTGGTTGTTGGCTTCCTCCTGCGCGGCCGTAAGCGTGGCCTGCGCGTTGGAAAGCTCCTGCTCCATGGTCACGAGCTCGTTCACGGCCTCGGCGTTGGAGCGCTGGATGGCGGTGACGTACTGGAAGTTCGTGAGGAAGTCAGAGAAGGTCTCCGCAGAAAGGAGCATGCTCACGAGGCCGGGCGTGCTCTGCTGCATCTTGTAGGCAGCGCTCATGGAGGTGGCGGCCTTCTCCTTCTGCTCGGGGAGCTTGGCGTTCACCTCGTCGATCTTCGCCTGAGACTCCTCGATCTTTGACTGGAGCTCGCTCACCTTCTGGGTGGCGTCGTTGTAGGCCTGGGAGGCCTCGTCGACCTTTGCCTGCAGCTCGTCGATGGTGGCGGCGTGGGCCGGGGTCGCCGTGAGGGCCACGGCGCAGCACACAGACGCGGCGATGCCGGCAACCGTTGCCAGGCAAACGCGTGCCTTATTGCTGCTTGCTCTCATTGCGCTCCGTTTGGTCCGTCCGAGGATCGCACACGCTCCGACCCCATCTAGCATGAGGCCCGCGGGGGCCTCGTGTGTTTGCGGGCAAATGACCCCTCGCAAACAGTCAAGCCCCCAAAGTATATGCGCTACCTGCCGCCCTTCACATATTTACCAGCGCATGTTCGGGCAGACGGGTCCCTTGGCAACGAAAAAGCGGCACCGCCTGGTGGCGATGCCGCTCGATGCGCGTTTGAAAGGCTCTGTCTACTTCACGACGAGGATGTCGCACTCGACGCTGCGGAGCAGGAAGGTCGAGATGGAGCCGAGCAGGGCGTACTTGATGCTGGAGAGGCCGCGGGCGCCGCAAAGCACGAGATCGGGCTTGATGACGTCGAGCATCTCCTCCTTCAGGGTCTCGCGGATGCGGCCAGTCTTGACGTAGACCTCGACCTTGCTGATCTCATCGGTGGCCTCGGCCTCGGCGAGGAGCTCGGCGATGGACTCACGGAAGGCCTTGTCGAGACCCGGAATGAGGTCGGCCGGGAAGGCGCCGGCGGTCTCGAGCACGGTGGAGTCGATGACGTGGCCGATGTGGAGCTCGGCGCCGTTGTTGGCGGCGACCTTGATGGCGCGCTTCAGGACCTTGTCCTGCTGCTCGGTGCCGTCGAGGGAGACGAAGACCTTCTTGTAGCCGATGTCGCTGAGGGTTGCCATACTGTTCCTCGTTTCTGTCCGCGCCGCTGCCGGCGCCTCTTCGCGGGGGTCCCGCGCCTGTATCTGCTGTGCTTATACCCTAGTTCTGAGCGGCCATGGTCGCAACGGGGTGTAACGTAATCGTTCGATTAACTTGCCCCAGGGTTCAACCAAAGGATTTATATGACCGGCATTGACGTCATCGACCTTCTCAAGTCTGCGTTTCTCGGCCTAGTGGAGGGTATCACCGAGTGGCTGCCCATCTCCTCCACCGGGCACATGATCTTGGTGGACGAGTTCGTTAAGCTCAACGTCTCTGAGGAATTCTGGAACATGTTCCTCGTGGTGATCCAGCTGGGTGCCATCCTCTCGGTCTGCGTGCTCTACTTCCACCAGCTGAACCCCTTCAGCCCCTCCAAGGGCGCGGAGGGCCGCAAGGCCACCTGGAGCCTCTGGGGAAAGATCGTGCTCGGCTGCATCCCCGCTGCGGCAATTGGCCTGCCGCTGAACGACTTCATGGACGAGCACTTCTACAACTCTTATGTGGTGGCGGGTGCCCTCATCTTCTACGGCGTGGCGTTCATCCTCATCGAGAACTGGCGCGCCAAGAAGCGCGCCGAGCTGGCCGCCCCGCGTGGCGCTCACTTTGCGGCAGGCGCCATGGACGATGACAACGCCGACTTCGGCACCATCACCAGCATCGATGAGCTCACGTGGAAGACCGCTCTCGGCATCGGCGCCTTTCAGGTGCTCTCGCTCGTGCCCGGCACCTCGCGCTCCGGCTCCACCATCATCGGCGGCCTTTTGCTTGGCTGCACCCGTGCCGTGGCGGCCGAATTCACGTTCTTCCTCGCCATCCCGGTTATGTTCGGCGCGAGCCTCCTCAAGATCGTGAAGTTCGTGCTCAAGGGCGCCGCGATGAGCGCCAACGAGTGGGCCATCATGGGCGTGGGCTTGGTCGTGGCCTTCGTCGTCTCGCTCGCCGCCATCCGCTGGCTCACGGGCTTCGTCCGCAAGCACGACTTCAAGGTCTTTGGCTGGTACCGCATCGTCCTCGGCATCCTGGTGCTCGCTTACTTCCTCGCCATCGCTCCCGCGCTTGGGCTGTAGGCGATTCG